>NZ_JBFAGV010000013.1:0-165169 GCF_040653855.1 Streptomyces sp. NPDC050856 | reverse complement strand
GAAGCTAAGCCTTTCAGCGCCGATGGTACTGCAGGGGGGACCCTGTGGGAGAGTAGGACGCCGCCGAACAATTTTTGAGCCTCGGTCCCCGGACAGTAATGTCCGGGGACCGAGGCATTTTTGCGTTGTGCGTGCACCCAAAATGCGTTGCCCGGTCGCCCGGGGCCGGTCAGGATCCAGGTATGAAGTATGTGATCCGGCCCGTACGGGCCGACGAGTGGCGCAAGGCCAGGGCGATCCGCTTGGACGCGCTCCAGGACCCGGCCGCGCCGGTCGCCTTTCTCGACTCGTACGAGGAAGCGCGCGGCCGGTCGGACGCCTACTGGCAGGAGCGGACGGCCGGGGCGGCGGACGGCAGCGCGGCAGCGCGGCAGTTCATCGCCGAGGCAGCGGACGGCTCATGGGCCGGGACGACCACCGTGCTCGTGGAGCGGTCAGGTACCAAGGCCCGGTTCGGCGAGGCGCCGACGACGGACCAGACGCATGTGGTCGGGGTGTACGTACGGCCCGAGGTGCGGGGCAGCGGGGTGGCCGGCGGGCTGCTCCGGGCGGCGCTGGCGTGGTCCTGGTCCCTGGAGGAGCCGGTGATCCAGCGGGTACGGCTCCATGTGCACGGGGAGAACCCCCGGGCGGCGGCGTTCTACCGGAAGGTCGGCTTCCTGCCGTCCGGCCGTACCGTGCCCATGGCGGGGGAGCCCACCGGGTGCGAGTTCGAGTACGAGGTGAGGCGTCCCGTCAGGGAGTGAGGCTGTGGCCCGGCCAGCGGGCGCGGCCCTGCTCCGCCGATCGCATCAGGACAAGCGCTGGGAGCCCGATGCCCTGGCCGGCCGTCAGCAGCTCGGGCAACAGGGGCAGCGGGGCGACGGCGGCGACGTCGTCGAGGACGAGGGTCATTGGTGGGTCGAGCCGACCGTCGGATGACCGTGCGGCCATGCGGCGGCCGTGCTCGACCACGTGCGAGGCGAGCGCGGTGAGCAGCGGCATCGCGCCCGGGCCGGTACGGGGATCCTCGATCGGTTCCCCCACTACATAAAGGGTGCCCGCTTCACGTACGAATGATTCCAAGGTCAGGGAATCAGTTCGGTTGGACGTGCAGGCTTCCCTGATGTGGACGGAGGAGAGGGACGACAAGGCCCGTACGGTCAACTCCTGGGCGACCTCACGGCGTTCCGGATAGGCGGTGAGGGCGGACTCCAGCAGGCCGGCATGGCTGTTGGTCGCCCTGGGGTGCGTACGGAGAATGCGTACGGCTTCGTGGGTGCCGTTGTTCTGCGCCCAGCGGTGGACCTGCTTGAAGGGGCGGCCGTCCACGGCGGCGGCGTGCAGCCAGCAGCGGAGGAGTGTTTCCGCGGTGTCGGCCACGGCGGCGTCGACGCGGGCGCGGGGCCGTACCGGGGCCAGCAGCGCGCTCGCGCGGGCGGCGGCGGTGTCCGTGTCCTCGCAGCCCTCGGTGGGCGACCAGTGGAGCCTGGCGGGCGTGTCGCACAGGTGGCCGGGGTCGTAGACGAGGACCGGACCGAGCTTGCCGCGGGCGTCCTTGGTGTCGGCCCACACGCTGGGGTCCGAGGTGACGACCAGGGCGGGGCCCTCGGCGTCCATGATGGCCTGGAGGGCGGTGGGGCGCCGGTCGGCGGGACCGCCGTAGACGACGCGGGGCGTACGGGGGGCCGGGACGGCGGGCAGGTGCGGCGTGCCTCCCGCAGGCACGTCCGCAGACACGTCGGCAGGCACAGCCACGGCCGGTGGCCCGGCGGCGGGCGGCACCACGGGCACGGGTGCCGACACGTGTGTGACGACCGGCGCGGGCGTGGCCATGGGTGCGGGCGCCGCCGGCGCGTGCCCCGCGCCCGGCGGGGTCTCCGGCACGGCATGTGTCACCGTATCCGTCACCGGGGCGGCCGACGGGGTCCGGTGCGGGACGCCGGCCGGGGCGTCACCGGCCAGCAGGGCGCGTCGCTGCTGCGCGCGGGCCGCCCGGACCGCCCGCCACCGTGCCGTGGTGCCGAGCACGAACACCGTCAGCACCACCAGCACCAGCAGCTCCCCGATGAACAGGCCCCAGAACAGGCCGTACCCGGACAGCCGGCCCACCGGTGTGCCCGGCCAGGCGGCCGGCAGGTCGTGCGGGTGGGAGACCAGGGACCGTATGGCGGCCGGGGTGTTGGAGAAGGTGACCCCGTCCGGCCACGCGCCGTGGGTGAACAGCGCGGCCAGGCCGGTGGCCGTCCACACCAGCACGGTCACACCCAGCAGGAACCCCAGCAGCCCCACCAGCAGGCCGTCCGGAATGCCTCCGTCCGTCGACTTGCGCTCCATCTCATGCCACCGTCGACCGCGGGGGCGCCTTCATCGGCCCGTTCGCCGGCCCGCCGGTCTGCTGTTCGATGAGGGCCGCGCGCTGCTCCGCCTCCCACTCCGCGGCCCGGAGGTCCTCGGGCAGTTCATCGGGCTGTGAGGACTCCGTCATCGCGCGGTCCGTGTAGACCAGTGGCCGTTCAGCCTCGGTGATCAGGTGCTTCACCACCTGCACGTTGCCGTTGACGTCCCACACGGCGATACCGGGCGTGAGCGTCGGGATGATCTCCACCGCCCAGCGCGGCAGCCCCAGCACACGGCCGGTCGCTTTGGCCTCGTCGGCCTTCTGGGCGTAGATGGTCCGGGTGGAGGCCATCTTCAGGATGGCCGCCGCCTCTCTGGCCGCCGCGCCGTCCACCACGTCGCTGAGGTGGTGGACGACCGCCACGAAGGACAGGCCGAGCCGGCGGCCGAACTTCAGCAGCCGCTGGAAGAGCTGCGCCACGAACGGGCTGTTGATGATGTGCCACGCCTCCTCCACCAGGAAGATGCGCTTCTTGCGGTCCGGACGGATCCAGGTGTGTTCCAGCCACACACCGACGATCGCCATCAGGATGGGCATGGCGATGGAGTTGCGGTCGATGTGGGAGAGGTCGAAGACGATCAGTGGGGCGTCGAGGTCGATGCCGACCGTCGTGGGGCCGTCGAACATGCCCCGGAGGTCACCGTCGACCAGCCGGTCCAGTACCAGGGCGACGTCCAGGCCCCAGGCCCGTACATCGTCTATGTCGACGTTCATCGCCAGGGCGGACTCCGCCTCCGGGTGGCGAAGCTGCTCCACGATGTCGGTGAGCACCGGCTGGCGGTCGGTGATCGTCGCGTTGACGTAGGCGTGTGCGACCTTGAGCGCGAAGCCCGACCGCTCGTCCAGCCCGTGGCCCATGGCGACCTCGATGATGGTGCGCAGCAGGGCGAGCTGGCCGGTGGTGGTGATGGCCGGGTCGAGCGGGTTGAGGCGGATGCCGCCGTCCAGGGCGGTCATCGGGTCGAGCCGGATGGGAGTTATTCCCAGCTGCTCGGCGATGAGGTTCCACTCGCCGACGCCGTCCTCGCCCTGGGCGTCCAGGACGACGACCTGGCGGTCGCGGAAGCGGAGCTGGCGCAGGACGTAGGTCTTCTCCAGCGCCGACTTGCCGTTGCCGGACTCGCCGAGCACCAGCCAGTGGGGGGCGGGCAGTTGCTGGCCGTACAGCTGGAAGGGGTCGTAGATGTACCCCTTTCCGCTGTACACCTCGCGGCCGATGATCACGCCGGAGTCTCCGAGGCCGGGTGCGGCGGTCGGCAGGTAGACGGCCTGGGCCTGGCCCGTCGAGGTACGGACGGGCAGGCGGGTCGTCTCCACCTTCCCGAACAGGAAGGAGGTGAAGGCATCGGTGAGGACGGACAGCGGATCTCGCATCGATCAGGCCCCTATCGGCGGATGCCGGTCGCGAACGGCAAGGTGTTCACAAAGGCCCGGTGGTGTTCGCGGTCGCACCACTCCAGCTTCAGATACGACTTGCCTGCCGAGGCCCTGATCGTCCGCTTGTCCCGGGCCAGGGCCTCGGGTGAACGGGACGACACAGTGATGTACCCGACAAGATTGACGCCTGCCGCGCCGCTCGCGAGATCTTCACCCCGCTGGTCGAGCCGGCCGTGTGCCGCGATGTCGCGGGGGTCGACGGTCCGGTTCATCTTGGCGGCCCGGCTGGCCTCGGCCTCGTCGTTGGTCTTCTCGGTCAGCATCCGCTCGATGGCGACCTCGGTCGGTTCGAGGTCCATGCAGACCGCGACCGTACGGATCACATCGGGGGTGTGCACCAGGAGCGGCGCGAGGAAGTTGACCCCGACGGGCGTCATCGGCCACTCCTTGACCCAGGCGGTGGCGTGGCACCAGGGGGCGCGGGTGGACGACTCACGGGTCTTGGCCTGGAGGTACGTCGGTTCGACCGCGTCCAGCTCGGCCGGCCAGGCGTTGCGCTTGCTCATCGCCTGGATGTGGTCGATGGGGTGGTCGGGGTCGTACATGGAGTGGACCAGGGAGGCCAGGCGGCTCTGGCCGAGCGGCTGGCGCACCCGGATGTCGGCCTCCGCGAGCCGGGCGCAGATGTCGGTGAGCTCGCGGGCCATGACGACGGCGAGGCCGGCGTCCTTGTCGAGCCGGCCGGCGCCGGAGGCCTGGCGGGCGGCGCGGGCCATGGCGTGGGCCTCGGCGGCCAGTTCGCGCGTGTAGTGCATACAGGCGACGAGGTAGGCGCGGTGCTGCTCGGACGAGGTGGAGACCATGGACTGGAGCTGGTCGTAGGACTCGCGGAGCCAGGCCGGGGCGTTGGTGTCGCCGCGCTGGGCGACGTCCTTGGCGTGGGCGTCGGGGTCGGCGGGGAGGGTGCGGGCGAGCATCTGGATGCGGGTGACGAAGCCGTCGCCGTTGGCGACGTGCTTGAGGAGGGTGCCGAAACGGTCCACCAGGGCTTCCTGGTCCTCGCTGTCGCGCAGGCCGACGCCCGGGCCCTCGATCTCGATGGCGGCGGTGACGGTGCGGCGGTCGGCGTGGAGCAGCACGGCGATCTCGTCGGGGCCGAAGGGGGCGGCGAGCCAGTTGATCCGGCCGATGCCGGGAGGCGGGCCGACCTCGACCTCGCGGCCGTCGAACTTGGTGCCGGCCTCCATGGCGGTGGAGCGGTAGGCGGTGCCCCGGCGCAGGGTGCGCTTGTAGCTGCGGTTGATCTCGAACCACTTGTAGAAGGTGCGGTGCTTGTACGGGACGTACACCGCGGCGAGGGCGAGCAGCGGGAAGCCCGTCAGCAGCACGATCCGCAGGGACAGGACGGGGACCAGCAGTCCGCTCATCATGCCGAGGAACGCGCCGGCGATGATCAGCGCGATCTCGCCGGTCTCGCGGTTCTTGCCGACGATCGCGTTCGGCCGGGCGCGGCCGATGAGATACGTGCGGCGGGGCGCGATCGGATGGGACTGGGTGGTCAACGCCCTCCACCTCCTGTGCTTCCTGTGCCGGTGCTCTTGCGGTGGCTGTGCGGTGTGCTGGTGCCGGGGCTGCCGCCGACGGTGCCGCTGCCGGGGCTGCGCGGCGGGGGCGCGGCGGCGGTGACTCCGCCGCCCCCGCCCTGGGCGGTACGGGTGCTGTGGGCGGCCACGCCGCCGCTGACCGGGTTGGCGGGCCGGGCGTCGCCGCCTCCGCCGCCCTGCTGGTGGCTGCGGCTGCTGTGGGTCTTGATGCCCTGGGAGACGAGCGCGGCGGGCGAGGAGATGACGGCGGCGGCCTGGGCCCCGTCGGTGGCCTGCTTGCGGTTGGTGCGGGCGGCGGCGATCTCGTCGCCGAAGCCGGGGACGAAGCGGTAGATCATCGCGGAGGCGAAGATGGCCAGCAGGATGATCGCCAGACCGGACACGACGGCGGAGACGGCGTCCGGGCCGTCGTCGGAGGAGAGCGCTCCGGCGAGGCCGAGGACGATGACGACGACCGGTTTGACGAGGATCACCGCGATCATGATCCCGGCCCAGCGGCGGACGTGGCCCCACATGTTCTTGTCGACGAGGCCGGCGTAGACGACGGTGCCCAGCAGCGCGCCGACGTAGAGCAGGGCGGCGCGGATGACCAGCTCCAGCCAGAGGATCCCGGCGGCGAGGATCGACACCAGGGACACCACGATCAGCATGATCGGCCCGCCGCCGATGTCGTCGCCCTTCTTGAGCGCCTCGGCGAAGGACCCGAAGAACGCGTCGGTCTGGCCGCCGGTGCCGCGCGCGATGACCTCGGTGACGCCGTCGGCCGCCGAGACGACCGTGTAGAGGACCAGCGGGGTGAAGGCCGAGGCGAGCACGGTGAGCCAGAGGAACCCGATGGCCTCCGACATGGCGGTGGCCAGCGGTACGCCCCGGATGGCCCGCTTGGCGACGGCCAGGAGCCACAGGACGAGGGTCAGGATGGTGGAGGCGGCGAAGACGACGGCGTACTGCTGGAGGAACTTGGGGTTGGTGAAGTCGACCGTGGCGGTGCTCTTGACGGCCTCACTGAGCTTGCCGACGATCCAGGCGGCCGCGTCGGCGCAGCCGCGCGCGAGGGAGGCCAGCGGGTCGAGCGCGGTGGTGGGGTCGGTGGGCGCGGCGGGGGCCCGGCGGCCGGCCTCGCCGGTCTCGCAGTACTGGCGGGCCAGACCGGGGACGTTCTGGCAGGCGTCGCTGCTGGGGCTGGGGGTCGGCGTGGGCACCGGCGGGGTCGGCGCGGCCGTCGCCTTCGCCGCGAGGACGAACACGGCGGTCTGCACGGCCGCGAACACCGTCAGGACGCGGCGGCCGGCGCGGGACGGAGAGCTAACGGGCATAGGTGAACCCTCCATACTCGTTGACCGCCGCGGCGATCTCGTCGGATCCGGACACGGGGTTGTCGCCGGTGACCGGGGTGGGCCCGGTCCTCTGGGAGGTCTCCAGCACCTTCCAGTCGG
The DNA here is from genome assembly GCF_040653855.1 of Streptomyces sp. NPDC050856. Lineage (NCBI taxonomy): Bacteria > Bacillati > Actinomycetota > Actinomycetes > Kitasatosporales > Streptomycetaceae > Streptomyces > Streptomyces sp. NPDC050856. Next base: position 158,372 of record NZ_JBFAGV010000013.1, on the reverse strand, counting down.
AGCCGTTCCACTTGAGCTTGAGGTTCATCGTGAACCAGCCGCTGGTCACCGGCTTGGTGGACGTCTCACCGGTCAGCCCGAACAGGTGGACGTACCAGACGTCGACGTCGGCGGTGCCGCCCCCGAAGTCCTTCACCTTGGTGCCGGCCGGGAGCGTGCGGTTGACGAACGTCGCGCCGGCCGGGGCGGTGCCGTCGGCGGCGAGGCCCATCTGGGCGAGGAGCCCCTTGGAGTACGCGGTGTCGAGCGCGGCCTGGAGCTTCTGCGCGGTGCCGGCGTCCGCGACCGCCTGGACGATCTCGTGCCGTCGCTGCGTGTTGAACATGCCGTCGGAGCCCAGCGCCACCGCGTAGTTGGCCGCCGCGCTCTGGGCGCCCTGTTCGGTGTGCGCGAAGCCGGAGGGGATCGCGGCGCCGTTCCTGCCGGCCACCGGCCGCACGCCGGTCGCGGCGGTGGCGGCGGCCGGGCCCTTGCCGGTGGCGCCGGCCGGGTCGTCACCGCCGGCGTCACCGCTCCTGTTGGCGAAGGCGATGGCGGCGATCAGCAGCACCACCACACCGACCACCGTGATGAGCGACCGGGAGCTGCGGGTCGGGCGGCGGGCGCCACCGTACACGTCGCCGGAGCCGCTGTCGGGGAGGCGGGTACGGGTCTGGCCCGTGCCGCCTCCCATGCCGCCGCCGTTCTCCTCGCCGAGGCTCATGACGGGTACGCCCCCTCAACCGTGTGCTGTTCCGCGTGGCCGTCGTACGACGGTGGCCGTGTGTGGTGACTTGACATCAGGTGACGCAACCTCAGGGGAGCCGGACGGGCCGATGGAGGGTCAGACGGCCATCCCGTACACGATGGTGAACAGCGTTCCCAGTGATCCGATGATGAAGACACCGGTCAGACCGGCCACGATCAGCCCCTTGCCCTGCTCGGCGCTGAAGGTGTCCCGGAGCGCGGTCGCCCCGATGCGCTGCTTGGCCGCGCCCCAGATCGCGATGCCGAGGCACAGCAGGATCGCGATCGCCATCACGACCTCGATCATGACGCGGGCCTCGTTGCCGAGGCTGCCGAAAGGCCCCCAGTTGGGAGCGATTCCGCCGATAATGGTGGTGATGTCGCCTTTTTCAGCCGCCAGGTACATGTAACTCACCGCCCCTGTTGGGTAGTTCGACGCCCCTGCCCCACGGCACGGGTCACCGCACTATCTTCGCTGATGAAACCGCGCTCGCACGCACGGTTCGCGGGTCTCTTTACCCGATCGCCGCACGTTTGACCGAGCCGGCCGCCCTGACCTGCGCCGGCGGCGGTCCCCAGCTGCGCGAGTACGCGTATGGTCACTCTGTGTATCACGGAGCGTGACTCCGGGCAATGACTGTCGTTGGTGCACCTTTGGGGCACGGGGGCGCGCGGCCGGCGCGGGACCGCGCCGGGACGGAGCGAGGCCCGGGCCCGGCGGCGCCGCGGCCGCCGGGCCCGGGCCGGGACGGGTGGGGTCAGTAGTGCTCGACCGTCTGGCCCTCGGGGACCTGGTAGCAGCCGGAGACCACGTTGACGATCAGCGAGGGCGGGTTCTTGTCGCCGCCGCGGTCCTGCTTCCAGAAGGCGATGTTGAGGCCGAACTTCCGTTCGTCGTTGTCCGCGACCAGCTCCAGGTTCTTGGAGGGGCTGGTGTCGGGCCCGTACCTGACGATCTTCCAGCCGTGCCGGGGGAGCTCCTCCTTGAGGCGGGCCATGGCCCGGGCGAGCTCCTCGTCGGTCGAGGCGGTCAGGCTCCAGGGGTGGTTCATGATGAAGAACCTGTCCCGGTCCTTGCCCTCGCAGGACATGACACCGGGGCCGCCCTGGGAGGTCTTCCCCTTGACCGCGATCAGGTCGAGGATCTGGCTGGACATCTGCTTGGTCTCGGCGTCCACCTCGTCCTGCGGGCGGGTGCCGACGACCTTCACCGGCTCGTCGTTCGCCGTCTCGTCCTTCGCCGAATCGGACATGCTGCATCCCGTGAGTGTGAGAAGTGTCGCGGCCACCACCAGGGCACCGGCCCGGAACTCATTCAACGTGCTTCACCTCGCTGTACTGGCCGGCCACGACCGCCGCCTGGTTGCGCAGGCTCTGGGTGTTCGCCTTCCAGTAGTCGCTGTGGCCGGTGGTGTCCGTGGACATCTGATTGGCGCCGAAGGGCTCGTCGCTGGGTACCAGCCATACCCCGCCGCCGAGGCGCCACTGGCTGCCGCCGTGCCCGTAGCGGCCGATGTCGGGTACCGGGTCGTCGTCGGCCTCCTCGTTCCACACGTGCCCCTTGGGGACGTCCATCTCCTCCGCCGAGCCCACCTGGACACCGGGGCTGCCGGCCAGGATGACGTCGTCCGCGGGGAGGTCGCCCTGGCGGGCGGCCGATCCGATGAGCGTGGTGCCGTAGGAGTGGCCGATGGCCGTGGTGTGGCTCTTGTCGGGGCCGCCCTGGGCGGTCTCCAGGCCGTTCATGAAGCGGTTGTACGCCGGGGCGCCGTCGTTCGCGTAGTGGCTGAAGGGGGCGTCCTTGACGATGGACTGCGGGGCGTCGTACCCCAGCCAGGTGATCGTCGAGACGTTGCCGGCGCCCGGCATGCGGGCCGTCTCGCGCCACAGGTTGGCCATCCGGTCGATGTCGCCGCCGACCTTGCCGAGGTTGGACGTGGTTCCGGGGACGTAGACCGCGGTGTGGTCGGCGGTGTCGGGGTTGCCGTTGGCGACGACGGCCCGGCCGTGTCCTTCCGGTGAGAAGGCCAGCAGGTAGGCCTCGGGCAGTCCGTTCCTGCCGGTCTGGTTGAAGCGGTTCTCGATGGCCCTCATACCGCTCAGGGAGCTCTCCAGATGGGCCCGGCGGTCCCCGTACTTCTTCTCCCACTGCCGCCACGCCTCGTTGGTGACGACGGCCGGGTAGCTGCCGGTGGGGTTGGGCAGGTAGCGCTGCGGCTCCGGCGGGATGCCCTTGAGGTCCTGCTGGTACTGGGCCTTCGCCTCGGCCAGGACCATGCGGTTGGCGTCGTCGCGCACGCTCGACGGCAGGCCGTCGAGCGCCCCGACGGAGGCCGGGTAGAGCGTGGCGTACTCGTCGCGCTGCTCCTGGGTGAGGCCGTTCCACCACTGGGCGTTCTCGGCGGGCGACTTGTCCTTGGGGATCCTGGCGTCGTCGGCGTAGCCGCCGGCCGCCTCCTGGAGGGCCTTGGTGTCCGCGGCCGCGTCGATGAACGTGCTGTCGTCGACGGTGAGCCCGGGGGCGGCCTTCAGCTTGTCCAGGACACGGGAGTAGCGGCCGTCGATCTCGGCCGCCTCGCGCAGGGCGCCGTCGATCTTCTCGGCTATCTCCTCCGCCTTGCCCTTGTTGGGGTCGCCGTTGGCCTCGGCCTGGCCGGGGACCATCGGGACGGGTGCGCCGGGTGTGGCGCTGCCCCGGCCGTCGGGGAGCTTCATCGGGGCCGTCGGTGACTGCGGGTACTCGACGGAGCCGTCGGCGTGGACGGTGAACTTGAGGTTCTCCGCGTCCTCCAGGGCCTGCTTCAGCTTCTTCTGCGGGCCGGCCAGCTCGGCGGCCAGGCCGTTCAGGGCGGTGCGGATCAGGCCACACTCGGTGTGCAGGTACTGGTAGTTGCGGCTGAGCTGTTCCAGATCGGCGGTCGCCTTGTCGGCGGTGGTGCCCTTCTGGGTGTCGCGGATCTTGGCGAGCATCTCGTTGTCGACCCGGTCCTTGGCCGCGTTGGCCTGGCTGGAGAGCTTGCCCCAGCCGTCGGCGGCGGCCGTGTACTCGTCGAGCTTGAGGTCGCGCAGTTGCTGCCAGGTGGGCATGGCCTACCAGCTCCCGCTGCTGGGCCGCCCGGGAGTGGCGCTGGTCATCTTCCGGGTCGTGTCCGTCTCGCGTTCCCCGAAGTCCTTGCCCGCGCTCCTGAGCGCGCCCGCCAGCCGGCCGCACTCGTCGCGTACGGCGCCCAGGCGGGTCTTCCAGGAGTCGTGGACGGCGTTCAGGGTGGCGGTCGAGCCGAAGCCCTCGGTGCCCGCGGCCACGCCCTCGTGGGCGGCCGCCAGCTCTCCCACGGCGGTCGCGGTCGTGGTGCGCAGCTCACCCGCCACGCCGCCGGAGGACGTCCAGGGCCCCTGGTCGGCCTTCAGGTCGGGGCCGCCGCCGTCACCACCGCCTCCCGGGCCCGCGGGGGCGTTCGCCGACGCCAGCGTCATGCCGGCGGCGGTCCCGTCCCCTCCGAACAGCTCGTCCCACTTGGCGTTCAGCGCCATAGGGTCCCCCGTTGTCAGGTTGCGTCTGCTGGCCGGGAACCTAGCAACAATCCCGGCCAGGCGTGCCGCCGGGGGGCTCCTCGCCGGGTGCGCCCGGGCTCCGGCGCCCGCCCGCGGACGGGGGGTGTGGAACGCGCGACGGGGCGCGGTCACCGGACGGCCGGCCTTCCACGTCCGCCCCCTGAAACGGGGGTACGACACCTACACTGGCGCTCGGCGGACTGCCGAGGCGTATAGGGGTGGTTGACGGTGCGTAGGGTCTGGCTGGTCGCCGGAGTCTCCGTCGGGCTGTGCGTGTGTTTCGTCGCGCTGCTCGTCGTCGGGACCTACTCCGCCGCCTCCGGGCTCCTCGGGGCCGGCCGGGGGCTCGGCGGGGCCGTGGGGCTGGCGAAGGGCGCCGTCCCCGCCGCCTACCAGCCGCTGGTGCAGAAGTGGGGCAACCTGTGTCCCGCCATCAACCCCGCCCTGCTCGCCGCCCAGCTCTACCAGGAGAGCGGCTGGAACCCGAGAGCCGTGAGCCCGGCCAACGCCATGGGCATCGCCCAGTTCATCCCCGGCACCTGGGCCGGTCACGGCATCGACGGGGACAAGGACGGCGACCGCGACGTGTGGGATCCGGCCGACGCGATTCCGTCGGCGGCCTCGTACGACTGCGAGTTGGCCGGATACGTTCGGAAGGTGCCCGGCGACCCCACCAGCAACATGCTCGCCGCGTACAACGCGGGGGCCTACCGGGTCATAAAGGCCGGCGGGGTCCCGCGGATCAGCGAGACCCAGAACTACGTCAAGATCATCAGGACGCTGGAGCAGAGCTTCGCCCGGCCCGTCGGCCGGGTCGAGCCGTCCCGGCAGGCCGCCGGGGCCATCCACTTCGCCCAGGGCAGGCTCGGTACGAAGTACCTGTGGGGCGGGACGGGGACGGCCGAGCAGGGCGGCCGTTTCGACTGCTCAGGGCTGACCCAGGCCGCGTACCGCACGGTCGGCGTCGAGCTGCCCCGGGTGGCGAACGACCAGTACAACGCCGGGCCGCACCCCTCGCGCGAGGAGCTGCTCCCGGGCGATCTGGTGTTCTTCTCGGACGACCTGACCAACTCGCGGGCCATCCGGCACGTGGGGCTGTACGTGGGCGGCGGATACATGATCAACGCGCCGTACACCGGGGCCGTCATCCGGTTCGACAAGATCGACACGCCCGACTACTTTGGCGCCACGCGGGTCACCGAGGATGGCGCGAAAGCGCTGCCCAGGGCGGGCGACTCCCGGTGAAACCAACGGCCTGAGCTGCGATGACGTGTCACTCTTCGGTAACGTCATGGTGATCGTTCGGTGGAGAGTGGAACGTACCCCTCCCGCAGGTCGTTCCCTGGACTGACACAGTGACAAGGCAAGGGGCCGCGGCAGATGGCTGGACTCGCATCGGACGGTTCGAACCCCGATGTCAGCCTGCTCTACGACATCAACGGACTCGCCAAGGACGCCCCGTCCTGGTTCGACCGGGTCATGGAATTCACCGGCGAGTACGGGATCATGCTCGCGATGGTGCTGACCGTGCTCTGGTGCTGGTGGAGCGTGCGCCGGCGCGGTACGCCGGAGGACTCCGTCGCCTCGGTCGCCGGGCTGGTGTGGGCCCCCCTGGCCGCCGGTGTCGCCCTACTGGTCAACATCCCCATCCGCGACTTCGTGGAACGGCCGCGTCCGTTCCTCGACCACCAGGGCCTGGAGGTCCTGGTCGCCGGCAAGACCGACTTCTCCTTCGTGAGCGACCACGCGACCATGGCCATGGCCATCGGCGCCGGGCTCTTCGTCGCCCACCGCGGCTTCGGGTTCGCCGCGATCGGCCTCGCCCTGGCCGAGGGCTTCTGCCGGGTCTACATGGGCGTGCACTACCCCACCGACGTGGTCGGCGGCTTCGCCCTCGGTACGGCGGTGGCCCTGCTCCTCGCGCCGCTCGCCCTCGCGCTGCTCACGCCCGTGGTGGCGGCGGTCGCCCGGTCCGAGCGGGCCGGCCGGCTCGTACGGTCCAGGCGGGCGCCGCTGTGGGAGCGGCACGAGACCCTGGGCATCCCCGAGCCCCGGCTCGGCACCGGCGAGAGCGACCTCGCGGCCTGAAGGCCCCGCCGTCAACCGTGAGGTGACGGCGCCTCAGCGCGCCCGACGCGGCGGTGCCTCAGCGCGCCGCGTCCGGCGCGGACCGGTGCGCGTCGGCGTCCGTACGGGCGCGGTCCCGGGACCGTCTGGCCGGGCCCGCCCAGCCACAGCCGCACCGGGCCACGCAGAACGAGCCACGTTCGGTGGTGGTGGTGTCATGGGTGCCGTGCCCGCCCTGGGCGCCGTACCCCTCGTATCCCTCATGTCCCTGGTGCCCGTCGTGCGCGCCTGTGACGGAAGGCGCCTGCTCCTGCGAATGCACGCCTCCACGGTACCGGTGGACTCGTCCCGGCGGGCGTGACGGGCAGCCGGGGTGGTCGTTATGCGGATGGGGTCTCCCCGGGTTCCAGGGTCCGGGGGAAGGGTGGGGTTTCGGACAGCCAGCGGCACAGCGTTGGGGGTTGGCAGGCGATGGTGGTGCAGCAGCACAGGCGCGGGGGCGGCGCGTTTGCCGCGTCCGCCGCCGTGGTGGCCACGATGGTCACCGGATGTTCGGTTCCGGCCGACGCCAGACCGGGGGCGGATCCCGGCGACGCGGTACGCGCGGCGCCGGCGGCGCTGACCCACGCGGGTACGGCCAAGGCCCGTACGTCCATGGAGATGGCGACCGGCGGGACGCGGGTCACCATCCGGGGCGAGGGCGCCTACGACTTCCGCGCGCGCCACGGCCGGCTGCGGGTGGTCCTGCCCAAGGGCGCCACCGGCGCCAGCGAGCACCGGCCGATCACCGAGCTCCTGGTGCCCGGTGCGCTGTACATGAAGAACCGCGGTGCCGGGGTGCCCGCCGACAAGTGGGTGCGGGTGGACACCGCGACCCTGACCGACGGCAACCTGGTCACCGGCGGGGCCACCGACCCGGCCGCCGCCGCCGAGCTGCTGCGCGGTGTGCTCGACGTGGCCTACGTCGGCGAGGAGGAGCTCGCCGGGGAGCCGGTGACGCACTACCGGGGCACGGCCGATCTCGGACGGGCCGCCCGGGCCGCCTCCCCCCAGGTGCGCGGGGCTCTGGCGGCGGCGGCGAAAGGGTTCACCAGGGACGCCGTCCCGTTCGACGTCTACCTGGACCGGGAGGGGCGGCTGCGCAAGGTGCGCCACCAGTTCAGCTTCACCAACCAGGGCCGTACGGTCGCGGTCGCCTCCACGACCCTGCTGTACGAATTCGGTGCCGCCGTCCATGTGGAGCTGCCGCCGCGGGGGGACATCTACGCCGGGAGGATCAGGGCCTGACGGGGTTCCCAGGGGCCAGAAGAATGGTCCGGACGTGCCATGCGCGGTATGTCCCCGCTCCCTACGCTAGGAAGCCGGCAGCGGCAGGAAGAGGTGATGCGCGTGGCCCCGCCCACAGCGACGACAGTCCAGGACCACGTCGCCCTCGCCGAGATCGAGCTGTGCGGTGAGTTGATGATCGCGGCGTCGGCGACGGACGGGGAACGGCTCAGCGCGGATCTGATCGACGCGGTACTGAAGGTCAGCCCCGGCGGAGGCCAGGAGGGGCGCGGTGGTCACAGAGCCTCCGCGCCCCGGTGAGCGGTTCGGCTCAGGTACGCATCATGCGGGCGATGGCCTTCGTGGCCTCCTCGACCTTCGCGTCGATCTCGTCGCCGCCCTTGACCGCCGCGTCGGCGACGCAGTGACGCAGGTGCTCCTCCAGCAGCTGGAGCGCGAAGGACTGCAGGGCCTTGGTGGACGCGGAGACCTGGGTGAGTATGTCGATGCAGTAGACGTCCTCCTCGACCATCCGCTGGAGGCCCCTGATCTGGCCCTCGATCCGGCGCAGGCGCTTGAGGTGCTCGTCCTTCTGCTTGTGGTACCCGTGCACGCCGTGACCGTGGTCCGGGGCGTCCCCGTGCGGTTCCGTGACCGGAAGGCCGGCCGCCTCGGTGGTCGTCATGCGTCCTCCCGTTGTCCAGTAAGGGCTGCTATACCCCACGTGGGTATATGGTACCGATCCCCGCGGGAACGTGGGTGGGGCCCAGTTCTGTTCACTGTGCCTGATGGGCGACACTGAATGACGCCGGTTAGCCGTGGCCGGATGATGCGCCTAGCATCACCCTGACCGAAACCCATGCACCTAGAGGACCCCACGTGCGCTTTCGTCTGACCCCCAGGGAGACGAGCTTCTACGACATGTTTTCCGCCTCCGCGGACAACATCGTCACCGGCTCGAAACTCCTGATGGAACTGCTCGGAGCGGAATCTTCCGCACGGGCCGAGATCGCGGAGCGGATGCGGGCAGCGGAGCACGCGGGCGACGACGCCACCCACGCGATCTTCCACCAGCTGAACTCCTCGTTCATCACGCCGTTCGACCGCGAGGACATCTATGCCCTGGCGTCGTCGCTCGACGACATCATGGACTTCATGGAGGAGGCCGTCGACCTGGTCGTCCTCTACAACGTCGAAGAGCTCCCCAAGGGTGTCGAACAGCAGATCGAGGTGCTGGCGCGTGCGGCGGAACTGACCGCCGAGGCGATGCCCCATCTGCGGACGATGACGAACCTGACCGAGTACTGGATCGAGGTCAACCGGCTGGAGAACCAGGCGGACCAGATCCACCGCAAGCTGCTCGCCCAGCTCTTCAACGGCAAGTACGACGCCATCGAGGTACTGAAGCTGAAGCAGATCGTGGACGTGCTGGAGGAGGCGGCGGACGCCTTCGAGCACGTCGCGAACACGGTGGAGACCATCGCGGTCAAGGAGTCCTGAGCTTCGTGGACACCTTCGCACTGATCGTGACGATCGGCGTCGCGCTCGGTTTCACCTATACGAACGGCTTCCACGACTCGGCGAACGCCATCGCCACCTCCGTCTCCACCCGGGCCCTGACCCCGCGCGCGGCGCTGGCCATGGCGGCGGTGATGAACCTCGCCGGTGCCTTCCTGGGCAGCGGGGTGGCCAAGACGGTCAGTGAGGGCCTGATCCAGACGCCCGAGGGCCAGCGGGGTATGGGCATCCTCTTCGCGGCCCTGGTCGGCGCGATCGTCTGGAACCTGATCACCTGGTACTTCGGCCTGCCGTCGTCCTCCTCGCACGCCCTGTTCGGCGGCATGGTGGGGGCGGCGCTGGCGGGCGGGACGACGGTCTACTGGTCGGGTGTCGTCGACAAGGTCGTCATCCCGATGTTCGTGTCACCGGTCGTCGGCCTGGTGGTCGGTTACCTGGTGATGTGCGCGATCATGTGGATGTTCCGCAAGGCCAACCCGCACAAGGCCAAGCGCGGCTTCCGGATCGCCCAGACCGTCTCGGCGGCCGGCATGGCGCTCGGCCACGGCCTCCAGGACGCCCAGAAGACCATGGGCATCGTGGTGATGGCCCTGGTCATCGCCGATGTCGAGCAGGCCGGCGACCCGATCCCGGTGTGGGTGAAGGTCGCGTGCGCGGTGATGCTGTCGCTGGGCACGTACGCCGGAGGCTGGCGCATCATGCGTACCCTCGGCCGCAAGATCATCGAGCTGGACCCGCCGCAGGGCTTCGCGGCCGAGACGACCGGGGCCTCGATCATGTTCGGCTCGGCGTTCCTGTTCCACGCGCCGATCTCGACGACGCACGTCATCACCTCCGCGATCATGGGCGTGGGCGCGACCAAGCGCGTCAACGCGGTGCGCTGGGGCGTCGCGAAGAACATCATCCTCGGATGGTTCATCACGATGCCGGCCGCGGCGCTGGTCGCGGCGACGAGCTACTACCTGGTGCTGCTGTTCTTCGGCTGAGGTCTCCTGCCGGTACGGATGTGAACGGGCCCGCCCCCTGCTGAAGGGGGCGGGCCCTTCGCCTTGCGGTGGCACCGCCATGCCAGCACCGCCCGACGGGTGACCCAGCTCGGGGTGACCCGAGCCGGGGGCCTGTGTGGTCGCTGTTTGGTGGGGGGTGGTCCGGGGTGGTCCGGGGTGACCCAGCTCGGGGTGACCCGAGCCGGGGGCCTGTGTGGTCGCTGTTTGGTGGGGGCACCCGGGCCGCTGGTCGCCGGGCCTCGCCGGCGGCGGGTGCGTGGGGCTCCGCAGAAAGGTTTCTGCGGACCGGGGCCGGGGTTCCCCGGGCTCGGTGCGTTGCTGGGTGCCCCGGTGGCGCGCAGCCCCGGCCGGGGCACCCAGGCCCGTCGCGGTTATCCGAAGCGGCCGGAGATGTAGTCCTCGGTGGCCTGGACGGACGGGTTGGAGAAGATGCGGTCCGTGTCGTCGATCTCGACCAGCTTGCCCGGCTGGCCCACCGCCGCCAGGTTGAAGAAGGCCGTGCGGTCCGAGACGCGGGCCGCCTGCTGCATGTTGTGGGTCACGATGACGATCGTGAACCGCTCCTTCAGCTCGGAGATCAGGTCCTCGATGGCCAGCGTGGAGATCGGGTCCAGTGCCGAGCACGGCTCGTCCATCAGCAGGACGTCCGGCTCGACCGCGATCGCGCGGGCGATGCACAGGCGCTGCTGCTGGCCGCCGGAGAGGCCGGAGCCGGGCTTGTTGAGGCGGTCCTTGACCTCGTTCCAGAGGTTCGCGCCCTTGAGGGACTTCTCGACCGTCTCGGCCAGCTCGTTCCTGCGGTACTTGCCGTTCAGCCGCAGGCCGGCCGCGACGTTGTCGAAGATGGACATGGTCGGGAACGGGTTCGGGCGCTGGAAGACCATGCCCACCGTGCGGCGCACGGCGACCGGGTCGACGTCCTTGCCGTACAGGTTCTCGTCGTCCAGCATCACCTTGCCCTCGACGCGGCCACCGGGGGTGACCTCGTGCATCCGGTTCAGGGTGCGCAGGAAGGTGGACTTGCCGCAGCCGGACGGGCCGATGAAGGCCGTCACGGACCGGGGTTCGACGGTCATCGAGATGTCGTCGATCGCCCGGTGGGAGCCGTAGTAGGCGGTGAGGCCGCTGACGTCGATTCGCTTGGCCATTTCAACATCACTTCCAGGTGGCCTTAACGGCCGGTCTTCGGGGCCTTCCAGCGGGCGATGCCGCGGGCCACCAGGTTGAGGATCATGACGAAGGCGATCAGGACGAGGGCGGCGGCCCAGGCGCGGTCGTACGACGCCTCGCTGCCGACCCGGTACTGCTCCCAGATGTAGAAGGGGAGCGAGGACTGGGCGCCTTCGAACGGGTTGGTGTTGATCAGCTGGCTGCCGAAGACCAGCAGCATGATGGGGGCGGTCTCACCAGCGATACGGGCGATGGCGAGCATCACACCGGTGGCGATGCCACCGACCGCGGTCGGGATGACGACCTTCAGGATCACGCGCCACTTCGGTACGCCCAGGGCCAGGGCGGCCTCGCGCAGCTCGTTGGGGACGAGCTTGAGCATCTCCTCGGTGGAGCGGACCACGACCGGGATCATCAGGATGGCCAGGGCCAGGGCGCCCATCAGGCCGGACGGGGCCAGGCCGGCCATCAGCATGATGGAGAGGATGAACAGGCCGGCGACGATGGACGGGATGCCGGTCATCACGTCCACGAAGAACGTGACCGCCTTGGCCAGCGTGCCCTTGCCGTACTCCACGAGGTAGATGGCCGTCAGCAGGCCGATCGGCGCGGAGACCAGGGTGGCGAGGCCCACCTGCTCCAGGGTGCCGACCAGGGCGTGGTAGACACCGCCGCCCACCTCGAAGCCGGGCACCCCGGCCATGGAGTGGGTGAGGAAGTAGCCGTCGAAGACCTTCATGCCCCGGCTGACCGTCACCCAGATCAGCGAGAGCAGCGGGATCACGGCGAGGACGAAGCACACCCACACGACGCTGGTGGCGAGCCGGTCCTTGGCCTGGCGCCGGTTCTCGACGGCCGAGGTGACCGTGTACGAGACGAGGACGAAGAGCGCGGCGGCGATCAGGCCCCACTGGATACGGCTGGCCAGGCCGGTGGCCGCGCCGATGCCGCAGCCGAGGGCGACGGACACGGCGGCGAAACCGGCCGGTGCCCACCGGGGCAGGCTGCGGTGGCTGAGGCTGTCGTGACGCTGGGCCGCGGCGGGCACGGGCGCGTCCTGGATGGCGTTGCTCATGCGTTCGCCCCCGAGTACTCCTTGCGGCGCGCGATGATCAGGCGGGCCGCGCCGTTGACCAGCAGGGTGAGGACGAAGAGGACCAGGCCGGAGGCGATCAGGGCGTCCCGGCCGAGCTCGTTGGCCTCGTCGAACTTCGCGGCGATGTTCTGCGCGAACGTACCGCCGCCCGGGTCGAGCAGGTGCAGCGAGATCACGAAGTTCGGGGAGAGGACGGTCGCCACGGCCATGGTCTCGCCGAGCGCGCGCCCGAGGCCGAGCATCGAGGCGGAGATGACGCCGGAGCGGCCGAAGGGCAGGACCGAGAGCCGGATGACCTCCCAGCGGGTGGCGCCGAGGGCCAGGGCGGCCTCCTCGTTCATCCGCGGGACCTGGAGGAAGACCTCGCGGCTGACACTGGTCACGATCGGCAGGATCATGATCGCCAGCAGGATGCCCACGGTGAACAGCGAACGGGCGACGCCGACCTCGGTCTTGTCGAAGAGGTAGGTCCAGCCGAGGAACTGGTCCAGCCAGAGGTTGAGGCCCTCCAGGTACGGGACCAGGAAGAGGGCGCCCCAGATGCCGTAGATGATCGACGGCACGGCGGCGAGGAGGTCGACGACGTAGGCGAGGGGCGCGGCCAGCCGGCGCGGCGCGTAGTGCGAGATGAACAGCGCGATCCCGACGGCGATCGGCACGGCGATGACCATCGCGATGAGCGAGCTGACGACCGTGCCGAAGAGGAGGACCGCGATGCCGAAGACCGGCGGCCGGCCGGCCGGGTTCCAGTCGAAGGTGGTGAGGAAGTTGCCCTCGTCCTGGGAGATGGCGAGCGAGGCCCGGTAGGTGAGGAACACGGCGATCGACGCCATGATCACCAGGAGCAGGATGCCCGAGCCGCGGGACAGGCCGATGAAGACCTTGTCGCCGGCGCGGCCGGTGGACCGGCCCGGCTTCTCTCCGGTGACCGGCGGAGCCGGTGCTTTGTCAGTGGTTATGGCCATGATCTTTCCGGTCTGGGTGGGGGAAGTCCGCGGGTGCGGCTCCCCTGGCGGCGGTGCACCGGAGGGGGGTGGGAGCCGGCCCGGAGGGTGTTCCGGGCCGGCCGGCAGGTGTCGCGGGTAGGACGGGTGGCCGGTGAGGGCCGGGTGGTCAGGACAGGCCCTTGACCGTCTCGCGGACCTTGGCGTTGATCTCGGCGGGGATCGGGGCGTAACCGGCCTCGGAGAGCACCTTCTGGCCCTCGTCGCCGGCGGCGTAGGTGAGGAAGGACTTCACCGTGCCGAGGGTCTCGGCCTTGTTGCCGGAGTCGCAGACGACCTCGTACGTCACCAGGACGATCGGGTAGGCGCCCTCGGCCTTGGTGGTGTAGTCCAGCTCCAGTGCCAGGTCCTTGCCGGTGCCCTTGACCTTGGCGGCGGCGATGGCCTTGGAGGCGTTCTCCGAGGTGGCCGGGACCGGGGCGGAGGCGCCGGTGTCGATCTGGACGACGGGGATGGACTGCGAGGCGGCGTAGGAGAGCTCGAAGTAGCCGATCGCGCCCTCGGACTGCTTCACCTGGGCGGCGACGCCGGAGGAGCCGGACGCGGCCTGGCCACCGGGGGCCGGCCACTTCTTCTCGGCCTCGTACGGCCAGTCGGCCTTGGCGGCCTTGCCGAGGTACTTGCCGAGGTTCTGGGTGGTGCCGGAGTCCTCGGAGCGGTGGAAGGCCTGGATGGCGGTGCTCGGGAGCTTGGCGCCGGGGTTGAGCTTGGCGATGGCCTCGTCGTCCCACTTCTTGATCTTGTTGTTGAAGATCTTGGCGATGGTGGGGGCGTCCAGGACGAGGTCCTTGACGCCGGACAGGTTGTAGCCGATGGCGATCGGGCCGCCGACCATCGGCAGGTTGATGCCCTGGCCGCTCTTGCAGACCTTCTTGGACTCGGCGACCTCGTCGGGCTTGAGCGCCGAGTCGGAGCCGGCGAAGCCGACGGTGCCCTGGTTGAAGGCGACGATGCCCTCACCGGAGGAGGAGGACTTGTAGTTGATCTCCACGCCCGGACAGGCGGCCATGTAGTTCTTGACCCACAGGTCCATGGCGTTCTTCTGGGCGCTGGAGCCGGAGGCCAGCAGCTGGCCCTTGGCCCCCTCGCACGAGATGTTCGACGCGGCGCCGGTCTTCTTGCCGCCGTCGGGGGTGCCGGTGTTGTTGTCCGACCCGCACGCCGTGAGGACCAGGGCGCCGGACACGGCGAGGGCACCGAGCGCGGTGGCGCGAAGCCCGTTCTTGCGCTGAAGCTTCACTTTCGGGTGTTCCTTCCAGAAGCCGCCGGCTGCGTCTGTTCTCCGTACGGCGGCGTGTGCCGGGTTGGATGGTGGGGCGCGGCGCGGTGCCGGCTCACCGTGTTGAGGCCGAAATTAGGCAGAACAGGTGACGTGGCCTGCGGGGGAGAGTGAACGCCAAGTGAACCGTGACGGAATCCGCGGTGAGGCCCGGGGTGGGCCGTTCCCCGGGTGGTGGCCCATTGTCGTGGAGCGCGGACACCGGGCGTTCCGCCGGTGCGCCCCCGGTCCGGCCCGCGGCGCCGCCCGGCGGGGCGGGGCGCGGGGCGGCGCCCCGCGCCGCACCACCCGCGCGGGTGGCGCGGCGGCGGGGCGGCAGTCCCCCACGTGGGTTACGCCGGGTGGTGGCTCACTCCACGCCCAGGGCCGCCAGCAGCGCCGGGACGAGGTCGCGGTCCCGGGCATGGGTGAGGCGGGCGCGGGCCGCCCGCGGCGGCAACCACAGCACCCGGTCCACTTCCGCGTTCGGCCGGAAAGTGCCGCCGGTGGCCTCCGCAGCCCAGTAGGCGACCTCCTTGGGACGGCCCTTCGCCTCGTACCGGACCGTCGGCAGCCGTGCGCCGGGCACGCAGTGCCGGCCGGTCTCCTCCAGGACCTCCCGCAGCGCGCCCGCCAGCTCCGACTCACCGCGCTTGAGCTTGCCCTTGGGCAGCGACCAGTCGTCGTACTCGGGCCGGTGCACGAGGCACACCTCGATGCCCCCGCCGGGGGCGCGGCGCCACAGCACGCAGCCGGCCGCCCGTACCGTCCGGGGTGGCGGCGTCACCGCGCGGTCACCGCCGTACGCTGCCAGGCCCGCTGGAAGGCGCGGCGGGCGGCCTCCACCTCGTAGCGCTGGTCTGCGTGGAGCACGCCCAGCGCGTACGCCGTCGCGGGGGCGATCCTCGGGGTGCGGGCGGCGGTCGCGGCGGCGGCGGCGGCCTCGGCGGCGTCCCGGTGCCGGTCCAGCGCGCGGCCCGCCTCGTACAGCTCCGGCGGCCCGCCGAGCACCTCCCGCGCGTACCGGTGCAGCCGCAGCAGCAGCCGCACCTGGTGCCAGGAGCCGTCCTGCTGCTCACCGCCCACCGCGGGCGTCATCGGCAGCGCGGCCACCGCGTCCAGCAGGCGCCGCTCCACCACCTGGGCCGCCGGGTCCAGCACCTCGCCGGCGGGGGCGGTCGCGGCGGGCCCGAGCGGCACTTCGGAGGCGAGCAGCGCGACGGCGTCGGCGACCGCGTGGAACCGGGAGGAGCCCAGGGCCTGGAGCGCCGTCGAGTGCGCCCGGGTCCGGGCCAGGGTGAGCTGCCGGTCCAGCAGCGCCCCCGCCCGCGCGGCGCCCACGGTCAGGGTGGTGCCGCCGGAGCGGGGCGCGGGGACGGCCGCCGTGCCGCCGGAGAGTCGGGCAAGCGCCTCGACCAGCCGGACGAGCCGGGAGGTGCAGGCGTGCTCCTGGGCCAGGGTGCCGGACAGCCAGGCCAGTTCGGCGCGGAGCTGGTCGGCCCAGGCGCCGTCGAGCAGCGGGCGGAAGGTGTGCAGCGCGCCGCTGACGCGGCGGGCGGCGGCGCGCAGGGAGCGGGTCGCCTCCTCCGCGCACGCCGTGTCGGCCCCGCTGGCCGCGTGGTGCCGCAGGGCGCGCAGGAAGTCGGCGGCGCGGGCGTGGAGGTAGGGCGACAGGACCTCGCCGGCCGTCGTGTGGTCAGGGCTGTGCACGCCTGCGCCTCCGGGCGTCGATGAGCATTTCCTGGACATGGCGCAGCGGCTGGCCGTCGGCGTCCGTGGCGTGCCGGGTCCAGCCGCCGTCCGGGCTGAGGTGCCAGGAGGACGTGGTGTCGGACATGCCCGTCTCCAGCAGCCGGTGCAGCGCCGCGCGGTGGCCCGGGTCGGAGACCCGTACCAGGGCCTCGATCCGCCGGTCGAGGTTGCGGTGCATCATGTCGGCGCTGCCGAACCAGACTTCGGGCTCGCCGCCGTTGCCGAAGGCGAAGATCCGCGAGTGCTCGAGGAACCGGCCGAGGACCGACCTGACCCGGATGTTCTCCGACAGGCCGGGGACCCCGGGGCGCAGCGCGCAGATGCCGCGCACCCAGATGTCGACCGGCACGCCCGCCTGCGAGGCGCGGTAGCAGGCGTCCACGACCGCCTCGTCCACCATGGAGTTGGCCTTGATACGGACGAAGGCGGGCCGGCCGGCCCGATGGTGGGCGATCTCCTTGTGGATACGGGAGACCAGTCCGTCGCGCAGCGACTTGGGCGCCACCAGCAGCCGCCGGTAGGTCTCCCGGCGGGAGTAGCCGGACAGCCGGTTGAACAGGTCGGACAGGTCGGCGCCGACCTGCGGGTCGGCCGTCAGCAGGCCCAGGTCCTCGTAGAGGCGGGCGGTCTTGGGGTGGTAGTTGCCGGTGCCGACGTGGCTGTAGCGGCGCAGCGTCTCGCCCTCCTGGCGGACGACGAGCGACAGCTTGCAGTGGGTCTTCAGCCCGACCAGCCCGTACACGACGTGGCAGCCGGCCTCCTCCAGCTTGCGGGCCCACTTGATGTTGGCCTGCTCGTCGAAGCGGGCCTTGATCTCGACCAGGACGAGGACCTGCTTGCCGGTCTCGGCCGCGTCGATCAGGGCGTCCACTATCGGCGAGTCGCCCGAGGTCCGGTACAGCGTCTGCTTGATGGCCAGTACGTCCGGGTCGCAGGCGGCCTGCTCCAGAAAGGCCTGGACGGAGGTGGAGAACGAGTCGTACGGGTGGTGCAGCAGGACGTCGCGTTCGCGAAGGGCCGCGAAGATGTCGGGTGCGCTCGCCGATTCCACCTCGGCCAGGTCGCGGTGGGTGCCGGCGACGAACTTCGGGTACTTCAGCTCCGGCCGGTCCAGCGCGGCGATGCCGAACAGCCCGGTCAGGTCCAGCGGCCCGGGCAGTGGGTAGACCTCGGCGTCGGAGACCTTCAGCTCGCGGACGAGGAGGTCCAGGACGTACGGGTCTATCGACTCCTCGACCTCCAGGCGCACCGGCGGCCCGAAGCGGCGGCGCATGAGCTCCTTCTCCAGGGCCTGGAGCAGGTTCTCGGTGTCGTCCTCCTCGACCTCCAGGTCCTCGTTGCGCGTCACCCGGAACATGTGGTGGGCCAGCACCTCCATGCCGGGGAAGAGCTCCTCCAGGTGCGCGGCGATGACGTCCTCCAGCGGGACGTACCGCTGCGGGGAGGCCTCCAGGAACCGCGAGAGCAGCGGGGGGACCTTCACCCGGGCGAAGTGGCGGTGACCGCTGACCGGGTTGCGGACGACGACGGCCAGGTTGAGGGAGAGGCCGGAGATGTAGGGGAAGGGGTGCGCGGGGTCCACCGCGAGCGGGGTGAGGACCGGGAAGATCTGCTGGCGGAAGAGGGTGAAGAGCCGCGCCTGCTCCTTCTCGGTCAGCTCGGGCCAGCGGATGAGGTGGACGCCCTCGTCGGCCAGGGCGGGTGCGATGTCCTGCTGGAAGCAGGCGGCGTGCCGGGCCATGAGCTCGCGCGAGCGGTTCCAGATGAGGTCGAGCACCTCGCGGGGCTGGAGCCCGGAGGCGGAGCGGGTGGCCACACCGGTGGCGATGCGGCGCTTGAGGCCGGCCACCCGGACCATGAAGAACTCGTCCAGGTTCGAGGCGAAGATGGCCAGGAAGTTCGCCCGTTCGAGGAGCGGGGTCGCCGGGTCCTCGGCGAGCTCCAGCACCCGCTCGTTGAAGGCCAGCCAGCTGCGCTCCCGGTCGAGGAACCGGCCCTGGGGCAGCTCGGGGTCCGCCCCGTCGTCCTCGTACGCGTCGAGGTCGCCGTCGATGTCGGGCTCCAGATTGGTCACCGGACCCGAGGCGACGGTGTGCGGCCGGTGCGCGGCGATGGCCCCGACGGACGGCTGGACTGGCTGGGCCTGGGCCTCGGCGGGCTGCTGGTTCATGGCTCCATTCTTCCGCGCCAAGGGCAGGTCAAGCGCGTCGGAGCGGGCCGTGGTGGAGGGAAGTCTCCCCTTGGGCAGCCGCCCCTCGGGGAGCCGGTACCCGGATGGCTTCATTGGCCGAGCTTCGCAAGCGTGTCTGAATGTTCGGTAACGGCGACGTGACGTCCTGGGTGCGGCTGGGCGGAGCCCGCGCGCGGGTCACGCGCGGTCCCCCGTGCCGCGCGTGACCCGTCGTGCCCGCCCGGGGGCGGGCAGCCGCCGCCCGGGACGCCTTCGCGCCCCGGCGCCCCCGGAAGGTGCCCGCCCCCGGCTCCGGGTGCCGCCCGGCTCCGAGCGGGCCGCCCCGGCGGCGCGGTTACGCGTGGTGGCGGCGCAGCACCCGGAAGGCCAGCACGGTGGCCAGGGCCGCGAGGGCGAGGACGATGCCGGTCTCGACGAGCTGGAGGGGCCAGAAGTGGTCGCTCGGGTGGTACACCGCGTACCACTGGCGGGCGGAACGCGCCTCGTGGCACCACGCCTGCCCCTGGGTGCCCGCCTCGAGGCACTCCGGGATACGCCGGCCGGTCGGCGTGACCAGCCCGTGTTCGAGTCCCCAGGCTCCCCCTCCGACCTCGCCCCGGGAGTTCTTCCACACGACCTCGACGGGCGGCCAGAGCCGGTCACGCCACCATGCGCCGAGCACCATGACGAGTCCGGTGACGGCGAGAGCGATGCTCCCGGAGGGCAGTACCCGCCGCGTCAGCAGGGCTCTGAGCGCTCCGAGGGTGAGGGCGAGCAGCGCGTACGCCAGGAGCGCGGGACCCAGTGCCACGAAGAGGTGCAAGAGAGGGCGAGGTGTCAACCGGGAACGGCCGCCACCTCGCCCGCCTGCCCGCCCGCCGGGCCGGTCAGGTCTCCGTGCGGTACATCAGGTCCACCTCATGGGTGGTGAAGCCCATTCCCTCGTACACCCGCACCGCCGCGGTGTTGTCGGCGTCCACGTACAGCATCGCCGTCGGCAGGCCCTGGGCCGCCAGGTGGCGCAGGCCGATCGCCGTCAGGGCCTTGCCCAGGCCGCCGCCCTGCGCCTCCGGGGTGATGCCGACCACGTACACCTCGCCGAGCTGCTCCTCGGCGTGCACCTTGGTCCAGTGGAAGCCGACCAGCCGGCCGTCGGCGACCCGCTCCGCCAGGAAGAAGCCCTCCGGGTCGAACCACGGCTCGGCCTTGCGGTCGTCCAGGTCCCGCTGGGTCAGGGTGCCCTGTTCGGGGTGGTGGGCGAAGGCGGCGGCGTTCACCGCGAGCCAGGCCGCGTCGTCCCGGCCGGGGACGAAGGTGCGGACGGCGACACCGGGCGGCAGCACCGGCTCGGGGACGGCCGGCGCGTCCAGCGGGCGGCGCATCTGGCGCAGTTCGCGGAACAGGGTCAGCCCGAGGACCTGGGCCAGGTGGCGGGCGGCCGACCTGCCGCCGTGCGCCCAGACCCGCAGTCGCTTGCCCGAGGCGGCCAGCAGCGCCGCGCCCAGCGCCCGCCCGTGGCCCCGGCCGCGCTGCGCGGGGTGGACGACCAGTTCGGCGGCGGGAGCCTCGACCGGGTCGGTGTCCTCCAGCTGGGCGTAGCCGACGAGCTCGCCCGCGACCGTCAGCAGCAGGTGCCGCACCCCCTCGCGCCGTCCGCCGCGCAGTTGGAGCCGGCCCTGTTCGGAGACGGCCTGCGTCCCGTCGGCTTCGGCCGCCTCGGTGAGGAGGTCCAGGACGGCCTGGGCCTGCTCGGGCGAGAGTTCGTCGAGGGTGTCGATGCGGCGGCCCGGCTCAAGGGCCGCGACGGGGGCGTCAGTGGTCATGCCTACGAGCCTACGGCGCGCACCCGACGGCCGAAGGCAACCGCCTCGTAACCCGCCAACCCCTGTTGCGCTACGCGCGTTGACCCTAGGCTGCGCCTGGCACACCGACCCGTGCCTCGCACAGTTCACAAGGGGACAGATGTCAGCGACACCGCACAAGCAGCGCGCGGCCCGGCGCATTCTCGCCACCGCCGCCGGACTCGCCACCGCAGGCGCCCTGGTCGCCGCCCTGCCGGCCGGCGCCGACGACCGCGGCGAGAGCCCGGCGGCGGGCCACCACGGCAGCGGCAACGGCCGCACCGTCGACGTACAGCTGCTCTCCTTCAACGACCTGCACGGCAACCTGGAGCCCCCGGCGGGCTCCTCGGGTCAGGTCACCCACACCCGCCCGGACGGGACGGCCGAGAAGATCGACGCGGGCGGGGTGGAGTACCTGGCCACGCACCTGCGCACGGCCCGCGAGGGCAACCCGTACTCGGTGACCGCCGCCGCGGGCGACATGATCGGCGGCTCCCCGCTGATGTCCGGCCTGTTCCACGACGAGCCGACCATCGAGGCGCTGAACAAGCTGAGGCTCGACGTCTCGTCCGTGGGCAACCACGAGTTCGACGAGGGGGCCAAGGAGCTGGCCCGGATGCAGGACGGCGGCTGTCACCCGACCGGCGGCTGCTACGAACAGGGCAAGACCTTCAAGGGCGCGGAGTTCCCCTACCTGGCCGCCAATGTGACGGACGAGAAGACCGGCCGGCCGATCCTCGACCCGTACTTCGTCTGGGAGCGCAAGGGCGTCAGGATCGGCTTCATCGGGGTGACCCTGGAGGGCACGCCGAACATCGTCACCGCCGAGGGTGTCAAGGGCCTGAAGTTCGGCGACGAGGTCGAGACGATCAACAAGTACGCCAAGGTGCTGGAGCGCAAGGGCGTCAAGTCGATCGTCGCCCTGGTCCACGAGGGCGGCGCGCCGGCCTCCGCCTCGTACGACTACGACTGCGACAGCCCCGGTCCGGGCGACGGGGTCTCCGGCCCGATCGTGGACATCGCCAAGAAGGTCAGCCCGCAGGTGGACGCGCTGGTGACCGGCCACACCCACCAGGCGTACGTGTGCACGGTCCCGGACCCGTCCGGCAAGCCGCGCATGGTCACGTCGGCGTCCTCGTACGGGAAGCTCTACACCGACACCACGCTGACCTACGACCGCGGGACCAAGGACATCGTCCGGACCTCGGTGGAGTCCGCCAACCGCGTGGTGTCGCGCGACGTGCCCCGGGCCGCGGACATGACCTCGCTGATCCAGCGGTGGAACGCGCTGGCCGCGCCGATCGCGAGCAGGCCGCAGGGCTTCATCTCCGCCGACATCAACGGGCGCGGTTCCACCGCGTACGAGAAGCCGCTCGGCGACCTGATCGCGGACGCGCAGCTCGCGGCCCTGTCCCCGGCGGACAAGGGCGGCGCGCAGCTCGCCCTGATGAACCCGGGCGGTATCCGCTCCGACCTGGTGTACAAGGCGTCGGGCGGTGAGGGCGACGGCGTGGTGACCTACGGCGAGGCGTTCACCGTGCAGCCGTTCACCAACATGATGAACGTGGTCGACCTGACCGGCGCGCAGCTCGTCGCCGCGCTCCAGCAGCAGGTCAGCGGCTCCAACGAGGCGTCCCCGAAGATCCTCCAGGTGTCGAGGGGCTTCACCTACACGCTGGACCTGACCAAGACGGGCGCGGCCCGGATCGACGCGGCCTCGGTGAAGTTGAACGGCGCGCCGCTGGACCCGGCGAAGACCTACCGGGTCGCGATGAACGAGTTCCTGGCGGGTGGCGGCGACGGCTTCCCGGCCCTCGCCCAGGGCCGCAACAAGCTGGTCGGCGCCTCCGACCTGGACGTCTTCAACGCCTACCTGGCGGCGAACTCGTCGGCCGGCGCGCCGATCGCCCCGCCGGCGGCGGACCGGATCACGGTCGTCAAGTAGCCGGGCGGCCTGCGGGCGGTTGCGGGGCGGTGGGCCGTGCGGGCCTCACCGCCCCGCTCCTTTCCCTGGCATACTTGTCGTGCTCGCGTCATACTTCGCGCATGGACAGACGGAGCTTCCTCACGGGCGCCGCCGCGGTGTCCGCCACCGCCCTGCTCGGACCCGCGCCCGCCGCCCGCGCGCGGAACCGGGCGGTGGGCACCCGGGACTGGATGGCGGCGATCGGCGGCCACGTACCGCTGCGCGACCTGACCATCCCCGGCACGCACAACGCCGGCGCCCGCGCCGGCGGCCCCTGGGTGGCCTGCCAGAGCACCACCATCGCCCAGCAACTGGACAGCGGCATCCGGTTCCTGGACATCCGGTGCCGGGTCACCGGGGACTCCTTCGCCATCCACCACGGGGCGTACTACCAGAACCTGATGTTCGGCGACGTCCTCACCGCCTGCCGCGACTTCCTCACCGCCCACCCCACCGAGACCGTCCTGATGCGGGTCAAGCAGGAGTACTCCGAGGACGGCGACGCCACCTTCCGGCGGATCTTCGACCACTACCTGGACGGCAAGGGCTGGCGCCCGCTCTTCCGCATCGGCGACGGGCTGCCGGTGCTCGGCGAGGCGCGCGGCCGGGTCGTGCTGCTCGCCGACAACGGCGGACTGCCGGGCGTACGGTACGGCGACCCCGCGCTGTTCGACGTCCAGGACGACTACATGGCCGAACCCTCCGCCAAGTACCCCAAGGTGGAGGCGCACTTCAGGAAGGCCGTGGCCCAGCCCGGCAGGCTGTACGTCAACCACGTCTCCACCGCCGCGCTGCTGCCGCCCCGCTGGAACTCCGACCGGCTCAATCCGCGCGTCCACGGCCTCCTGGACAGCCCCGGGGCCGCCGGCTGGAAGGGGCTCGGCATCGTCCCGATGGACTTCCCCGCCACCCGTACCGGCCTGGTCGAGTCACTGATCCGGCACAACTGACCCGGGCGGCGGAGTGGGCGCCCCGGGCAGCCGGATCCAGGCGCGCGTACCGCCGCCCTCCGCCGCCGTCAGCGCCACCTCGCCGCCCGCCCGGCGTACGGTCCGGGCCACGATCGACAGACCCAGGCCCGAACCGGGCAGGCCGCGCGCCGACGGCGAGCGCCAGAACCGCTCGAAGACATGGGGCAGCTCGTCGGGCGCGATGCCGGGGCCGTGGTCCCGGACCGTCAGCTCGCCGCCGGCCAGCGCCACCTCGACGGTCCCGCCGGGCGGGGAGAACTTCACCGCGTTGTCAAGGACGTTCACCAGCGCCCGCTCCAGCGCCGCCGGCTCCGCCCGGACGTACCAGGGGCTCACCCGGTCCGCCGTGACCGTCAGCTCCGGGCCGCGCAGCCGGGCCCGCTCCAGCGCCGCGGCCAGCACCTCGTGCAGCGCGACCACCTCCAGCCGCCCGGTGCCCGCCGCGTCCGGCCGGGACAGCTCCTGGAGGTCGCCGATGAGGGAGGCGAGCTCCGTCATCTGGGCCTTCACCGACGCCAGCAGGGCCCGCCGGTCGTCGGGCGGGATGGCCCGCCCGGTCTCCTCGCTGCGGGCCAGCAGCTCGACGTTGGTGCGCAGCGAGGTCAGCGGGGTACGCAGTTCGTGCCCCGCGTCGGCGATCAGCCGCGCCTGCCGGTCGCGCGCCGACGCCAGCGCCGCCGTCATGGCGTTGAAGGAGCGGGACAACCGGGCGATCTCGTCCTCCCCCTCCACCGGGATACGGACGGTCAGGTCCTCCGTGCGCGCCACGTGCTCCACCGCCCCGGTCAGCCGGTCCACCGGCCTCAGCCCGGTCCTGGCCACCCACAGACCCGCGGCGCCCGCCCCGACCGCACCGATGCCGGAGACACCGACCAGCACCCAGAGCAGGGTGGACATCGAATTCTCGATCTCGCCCAGCGGCCGCGCGACCGAGACCGCCACCGGCCCGCGCCCCGCCTGCCGGTAGGTGTGCACGCGCATCTCCGCACCGTCGGCGGCCCGCGCCGTGTGGAGCGCGTCGGCCGCGTCCCCGCGCGCCACCGCCAGGTCCTCCGGCCGGGGCCGGACCGGCGAGGCCCCTGGCGCGGTGCAGGCAGAACCGCCGGCCGTGATGATCTGGACGGTGTACGAGCCGGGCACCGGCGGCACCGCCGCCTGTCCGCCCGACGCGCACGAGGCGAGGAGCGAGTCGACGTACCGGTCCTCGACCTCGGTGCCGCGCAGCGACGAGTCGAACTCGCCCATCAGCCGCGCCCTGGTGGCGAACCAGCACGCCACCGAGACCGCCGCCACCGCCACCGCGACCGCCGTCGCCGTCAGCAGCGCCAGCCGCGAGCGCAGGGGCAGGGTCCGCGAGCGCCGTACGGGAGCCGTCACTCGGCGCCCCCGCCGCGCAGCACGTAGCCCACGCCCCGCACGGTGTGCACCAGGCGCGGCTCGCCAGCCGCCTCCGTCTTGCGCCGCAGATACATCACGTACACGTCCAGGGAGTTGGAGCTGGGCTCGAAGTCGAAGCCCCACACCGCCTTGAGGATCTGCTCCCGCGTCAGCACCTGCCGGGGATGGGACAGGAACATCTCCAGCAGGGTGAACTCGGTACGGGTCAGCTCCACCGCCCGGCCGCCCCGCGTCACCTCACGGGTCACCAGGTCCATCCGCAGGTCGGCGAAGGCCAGGACATCGCCCTCGGGTTCGCCGGTGCCCGCGCGGGAGGCGTACGAGCTGCGCCGCAGCAGCGCCCGGATGCGGGCGAACAGCTCGTCCAGCTCGAACGGCTTCACCAGGTAGTCGTCCGCGCCCGCGTCCAGGCCCGTCACCCGGTCGCCGACCGTGTCGCGGGCGGTCAGCATCAGGATGGGCACGGTGGAGCCGCCCGCCCGGATGCGGCGGGCCGCGGTCAGCCCGTCCATCCGGGGCATCTGGATGTCCAGGACGATCAGACCGGGGGCGTACGCCGCCGTCTTCGCCAGGGCGTCGACCCCGTCGACGGCGACCTCGGTCCCGTACCCCTCGAAGGCGAGGCTGCGCTGGAGCGCTTCACGGACGGCGGGCTCGTCGTCCACGATCAGGATGCGGTCGGCGGTGGTGTTCATGGCCTCAGCGTCGCACGGGTCCACCTCCCGACCGGAGGCCGTCCGACGCCGGTGACCCGGCCGGTCGTGCCGATCGGGGCGCCGCCGAGCCGCCGGGGGGCGCCCCGAGAAGCCGGACAACGCGGCGGACGGCTCCGGCCGCATGGGGCACGGCGGCGCGGGTACGGGACAGAGCATGACGAACCAGCATCAAGGCCCCGATCCCGACCAGCGCGAGAAGGACGCCGCCGCGGCGGCGCGGGACGCCGAGGAGGAGCGCGCCCGGGCCCAGCCGTTCAGCTACCCCTACCCCGAGCGGCGCGCGGGCGTCCGCGCCACCCGCCACATCACCCGGGAACAGGCCGACGCCGACTCCGTGCCGGGCGTCCCCGGCGGCTACGGCACCACCGGCGGCGGCCAGCCCGCCGCGAACGACGCCGGCCTCGGGCCCGGCCGCCCCGACACCCTCGACCCGGCCGCCTACTCCGACACCGTCGGAGCCGGTGAGGCCGCCCCCGGCCCCGGTGCCGGCCCCGGTTCCGAGGCGGACGAGGACTGACGCCCCGGGCACCGCGCCGCCACGGCCCGGCTCAGCCCTCGCAGCCGCAGGAGCGGCGCACCACCAGCGCCGAGGGGAACTGCTTGACCCGCTCCCGGCGCGAGCCGGCCACCCTGAGCCCGTCGTCCAGCACCAGGTCCACCGCGGCGCGGGCCATCGCCGGACGGTCGGAGGAGACCGTGGTGAGCGGGGGGTCGGTCAGCGCGGCCTCCTTCACGTCGTCGAAGCCGGCCACCGCCAGGTCGCCCGGTACGTCGATGCGCAGTTCCCGCGCGGCCCGCAGGACCCCGATCGCCTGGTCGTCGGTCGAGCAGAAGATGGCCGGCGGCCGGTCGGGGCCCGCCAGGATCTTCAGGGCGATCAGATAGGCGTCGTAGCGGTTGTACGGCGCCTGGAACAGCCGGCCCTCCACCGGGCGGCCCGATTCCAGCATGGCGCGCCGCCAGCCCTCCTCGTGGTCGGCCACCGGGTCGCCGACCGCCGGGGTGGTCTCGATGCCACCGAGGCAGGCGACGTACTCGTGGCCGTGCTCCAGCAGGTGGCGGACGGCGAGCTGCGCCCCGCCGATGTCGTCGGTGACCACCGCGACGTCGTCGATGGCCTCGGGCCGCTCGTGCAGCAGCACCACACGGGCGTCCCAGGCGTCGATCTCCTGCGCGGCCCGCTCGCTGGGGCCCTGACTGACCAGGATCAGGCCGGCGACCCGCATCCCGAGGAAGGCCCGCAGGTAGTGCAGCTCGCGCTCGTCGCGGTAGTCGGAGTTGCCGACCAGGACCATTTTCCCGCGATCGGCGGCGGCCCGTTCGACCGCGTGCGCCATCTCGGCGAAGAACGGCTGCCGGGCGTCCGGCACGATCATGCCTATGAGGTCGGTGCGCCGCGAGGCCATCGCCTGGGCGACCCGGTCGGGCCGGTAGCCCAGTTCCTTGATCGCTGCGAGTACCCGCTCGCGCGTGGCCGGGGCGACCGGCCGGGGTCCGTTGTTGATGACGTAGCTGACGACCGCGGTCGAAGTCCCCGCCAGTCGTGCCACATCGTCCCGCGTCACCTTGGCCACGCGCGGCAGTCTACGCGGGGTGACCTACCTCCGGGCAGGTCGTACCGAGGCTTCCTCGGCCCCGTCGGATTCCTCCGTACGGGTGACTGCGGTCGCCTTGGCCTCCTCGGCCGCCCGCTCCACCTTCTCCGGCGTCACGAAGCGGTACCCGACGTTGCGCACGGTACCGATCAGCGACTCGTGCTCGGGCCCCAGCTTGGCGCGCAACCGCCGTACGTGGACGTCGACCGTCCGCGTGCCGCCGAAGTAGTCGTACCCCCACACCTCCTGGAGGAGCTGGGCGCGGGTGAAGACCCGGCCGGGGTGCTGGGCCAGGTACTTCAGCAGCTCGAACTCCTTGAAGGTCAGGTCCAGCACCCGGCCCTTCAGCTTGGCGCTGTACGTCGCCTCGTCCACCGACAGGTCACCGTTGCGGATCTCCATCGGGGAGTCGTCCGCGGTGATCTGCTGGCGGCCCATGGCCAGCCGCAGCCGCGCCTCGACCTCGGCGGGCCCCGCCGTGTCCAGCAGGACGTCGTCGACGCCCCAGTCGGCGGTGACGGCGGCCAGGCCGCCCTCGGTGACCACGAGGAGCAGCGGGCAGCCCGGTCCGGTCGACCGCAGCAACTGGCACAGCGACCGCACCTGCGGCAGGTCGCGGCGGCCGTCGACGAGGATCACGTCGGCACCGGGGGTGTCGACCAGGGCCGGTCCCTCGGCCGGGGCCACCCGCACGTTGTGCAGCAGCAGGCCCAGCGCCGGCAGCACCTCCGTGGAAGGCTGGAGGGCGTTGGTCAGAAGGAGCAGAGAGCTCATCGCGCGCCTCCTGCCGGGGTCGTCGTCGTGCGGTCGTCGTGCTCGGCCTGCTCGCCCATAACGTCGGTTCCTCCTCGGTCCCTGCGAGGACGTTTACGGCACTGCTTCCTGCGGCGGCCCCCCACGCCCAGGGAGCCTTTGTGAGCGTTTGTTCACCCGTCTGTTACAACAACGGGAAAACACAAAAGGATCCGGGGGCTGCGTTGCCCGGATCCTCTGCCCAGCACAATAGCCCACATGACTTCCGAGGCAGAGGGCGCATTTCACATGGTGGATGTCTCCTCGCTCACTGACGGCCCCCGGCGGGCCACCCTCCGTACCTCCGACGGCGTCCCCATCGAGGCACGGTACGAGCCGGGCGCGGGCGGGACGACCGGTACCGCCATTGTCGTCGCGCACGGCTTCACCGGCTCGGTGGACCGGCCCTCGGTGCGCCGGGCCGCGGGGGTCTTCGCGCGCCACGCGGCGGTCGTCACCTTCTCCTTCCGCGGTCACGGCCGCTCCGGCGGGCGCTCCACGGTCGGCGACCGCGAGGTGCTGGACCTGGCGGCCGCGGTGGCCTGGGCACGTGAGCTCGGTCACGCCCGGGTGGTGACGGTCGGGTTCTCCATGGGCGGTTCGGTGGTGCTGCGCCACGCGGCGCTGCACGGCTCCGGCGGGGCGCGCACCGACGCGGTGGCCGCGGTCAGCGCTCCCGCGCGCTGGTACTACCGCGGTACGCCCGCCATGCGGCGGGTGCACTGGCTGATCACCCGGCCCGCCGGGCGCCTGGTGGGGCGCTTCGGGCTGCGCACCCGCATCCACGACCGGGACTGGGACCCGGTGCCCCTCTCCCCGGTGGAGGCGGTGCCGCTGATCGCGCCGACCCCGCTGCTGGTCGTGCACGGCGACCGCGACCCGTACTTCCCGCTGGACCACCCCCGCGCGCTGGCCGACGCGGCGGACGGCGCCGCGGAGCTGTGGCTGGTCCCGGGCATGGGGCACGCGGAGAACGCCGCCGAGGACGCCCTGCTGGGCAGGATCGCCGACTGGCTGTCGGCGCCATAGCCCATGATGGATGCCGACGAGGCAGACGAGCCGATGAGAGGAGTGCGCCATGGCAGCGGGGACGATCCGCTTCTGGGCCGCGGCCAAGGCCGCCGCCGGGACCGCCGAGGAGCCGTACGCCGCGGAGAACCTGGCCGAGGCGCTGGACGCGGTGCGCGGCGCGCACCCGGGCGAGCTCGTCCGCGTACTCCAGCGGTGCTCCTTCCTGGTGGACGGGGACCCCGTCGGAACCCGGGACCATGAGACCGTACGGCTGGCCGAGGGCGGCACGGTCGAGGTGCTCCCGCCGTTCGCAGGAGGGTGACCCGCACAGCATGAGCAGCGACCAGCACTACCCGTACGACCCGGGTCAGCCGCCGTACCGCCCGGCCGGGCCGGGGCAGCCCCCCCACCCCGCCGACCCGACACACCCCTATCCACCGGCCGGCCAGGGGCAGCCCGCCCACCCGGCAGACCCGGCGGATCCGGCGCAGGGGTACGACGCGTACCAGGCGTACGGCCACGGGCAGGGGTACCAGGAACCCGCCGCGCAGACCTGGCAGGGGCAGACCTGGGACACCCAGTACCAGCCGGTGGCGGAGCCCGCCGCGCCCCGGCAGCCGGGCGGCGCCCTGCCGATGCCGCCGGAGGCCCCCGCGTACGCCGGGGCCCCCGGCCCGGCGGCGTACGACGACCCGCCGACCACCACGCTGCGGCCGGTCGCCCCGGCGCCCGCGCCCGCCGGTCCCGGGCACGAGGCCCCGGCCGCCGCGGGCCACGCCCGGATGACCGCCGCCCAGCGCGCCCGGGCCGAGGGCCGTTCACCGGTCATCGAGCCGGGGATGCAGCCGGCCGCGCTGACCGCCCTCCTCGGGATCCTGCTCGCGGCCGGCTCCGCCGCCGGCCGGTACGGGCTGCTCGTCCCGCTGGTGCTGCTCCAGGCGGTGACCGCCGCCGGGTGGTTCCGGCTCAACGGCATGTGGCCCGCGCGCCAGGGCATCGCGCTGGCCTTCGCGGGCGGCCTGGCCGCCGACGCCGCGCTGCTGGCCGTGGGGGCGGAGCACGCCCCGGCCGCCGTCCTGGGCACCCTGGGCGTATGGGTGCTGCTGGTCGTGGTGCTCCAACTGCGCAGCCACGCGGGCGCGGACGAGCGGATGTACGGGCTGATGGCCGCGGTCGCCTCGGCGGCGCTGACCGTCGTGGCGGCCGGTCACCTCGCCGCCGCCCCCGAGGCGGTCACCGTCGGGGCGCCGGCCGTCGCCGTCGCGGTCCTGGCCCGCGCGCTGCCGCTGCCCGGGCCCGCCTCCGTGGTGGTGGCCCTGCTGGCCGCCGCGGGCGCCGGTGTCGCCGTCGGCGGGGTGACCGGCATGGGCGCGCCGGGTGCCCTGCTGGGTCTGGCCGCCGGGGTGTGCGCCCTGGTCGGGCACCGGGTGGCCGCCTACGACTACCCGTCGCGGTTCGTGCACATGACGGCCGGGGTGGCGCTGCCGCTGACCGCCGCCGCGCCCGCCGTCTACCTGCTGGGCCGCGCCCTGGTGTGAGGGGAGCGGCGTTGTCCGGCGGGAACCATCGGGGCCCGCCGGACGTCGGTCATGCGTGACGGGGGGCCGGGCGCGAGCAGCGCGAACAAGGTGGGGGAACACCGAGCAATGCGTGCACTGCGAATACTTCTGATCACCGCGGTCGTCCTGGCGGGCCTGTTCGTGGCCGCCGACCGGCTCGCGGTGAACTACGCGGAGTCGGAGGCGGCCGAGCGGATCAGGGCGAGCCAGGGCCTGGCCACCACCCCCGACGTCTCCATCAGGGGGTTCCCCTTCCTGACCCAGGTCCTCGGCAGGGAGCTCGACCAGGTCGACATCGCCGTCACCGGTGTCGAGGCCACGGCCGGGGGCCGCAGGGTCCGCGTCGGCGAGATGAACGCGGAGCTCCGCCAGGTGCGGCTGGAGGGCGACTTCTCCCGGGCCGTCGCCCGCAGCGCCTCCGGCACCGCCCGGATCTCCTACCCGGACCTCGGCGCGGCGTCCGGCGAGGACGTCACCCTCGGCCACGGTGGCGACGGCAAGGTGAAGGTCACCGGCAGCGTCGAGGTGTTCGGCCGCACCATCACGCGCAGTGTGCTGTCCTCCGTCAGCATCGTGGGCGGCGACACCATCCGGGTCCGTGCCGACGAGGTGCCCGGCGAGGGCATCCCGGGTCTGGAGGACATGGTCCGGCAGCGCACCGACTTCGACCGCCAGATCGGCGGGCTGCCCGCCGGGCTGAAGCTGCGGAAGGTCGAGGCGCGGCCCGACGGCGTCACCGTTTCCCTGACCGGCGCGGGCGTCGTACTGGCGGGCTGAACACACCCCGGCCACATGCTGAGACGGAGTTGTCCGCGCCTCAGAAGGCCGACGGGAGGACCGCCCGGGGCGACGGGTCCGCGGCCGGTCCCGGCCGCTGTGCGTCTCACCATGTAGACGATCGTGTCTCATGATGCGACACGCCGGTGACACGGCCGCCCGTCCGTCCCTACGATCGGACCCATGCAGCGCAACTGGAGCGGTCCCCGTCCACGGGGACAGGCGGTTCTCACGAAGCGGCGGGCAGTCGACCTGTGCCGCGTCGCCGCCATGCTCTGTCGCTCCGTTTGAGCGGGAGCCCGACTCCCCGTGATCCACGGGTCCCGCGCCAGCGAGACCCATCCTGTGCCGAGCAGCCACGCACCCCTCTGCGACAAGAGTGCCCGGCACCGCCCTGCCGTACCCCGCCGCACACTGCCCCGGAGGAGAAAAGCATGAGCCGCAGCGACGTCCTGGTAGACGCCGACTGGGTCGAGGCCCACATCGACGACCCGAAGGTCGTCATTGTCGAGGTGGACGAGGACACGTCCGCCTACGACAAGAACCACATCAAGAACGCCGTCCGGATCGACTGGAAGAAGGACCTCCAGGACCCGGTCCGCCGCGACTTCGTGGACCAGGAGGGCTTCGAGAAGCTCCTCTCCGCCAAGGGCATCGCCAACGACGACACCGTCGTCCTCTACGGCGGCAACAACAACTGGTTCGCCGCCTACGCCTACTGGTACTTCAAGCTGTACGGCCACGAGAGCGTCAAGCTCCTCGACGGCGGCCGCAAGAAGTGGGAGCTGGACTCCCGCGACCTGGTCGACGGTTCCGAGGTCCCGCAGCGCCCGGCCACCCAGTACCGGGCCAAGCCGCAGGACACCTCGATCCGCGCGTTCCGTGACGACGTGCTGGCCGCCATCGGCAACAAGAACATCGTGGACGTACGCTCGCCCGACGAGTTCAGCGGCAAGCTGCTGGCCCCGGCCCACCTGCCGCAGGAGCAGTCGCAGCGCCCCGGCCACGTGCCCACCGCCCGCAACATCAACTGGGCCCACAACGCCAACGACGACGGCACCTTCAAGTCGGACGAGGAACTCACGGCCCTCTACGAGCAGCAGCAGGTCGACCTGTCGAAGGACACCATCGCCTACTGCCGCATCGGTGAGCGTTCCGCGCTGACCTGGTTCGTCCTGCACGAGCTGCTCGGTCAGACGAACGTCAAGAACTACGACGGCTCCTGGACCGAGTACGGCTCCCTCGTGGGCGTGCCGATCGAGCTCGGCGCCGGCAAGTAATCCCGCCCGACCTGCTAGACGGAGGACAGACACATGTGTGGAGCACAGGCCGGCGGCCCCGACGCTTCGACGATCAAGCCCGGTGAGACCACGATCCAGGGCCAGGTGACCCGCGACGGCGAGCCCGTCACCGGTTACGTGCGCCTGCTGGACGAGTCCGGCGAGTTCACCGCCGAGGTCCCGACCTCGGCGACGGGCCAGTTCCGCTTCTACGCGGCCGAGGGCACCTGGACCGTCCGCGCGCTCGTGCCGGGCGGCACGGCGGACCGCACGGTCGTCGCCCAGCCGGGCGGCCTCGCCGAGGTCGCCATCGCCGTCTGACGGACGCGACCGCTGTACCGGCCGAAGGGCCGCACCTCCTGGGGGTTGGACGCCGTTCCGGGATCGAGGTGCGGCCCTTCGGTCGTACGCTGGAGGTATGTACGCGCGTCGCCGGCACGCCTACTTCCTGCTGATGGGCACCTGCCTGGCGCTCTTCGTGGGCGGCTGGGCGGTGGTACGGCTGTGGTCGGTGCCCGCGGCCGTCGGGATGTGCCTCGCGGCCATGGTGATCCCGCCCGTCGCGGCGATGGTCGCCAACCGCCGCGGCCCGGAAGACCGCTGGTGGGACGACCCTCCCGCCGGGCCTCCCCGGACCGACGCCACCACCGGGGACCCGCAGTCCGACGAGTGGTGGGACGAACTCGACGGCCGCAGGAAGCGGAACTCCTAGGGACGCGGCCGTCGGGCGACGGCCGCCGGGCGCCGGGTCGGGCGGCCGGGCGCGGTCGTCCCGGTGCGCGGGACGGCCGGTGCGCGGGACGGTCAGTAGACGAGCGCCTGGACCCCGTCGGCCATGATCTCGCTGACGAAGACCTGCGCCCCGGCGATCCGGACGCCCTCCAGGACGTCCTTCTCGCCGATGTCGCGGCGGGCCGCGCACTGGGTGCACAGCGTGACGCGTCCGGCCGCCAGGACGGACTCGATCAGATCCGGCAGCGGCGCGGCGTGCGGCAGTTCGAACTCGGCGGCCCGGCCCGGCAGGGCGAACCACGAGGACTCGCCGGTCAGCCAGAGCGAGACCTCCACACCGCTGGCCGCCGCGACGGCCGCCACCGTGAAGGCCTGCGAGCAGCGCTCGGGGGCGTCGGCCCCGGCGGTCACCTTGATCACGAGCTTCTTCGCCATGGGGCGACTCTAGTGGGCGGCCGGGCGCGCGCCCGGCATCCGGGCGGATCTCACACCAGGGGCGCGGCCGCCACCCATTAGGCTGGTACCCGGCCCTTCGTACATCGCCCACACCGCTCACCGAGGAGCACCCCGTGCTTGAGGCTTTCTTCTCCGCCCTGCTGGTCCTGGTCTGCGTCGGCGTTCTCGCCTTCGTCGGTCTGACCGTGAAGAAGCTGTACCAGGGCCAGCGCTGATCCCCCCTACAGATCGACAGAGCCACTCATGATCGAGATCCCGTCCGACCTGAACCCGGCCCTCGTCCCCCTCGCGTTCCTGCTGGGCACGTGGGAGGGCGCGGGTGTGTCCGACTTCCCCGGGGCCGAGAAGTGCAACTTCGGCCAGTCCGTCACCTTCAGCCACGACGGCCGTGACTTCATCGAGTACACCTCGCGCTCGTGGGTGCTGGACGCCCAGGGCAACAAGGTGCGGCCGCTGGAGAGCGAGAGCGGCTACTGGCGCATCGACGCGGACCGCAAGGTCGAGATCGTGATGGTGCGCGACCAGGGCGTGGTGGAGGTCTGGTACGGCGAGCTCGCCGACCAGAAGCCGCAGATCGACCTGGCCACGGACGCCGTCGCGCGCACCGCGGCCTCGGGCCCGTACAGCGGCGGCAAGCGGCTCTACGGGTATGTGAAGGGCGACCTGATGTGGGTCGGCGAGAAGTCCACCCCGGACGTACCGCTGCGCCCCTACATGTCGGCGCACCTGAAGAAGGTCGTCACGCCCGAGCAGGTCGAGGCGTGGGCGAAGGACCTCGGTGACCTGCCCGACGACGGCATCGCCTTCTTCAAGTAACCCCGCGCTCCCCGGGGGCCGGGGCCCGGCCGACGTGCGGGCCCCGGGTCCGGCGGCCGGTGCTCCTACACTGGACGCGTGGTGAGCACCGACTGGAAGAGCGATCTGCGGCAGCGCGGTTACCGGCTGACTCCCCAGCGCCAGCTTGTCCTGGAGGCGGTGGACGCGCTGGAGCACGCGACCCCCGACGCCATCCTGAGCGAGGTGCGCAAGACCGCCTCCGGGGTGAACATCTCCACCGTCTACCGGACGCTGGAGCTGCTGGAGGAGCTCGGGCTGGTCAGCCATGCCCATCTGGGCCACGGCGCGCCCACGTACCACCTGGCCGACCGGCACCACCACCTGCACCTGGTGTGCCGGGACTGCGCGGACGTCATCGAGGCGGACGTGGAGGTGGCCGCCGAGTTCACCGGGAAGCTGCGCGAGGCATTCGGCTTCGACACGGACATGAAGCACTTCGCCATCTTCGGCCGGTGTGCGAACTGTTCAGCGAAGGACACCGCCGCCGAGTCGTAGGCTGATCCTATGCTGCGACATTCATCGACCAGCCCTCTGCTGTCCTTCCCCGGCGCCGTTGCCGCCGAGGGGCGGGACGAAGGGGTCGCCGCGCACTACGGCGACCTGTTCCGCGAGCAGCGGGCCCTCGCCGGCGGTGCCGGCCTCGTCGACCTGAGCCACCGCGGTGTCGTCACCGTCAGCGGCGCGGACCGGCTCGGCTGGCTGCACCTGCTGCTCACCCAGCACGTCAGCGAGCTGCCGGCCGGCCAGGCCACGGAGGCGCTGATCCTCTCCGCGCACGGGCACATCGAGCACGCGCTGTACCTGGTGGACGACGGCGAGACGGTCTGGGCGCACGTCGAGCCCGGTACGCGCGAGGCGCTGATCGCCTACCTGGAGTCGATGAAGTTCTTCTACCGGGTCGAGGTCGCCGACCGCACCGACGAGTTCGCGGTCGTGCACCTGCCGGCCGGCTCCATCGCCGGGGTGCCCGAGGGCGTCGCCGTACGGGAGACGCCGTACGGCCGGGACCTGTTCCTGCCGCGCGCCGATCTTGAGGCGTATGCCGGGGCCAACGGCCCGCTCGCCGGGATCTGGGCGTACGAGGCCCTGCGCGTGGAGGCGCACCGCCCCCGGCTCGGCTTCGAGACCGACCACCGCACCATCCCGCACGAGCTGGGCTGGATCGGCACGGCCGTCCACCTCCAGAAGGGCTGCTACCGCGGCCAGGAGACGGTGGCGCGCGTCCACAACCTGGGCAAGCCGCCGCGCCGGCTGGTCTTCCTGCACCTGGACGGCAGCGAGGTGCACCTGCCGGGGCACGGCACCCCGATCCGGCTGAAGGCCGACGGCGACGAGGGCCGGCAGCTCGGGTTCATCACCACCTCGGCCCGCCACCACGAGCTCGGGCCGATCGCCCTGGCCCTGGTGAAGCGGAACGTGCCGGTGGACGCGGAACTGCTCGCCGGCGACACCGCCGCCGCGCAGGAGACGGTCGTCGAGCCGTAGCCGGGCGCCCGGCCACGGCTCGGGCGCCGGAGCCGACCGGGGCCGGGCGGCCGCCCGGCCCCGGTCAGACCTCGACGAGGACGGTGAACGGGCCGTGATTCGTGAGCGAGACCCGCATGTCCGCTCCGAACCGGCCCGTCGCCACGGTCGCGCCCAGCTCCCGCAGCCGCGCCACCACCGCGTCCACCAGCGGCTCGGCCACCTCGCCCGGCGCCGCCGCGTTCCAGGTGGGGCGCCGGCCCTTGCGGGCGTCCCCGTACAGGGTGAACTGCGAGATCACCAGCAGTGGCGCGGCCACGTCCGAGCAGGACTTCTCGCCCTCCAGGATCCGCAGCGACCACAGCTTGGCGGCCAGCCGCGCGGCCTTCTCCACGGTGTCGTCGTGGGTCACCCCCACCAGGACACACAGTCCCTCGCCGGCGATCTCGCCGACGGTCTCCCCTGCCACCACGACGCTCGCGCCGTCGACCCTCTGTACCACTGCACGCATACGTACCAACGTAGCCGGGGCCGAACGGGTGCAGAGCACTGCACATCAGATGTGGGAGTGGCACCATGCCTTGCAGGCGGTGCGCCTTACGCACCGGTCGAGGGGACGGAACCACATGAGCACACCCGGCGCCGGGCAGACGCCACATCCCGTACCGATGTCATGTGCCAGCGGCACCAGCACCGCGCGACCACCGGTGCAGCGTGCCCCGGCCGATACGGCGGGGCCGTCGGTGCTCCCGGACGCCCGCCGGCCCGACCTGCGGACCATGCGGCTGCCCGAACTGCGCACGCTGCGGCGCGATTCGCACAGCGACGAGGCGGACCTGAGCTACGTGCGGCGGCTGCTGCAGGGCCGGATCGACATCCTGCGGGCCGAACTGGCGCGCCGCGGGGGCACCCAGGTGCCGGTCGTGGACCGGCTGTCGGAGATCCTCGCCGACACCCCCTCGCGGCACCGGTCGTCGGCCCGGCACGTGACGCTGTCCACCCCGCGCGGCGAGGAGTACCGCCGGCTGGCCGCCGAGATGCTGGGGGAGGTCGCGCTGTCGGACCTGGCCGCCCGTACGGACGAGGAGCTGCACGCGGCGATGGGGCGCCTGGCGCAGTACGAGCAGCAGGTCTCGCGCCGCCGCCAGCAGCTCCAGCGGACCGCCGACGATTGCAGTGCCGAAATCGCCCGCAGGTACCGTGAGGGCGAAGCACAAGTAGACGACCTGCTCACCTGAGGCGATCCCTCCCGGGCGGGTCCCCCGTCCTGGAAGGCCGACAACCATGACCCCCTCCGCCTCCGCAGCCGCCCCCGCGGCCCTGTCCCCGGTCCTCGCCGAGGTCGTCCGCTCGGGTTTCGTCGAGGGCCACCACCGGGGGTCGCTGGTCGTCCTGGCCGCGGACGGCAGCGTCGAGCTGTCGCTCGGCGACCCGGGAGCGCCGGTCTTCCCGCGCTCGTCCAACAAGCCCATGCAGGCGGCGGCCGTGCTGCGGGCCGGCCTGGAACTGGCCGGGGAGCGGCTGGCGCTGGCCGCCGCGAGCCACTCGGGCGAGCCGTTCCACCTGGAGCTCGCCCGCACGATGCTCGCCGAGCACGGACTCACCGAGGCGGATCTCCAGACCCCGCCCGACCTGCCCCTGGACCCGGTCGAGACGGAGACGTACCTGGCCTCCGGGCACCGGCGGCAGCGGATCACCATGAACTGCTCGGGCAAGCACGCGGCGATGCTGGCCGCCTGCGCGCTGAACGGCTGGGACCCGGCGACCTACCTGGACCCCGCCCACCCGCTCCAGCGGCTGGTCCACGAGGAGGTCGAGGCGGCGGCGGGCGAGCCGGTGGCCTCGGTCGGTACGGACGGCTGCGGGGCGCCCCTGATGGCGATCAGCCTGGTCGGGCTGGCCCGTGCGTTCCGGGGCTACGTCCTGGCCGAGCGGGGCACCCCGCAGCGGCGGGTCGCCGACGCGATGCGGGCGCACCCCGAGTACGTGGCCGGGACCCGGCGCCCGGACACCTGGCTGATGCGGGAGGTGCCGGGGACGCTGTCCAAGATGGGCGCGGAGGCGGTGCAGGCGGTGGCCCTGGCGGACGGCCGGGCGCTCGCCTTCAAGATCGAGGACGGCTCGGGCCGGGCCCTGGGCCCGGTGCTGGCCCGGACGCTGGAGCTGATGGGCGTCGAGGCCCCGGTGGTGGGCCGGATCGCGGACGCGCCGCTGCTGGGCGGCGGGCACCGGGTGGGCGGGGTACGGGCGGCCTTCTGAGCCGGGCGGTCCGTCCGGGGCGGAGGGAAAACCCGGTGCGTCACGGCGGGGCCCGCACCTAGCGTGACGCGCATGAGCCTCGAGGTCCGTACCGTCACCGACTCCGACTTCCCCGACTGGGTGCGCGCCCTGCACATCGGGTTCCTGCGGCCCCCCTCGGTCACGGACGCCGAGGTCGCCCAGCGGCGTCCGCACCTGGACCCGGCACGCGCGCAGGGGGCGTTCGACGCGGGGCGGTGCGTGGCGACCTTCCGCTCGTTCGCGCAGGAGCTGACCGCGGTGGGCGGCGCCGCCCTGCCGGTGAGCGCGGTGACCTCCGTGACGGTCTCGCCGACGCACCGGCGGCGGGGTCTGCTCGGCCGGATGATGGCCAGGGACCTGGCGGCGGCCGGGGAGCGCGGCGAGGCCGCGTCGACGCTGATCGCCGCCGAGTACCCGATCTACGGGCGGTACGGGTACGGGCCCGCGGCCTGGACCACCGAGTGGACCGTCGACCTGCGCCGGGCCGGCCTGGACCGGAGCCGGCCGGCCCCGGTGGGGGACGGCCGGATCGACCTGGTCGACCCGGCGGACGTCCGGGAGCTGGGCGCGGCGCTCCACGACCGGGTACGGGCGGTGCGGCACGGCATGGTCAGCCGGAACCGGCGCTTCTGGGACCTCGTCACCGGCGCCGCCGAGATGCCCGGCGAGCCGTGGAAGGAACCGTTCTTCGCGACGTACCGCTCGGCCGCCGGTGAGGTGGAGGGGTACGTCGCCTACACCGCCGACGACCGGTGGGACGACGGCAAGCAGCCGTTGAACACGGCGACCGTGCGGGACCTGGTGGCGCTCACCCCGGCCGCCGAACGGGCCCTGTGGCGGTTCGTCTGCTCGGTGGACTGGGTCACCCTGGTGAAGAGCGGTCACCGCGCCCCGGACGACCTGCTGCCGCTGCTGCTGCCCGATCCGCGCGCCGCGCGGGTGACCACGCACGCCGACTTCCTGTGGCTGCGGATCCTCGACACCGTACGGGTCCTCCAGGCGCGCACCTACGCGGCGGCCGGCTCGCTGGTGCTCCAGGTGCACGACGCGGACGGCCCGGCCGGGGGCCGCTTCCGGCTGGACGCCTCACCGGAGGGCGCGGTCTGCGCGCCGACCACCGGGCCGGTGGACCTCACCCTGGACGTGGCGGAGCTGGCGGCGCTCTACCTGGGTGACGAGTCGGCGGTGCGGCTGCTGGCCCTGGGCCGCGTCGAGGAGTCCCGGCCGGGGGCGGCGGAGCTGGTGGACCGGCTGCTGCGCACCTCGCGGCGCCCGTGGTGCCCGGACGTCTTCTGAGCGGGGCCGGCGGGACGGGCCGGTGGGCGGTGATGCGTACGCTCCTGTCATGAGCGGGTTGCGGGAGCGCAAGAAACAGCAGACGTACCAGGCGATCTCGGACGCGGCGATCGCCCTCTTCCTGGCACGGGGCTTCGACCAGGTCCCGGTCGCGGAGGTCGCCGCCGCCGCCGGTGTCTCCAAGCCGACCCTCTTCCGGTACTTCCCGGCCAAGGAGGACCTGGCCCTGCACCGGTTCGCCGACCACCGCGACGAGGCGGCGCGGGTGGTCGCCGGCCGCCCGGCCGGCCGGAGCCCGCTCGGCGCGCTGCACCGCCACTTCCTGGACGGCCTCGCCCGCCGCGACCCGGTCACCGGACTGAACGACGATCCGGACGTGCTGGCCTTCCACCGGCTGCTGTACGGCACGCCGAGCCTGGTCGCCCGGCTGTACGCCTACCAGGGCGCGTCCGAGCGGGCACTGGCCGAGGCGCTCGGGGGCGGGCTGCCGGCGCGGCTGGCGGCCGGTCAGATCGTGGCCGTGCAGCGGATCCTGGCGGAGGAGAACTGGCGGCGGATCGAGGGGGGCGGCGAGAGCGCGGACGCGGTCCACCCGGACGCGGTGAGCGCCGCCGACCTGGCGTTCCGCCAGCTGGGCGACGGCCTCGCGCCCGGCCACCCGGTCTGACGCACGACCGCACCACGATCGTTACCGAGTAAGAAAAGTTACTCGGTTGCTTTATGCTGTGCGGAATGACCTCACTCGATGACGAACTCCGCACGGAACGGACCTACCACGACACCTGCCGCGCGGCCCTGGACCGGATGGTCCGGGGCGCCGCCCACCGCGTCGTCACCGGTGCGGACGTCTCCGCGTCCGGCGCCGACGCCGAGACCCTCGGGTACCGGTTGCGCAGCCACGCCAAGGAGCTGCGCGAGCTGCGGCCCGGCCCGCTCTTCTTCGGCCGCCTGGACCGCGAGGACGGCCAGACCCACCACATCGGCCGCCGCCGCGTCAGCGAGCACCCCGCGGCCCCGCCGCTGGTCGTCGACTGGCGCGCCCCCGTCTCGCGGCCCTTCTACCAGGCGAGCGCCGACGACCCGCAGGGCGTGCGGACCCGGCGGCGGTACGGCTGGGCCCCCTTCGGCGACGGCGCGTCGGCGGACCTGACGGGCCTGGAGGACGAGCACCTGGGCGAGGGGCGCGGCGACGGCGCGGGCGCGATCCTCGCCGGGGAGGTCGAACGGCCCCGCGTCGGGCCCATGCGGGACATCGCGGCCACCATCCAGCCCGAACAGGACGACCTGGTACGGGCGGACCTCGGCGCCTCCCTCTGCGTGCAGGGCGCTCCGGGCACCGGCAAGACCGCCGTGGGGCTGCACCGCGCCGCGTACCTGCTCTACACCCACCCGCGCCGCATCCGGCGCGGCGGCCTGCTGATCATCGGCCCGAACCGCACCTTCCTGTCGTACATCTCCGAGGTGCTGCCCGCGCTGGGTGAGATGGACGTGCGCCAGGCGACGGTCGAGGAGGAGATCGCCCAGGAGCGCGAGGTGCGCGCGCACGACTCCGCGGCCGCCGAGGCGGTCAAGCACGACGTCCGGATGGCCGGTGTGCTGCACCGGGCCCTGTACGCGCGGGTGGGCGCACCGGCCGAGCCGCTCGCCGTGCCGGACGGCTCCTACCGGTGGCGGGTACCGGTCGCCGAGCTCGCCGACATCGTCGCCGGGGTACGGGCCGAGGCCCCGCCCTACGCGGTCGGGCGGGAGCGGGTGCGCAGCCGTGTGGTGCGGTCCGTCCAGCTCCGGGCGGAGCGGCGGGCGGGCCCGGTGCCCGCCGCCTGGGTGCGGCGGATCAGTCGGGCGCGGCCGGTGTCGGCGCTGGTGGACGCGTGCTGGCCGAAGGTGACGCCGGAGGAGGTACTGGCCGGGTTCCTGGCCGATCCGGCCGACGAGGCCCTGTCGGCGGACGAGCGGGAGGCGGTCCGCTGGACCCGGCCGCCGCGTTCGCACCGGTCCGCCCGGTGGACGGCCGCCGACCTGGTGCTGCTGGACGAGCTGGCGGGGCTCGTCGAACGGCCCGCCGGCTACGGGCACATCGTGATCGACGAGGCCCAGGACCTGTCGCCGATGCAGTGCCGCGCCATCGCCCGCCGGGCCGGCTCCGGCTCCCTGACGGTCCTGGGCGACCTGGCCCAGGGCACCACGCCGTGGGCGGCCCGCGACTGGCCCGCGCAGCTCGCCCACCTGGACCGTGAGAACGCCCGGGTGACCACGCTGACCAGCGGCTTCCGGGTCCCGGCGGCCATCGTGGAGCTGGCCAACCGACTGCTCCCGGCGCTGGACGTGGACGTGCCGCCGGCCCGGTCGCCGCGGGCGGACGGGGAGCTGACGGTCCGCGCGGCGCGGGACGCGGCGGACGTGGTGGCCGTGACGGTGGAGGCGGTGCGGGCGGCGCTCGGCCGGGAGGGGTCGATCGGCGTGATCGCGGCGGGGGAGGCGGCGGCCGGCCGGCTGCGCGAGGCGCTCGCGGACGCGGGCGTGGCGACGGCGCTCCCCGACGACCTGAGCGGCGCCGTGTCCCGGGTGACGGTGCTGCCCGCGACGGTCGCCAAGGGGCTGGAGTACGACCATGTCGTCGTCGCCGAACCGGCCGCGATCGTGGCCGCCGAGCCGCGTGGCGCGCACCGCCTGTACGTGGTGCTCACCCGAGCCGTGTCACGGCTCGACATCGTGCACGCCGAACCGCTGCCCGTGGACTGTCCGTAGAGCGGGGAGCGGCTCGGCCGTCGTCACCCGCGACGAGGGAGAGGAGGCTTGCCCACTCCTCTCCATGCTCAACGTATAGCGCACCGGGGGGCTTGCGGCAAGGCCCCGGTCGTGCCGCAGGATCGTCGCCCACGGCCGGAACCTGCGGAAACAGCGGGTTCGCCACGTATGTGCGCTGCTGTCGGCCTGCTGGTCGCGCGGGGACGCGCGGGGGGAAGAGCGCCGGGCGCCGAACCGACGTCGGCGCCCGCGGCAGGGCCGGCCGGGACCGGAGCGAGTTCGATGGGGGTTTTTTCATGCTGGACGTGATCGTGGTAGGCGCCGGGCCGACCGGCTTGGCGCTGGCCGGCGAGTTGCGGTTGCACGGGGTGCGCGTGGTCGTGCTGGAGAGGCTGGCGGAGCCCACCGCGCAGTCCCGCGGGCGCGGCCTGCACGTGCGCAGCGTCGAGCTGATGGACCAGCGCGGCCTGCTGGACCGGTTTCTGGCGGTCAGTGAGAGGTTCCAGGTCGGCGGCCTGTTCGGCGGCATCGTCAAGCCGTGGCCGGACCGGCTGGACACGGCGCACCCGTACGGCCTGGCCACCCCGCAGCCGGTCACCGAGCGGCTGCTCGGCGAGCGCGCCCTCGAACTCGGTGCCGAGATCCGGCGCGGCTGCGAAGTGGTCGGGCTGAGCCAGGACGAGGACGGGGTGACCGTCGAGCTGGCGCACGGGGGCACCCCCGCCAGTGGGGGAGGCACGTACCTGCGCTCGCGCTACCTCGTCGGCTGCGACGGCGGCCGCAGCGCGGTGCGCAAGTGGCTCGGCGTCGGCTTCCCCGGCGAGCCCGCCACGGTCGAGACGCTGCTGGGCGACATGCGGATGACCGAGGATCCGGCGACGGTCGCCGCCGTCGTGGCGGAGGTCCGCAAGACCCACCTGCGGTTCGGCGTCGTCCCCGACGCGGACGGGAACGAGGGGGTGTGCCGCGTCGTCGTGCCCGCCGACGGCGTGGCCGAGGACCGGACGACCCCGCCGACCCTCGAGGAGTTCCGGCGGCAGCTACGGGCGTTCGCGGGCACCGACTTCGGCGTGCACTCGCCGCGCTGGCTGTCCCGGTTCGGCGACGCCACCCGCCAGGCGGAGCGCTACCGGGTCGGCCGGGTGCTGTTGGCCGGCGACGCGGCGCACATCCACCCGCCGACCGGCGGGCAGGGGCTCAACCTCGGCGTGCAGGACGCGTTCAACCTCGGCTGGAAACTCGCCGCCGAGGTGGCCGGCTGGGCTCCGGAGGGGCTGCTGGACAGCTACCACGCCGAACGGCACCCGGTGGCCGCCGCCGTGCTGGACAACACCCGGGCGCAGATGGCCCTGCTGGGAACCGATCCGGGCGCGACCGCGCTGCGCGCGCTGTTCTCGACACTGATGGACTTCGAGGAGGTGAACCGGTACGTGACCGGGATGATCACCGCGGTCGGGGTCCGTTACGACTTCGGCGAGGGCCATGAGCTGCTCGGCCGGCGGATGCCGGACGTGGCGCTGAAGCGGGGCCGCCTGTACGGGCTGATGCACGGCGGCCGCGGACTGCTGCTCGACCAGACCGGCCGGCTCTCGGTGGCGGGCTGGGCCGATCGGGTCGACCACGTGGTCGACGTCAGCGAGGAACTGGACGTCCCCGCGGTGCTGCTCCGGCCGGACGGCCACGTGGTGTGGGCCGGTGAGGACCAGCGGGACCTGCTCACCCGGCTGCCCGAGTGGTTCGGCGCCGCCACCGGTTGAGCGGGCCC
This sequence comes from Streptomyces sp. NPDC050856, assembly GCF_040653855.1. Classification (NCBI taxonomy): domain Bacteria; kingdom Bacillati; phylum Actinomycetota; class Actinomycetes; order Kitasatosporales; family Streptomycetaceae; genus Streptomyces; species Streptomyces sp. NPDC050856. Next base: position 114,302 of record NZ_JBFAGV010000013.1, on the reverse strand, counting down.
CGGGCCGGGCGCCGGGCGGGGTGAGGGGGCGGCGCGACACTCCAGCAAGCACTTGCTTGCAAAAGTTAGCGAGTGGGTGCACCATCGGGTCCATGGCATCGCTCAACGTCGGCAATCTCGGGGAGTACCTGCGCGAGCAGCGGCGCACCGCGCAGCTCTCGTTGCGGCAGCTCGCCGATGCCGCCGGGGTGTCCAATCCGTATCTGAGCCAGATCGAGCGCGGGCTGCGCAAGCCGAGCGCGGAGGTCCTCCAGCAGGTCGCCAAGGCGCTGCGGATCTCCGCCGAGACGCTGTACGTGCGGGCCGGGATCCTGGACGAGCGGGATCGCGAGGAGCTGGAGACACGCGCGGCCATCCTCGCGGACCCGTCGATCAACGAGCGGCAGAAGCAGGTGCTGCTCCAGATCTACGACTCCTTCCGCAAGGAGAACGGGCTCGATACGGAGACCAAGGGCGCCGAGGACACCTCCGACGGCACCGCCGGCGACGGCTCCGGCGCGACCGGCGGGAGCGGTGCCGGAAAACCCTCACCCGAACTCTGACTCTGCGATCCGGGAGGACCACAGTCATGGCCATGATCGAAGAACTGCGTACGCCCCTCTACTTCGCCGCCGGTACGGCGGATCTGGCCGTGCGGCAGGCCAAGAAGGTTCCCGGTCTGATCGAGCAGATCGCCGCCGAGGCGCCGGCCCGTATCGACGCGGTGCGCAACACCGACCCCAAGGTCGTGCAGCAGAAGGTGTCCGCGCAGGCCAAGGAGGCGCAGGCCACCGTGCAGGCCAAGGCCACCGAGGTGCTCGGCAGCATCGACACGGACCTGAAGAAGCTCGGCGAGACCGTCCAGGACCTGGCCCTGCGCAGTGTGGGCGTGGCGGCCGAGTACGCGGTCAGGGCGCGTGAGAAGTACGAGCAGGTCGCCGAGCACGGCGAGCAGGCCGTGCGGACCTGGCGCGGCGAGGCCGCCGAGGAGATCAACGACATCGCGGTGGCCGTGGAGCCCGACCCGGCGCCGAAGAAGGTCGCCGAGCCGGTGGAGGAGCCCCAGGCCGGGAAGACCCCGCCGGCCCGCAAGCCGGCGCAGCGGAAGAGCACCGCGCCGGCGGCCGAGTGACGTGACGGACCGGCCGCACGGCCGGCCGCGGTGACGCGCCGCGACGCCCCGGGAAGCCCGCTCGGGCCCCGGGGCGTCGGCGGGTCCGACACCCCCGCCCGGCCCCGCGGCGGGGCGCCGCGGTGTACGGCGGAGACCCGCGGGCACATTCGGGAGCGGCGGGGCGTTGTACCGATACCTTGGCCGCGAGGCGCTTCAACCCACTGACTAGGCGGTGCTCAGCATGTTGCTCGCAGGATTCGGCACGTTCCTCTCTCTGCTCAACCTCGCCATGCTCCTCATCGCCCTGGTCGCGCTGTTCATCGCCGTGACCGCGCGCGAGGACGCGTACCGCGCCGCCGACAAGCAGACCAAGATGTTCTGGCTGATCATCCTGGGTGTCACGGTCGCGGTGAACCTGCTGGTGCCGATGCTGTTCCTGCAGATCGCCGGCCTGGTCGCGTCGATCGTGTTCATGGTCGACGTACGGCCGGCCATCCGGCAGGTGTCGGGCGGCGGCCGTGGCGGCCGGCGCGGCGGCGGGTCCAGCAGCGACGGGCCGTACGGCCCCTACAACGGCGGCCGCTGACGGCCGGCCCGGCCGCGCTCGCGCTCGCGGCACGGGTCCGCCGCACGGGGGCGGTCCCCGGCGCGGGCACGGCCCTGGTCGCGGTCGCCTCCCCGGCGGCGGCTCCCGTCGCCGCCGCGTTCCCGGTCCGGGCCGCGGTCCCGGTCGCGGTCCAGCAGCAGCACCGCCACGTCGTCGGTCAGCTCACCGCCGTTCAGCTCCCGCACCTCGCCGACCGCCGCCTCGAGCAGTTCCTCGCCGCCCAGCCCCAGCGCGAGCTGCCGGTTGATCATCTCGACCATGCCGTCCTGGCCCAGCCGCGGGGTTCCCGGGCCTGCCGAACGGCCCTCGATCAGCCCGTCGGTGTACATCATCAGGCTCCATGAGCCACCCAGTTCCACCTGCCGGCGCGGCCAGCGGGCCCGGGGCAGCAGGCCCAGGGCGGGGCCCCCGTCCTCGTAGGGCAGCAGTTGCGCGGCCCGTCCGTGCCGGGCGATCAGCGGCGAGGGGTGGCCCGCCAGGCACAGCCCGGCCCGCCGCCCGTCCGGCGCGATGTCCACCGTGCACAGGGTGGCGAAGATCTCCTCGCTCTCCCGCTCGTGCTCCAGCACCTGCTGGAGGGTCGAGAGGAGTTCGTCGCCGCACAGCCCGGCGAACGTCAGCGCCCGCCACGCGATCCGCAGCTCCACCCCGAGCGCCGCCTCGTCCGGGCCGTGCCCGCAGACGTCGCCGATCATGGCGTGGACGGTGCCGTCCGGGGTGCGGACGGTGTCGTAGAAGTCACCGCCGAGCAGCGCGCGCGACCTGCCCGGCCGGTAGCGGGCGGCGAACCGCAGGTCGGAACCCTGGAGCAGCGGCGTGGGCAGCAGGCCCCGCTCCAGGCGGGCGTTCTCCTGGGCCCGCAGCCGCGACTCGGCCAGCTTCACCTGGACCGAGTCGGCGCGCTTGCGCTCCACGGCGTACCGGATGGCGCGGCTGAGCAGCGGTCCGTCCAGTTCCTCGCGGAAGAGGTGGTCCTGGGCCCCGGCGCGCACCGCCTCGGCCGCCAGCCCGGCCTCGGCGGACGTGGTCAGCGCCAGGACCGCGTGGCGCGGCGCGAGGCGCAGCACGTGCCGCAGCGGCTCCAGGGCGTCGCCGGAGCCGGGCCCGTCGCCGGAGCCCGGTGACGGCAGGGCGAGGCCGACGAGCACGCAGTGGACGTCGTCGGTGAGCAGCCGCTCGGCCTCGGTGAGGTTGCGGGCGGTGCGGATCCGGACCCGGGTCCCGGACGCGTCCCGTACGTCGGGGACGGTGAAGGTGCCCGCCGGGTCGTCCTCGATCACCAGCAGGGTGAGCTCGCCACCGGCGGTGTCCGCGACAGCGGTCCGGCCGGGGGTCACCCGCTGTCGCGGTACGGGTACGGGCATCGGTCTGTTTCCTTCCCTCCCCCCGAGGGCGCGGTGCGGCGCCGGTCGACGCCCCACCAGACGGGGACCATAGCGGGCCCGGGCGGTGGAACGGAATGGCGATCGGGGAGGAGGGAACGGCATATGCCGCGCATGGGGGCGTAGTTGGCCGCCGGGCCATGACGAACGTCACGCGCGGCGCCCGGCGACCACCGGCCGGTGTGTCGGACCCGTCACACCGGCCCCGGCCCGCCGGGCCGGCCGGCTCACTTGTCGGGGCGTACGACTCCGAGGATGGCCATCGAGCCCGCGCCCGCCACCGTCACGTTCCGCCCCGGCCGGGGCGCGTGCACGATCATGCCGTCGCCGATGTACATCCCGACATGGCTGGCGTCGGCGTGGTAGATGATCAGGTCGCCCGGCCGCATGTCCTTGACGTCGATCCGGGGCAGCAGCCGCCACTGCTCCTGCGAGGTGCGGGGAATGCTCCTGCCCGCCGCCGCCCAGGCCTGGGAGGTCAGCCCGGAGCAGTCGTACGAGTCGGGGCCCTCGGCGCCCCACACGTACGGCTTGCCCAGTTGCGCGGTGGCGAACTCGATCGCCTTGCTGCCCTGCGGGCCGGTGCCGGCGGTGGCCGGGCCCAGCGCGCCCGTGCCCAGCCACGCCGTCTGCGCCCTGCGCTGCTCCTCCCGCTCCAGCGCCAACAGCCGCTGCCGCTCGGTGACGCGCAGCCGTGACTCCAGCGCCCTGGCGGCGGCTATCCGGGCCTCGATCTCCTTCTTGGCCTTCGCCTGCTTGACGCGGCCGGCCTCCAGCCTGGTCCAGTGGCTGCTGGCGTCCTTGGTGTACGACTCCAAGTCGGCCTGGGCCTGCTCCAGTTCACCGAGGAGGTCCTTGGTCGCCTTCTGGCCCTGCTGGACGCGCCCGGCGCCGTCCAGGAAGAGCCGGGGGTCGCCGGAGAGGACCAGGCGGGCCCCGTCCGGTATCCCGCCGTTGCGGTACTGGGCGCGGGCCGCGGCGCCGGCCCGCTTCCTCAGCTCCGCGATCCGGGCCTGGCCCGCCGCGATCGCCCTGCCGAGCTCCGCGATCTCGGTCGACTGCTTCCTGGCCCGTTCCTCGGCCAGGTTGTACGCGTCGGTGGCGGAGGCGGCCTGGCGGTAGAGCGCGTCGATCTCCCTGCGCACCTCCTCCAGGCTCTTCCCGGGGAGCGCCGGTGAGGCCGCCGCGGCGGCGGGGGGTGCCGTGGGAGGCACGGGTGCCGCGTACGCCACATGGGCCGGTGCCGCCAGTGCGGTCAGAGCGCAGACCACGGTGATCGCGACGGTGACACAGCGGCGTCGGTTCACGGACTTCCCCCTCGGACGGATCTGATTTACCGTCAGTAACTTTCGGTGGCCACCGAGATGGTGCCATGCCCACCGGCGATGCGACAGGGGGGCGTACGGGCACCTGACGGATCACCCGCACCGGGTGGGACGAAGGATCGCCGCCGGGCGTTCCCTCCCAACCGGCCGGTGGTGAGCGGCATCAGCGGACGGGCGCGAGGGCCGGCCACGCGACCGTCACCTCGCCCTGCCGCCACCGCCGGCGGCCGTCCGCCAGCGGCCAGTCCGCCGACAGGTCCGTCACCGCCGCGATCCACCGCTGCCGGGCGCCCAGTGAGGCGTAGGGGGCCGCCGCCGCCCACGCCCGGTCGAAGTCGCGCAGGAACGCGTGTACCGGCTCGCCCGGCACATTGCGGTGGATCAGTGCCTTCGGCAGCCGCTCCGCCAGGTCCGACGGGCGCTCCAGGGAGCCCAGCCGGGTGGCGAACGTCACCGTGCGCGGCCCCTCCGGCCCCAGCGCCACCCAGACATGGCGCCGCCCTATCTCGTCGCAGGTCCCCTCCACCAGCAGCCCGTCGGGCGCCAGCCGCCCGCACATCCGGGCCCAGATGGCCGCGACCTCTCCCTCGTCGTACTGGCGCAGCACGTTCGCCGCCCGGATCAGCGCGGGCGCGCCGGCCACCGGCACCTCGAAGCCGCCGTGCACGAAGGTCAGCCCGTCCCGCTCGTAGGGCTGGGCGGCGGCGACCCGCGCGGGCTCGATCTCGACGCCCACCACCCGGGCGCGGGGGTCGGCGGTCCGCAGCCGCTGGAGCAGCTCGACGGCGGTCCACGGGGCGGCGCCGTACCCGAGGTCGACGGCGACCGGGGGAGTGTCGCCGCGCGACAGGACGGGACCGTGCACGGCGGCGATCCAGCGGTCCATGCGGCGCAGGCGGTTGGGGTTGGTGGTCCCGCGGGTCGGTGTGCCGACAGGGCGGGTGCCGACGGAACGGGTGGTGCGCGGGGCCATGAGGACGAGGGTAAGCGCTGCCGGCCCCCGCCCCGGGCCCGCCCGGACGGGGGCCCGCGCACCCGCCCGGACGAGGGGGCCGCGCGCCCCGCCCCGGGCCCGCCCGGCGGCCGCCGTGCCGCGCCCCGGTCCGCCGCCCCGTCCGCGCCGGTGACCGGCCCCCCACCGCGTAATGAATTGGCAAACCGGAAATGAAAGGAGCCATTCCGCTGTTGTGGCCCCTGGAGGCGCGCGTCCTCCGTTCGCCCTGCCCCCGAGAGCGGAAGGACCGCCGACGTGAGCCAGTACGTGTCCCGGTTCGCCGGCACCCTGGCGGCGCCGCCCCGGCTCCGCATCCCCGGCCGGGCACGGGCGCCACGCCGGGTCGCCATGCTGAGCGTCCACACCTCTCCGCTGCACCAGCCCGGCACCGGCGACGCGGGCGGCATGAACGTCTACATCGTGGAGCTCGCCAAACGCCTCGCCGAGATCAACATCGAGGTCGAGATCTTCACCCGGGCCACCGCCGGCGGGTTGCCGTCCGCCGTGGAGCTGGCGCCCGGCGTGCTCGTACGGCATGTGGACGCCGGCCCCTACGAGGGCCTGGCCAAGGAGGAGCTGCCGGCCCAGCTCTGCGCCTTCACCCACGGGGTGATGCAGGCATGGGCGGGCCACCGGCCCGGCCACTACGACCTCGTGCACTCGCACTACTGGCTCTCCGGCCACGTCGGCTGGCTCGCCGCCGAGCGGTGGGGCGCCCCGCTGGTGCACGCCATGCACACCATGGCCAAGGTCAAGAACGCCTCGCTCGCCGAGGGCGACACCCCCGAGCCCGTCGCCCGGGTGATCGGCGAGACCCAGATCGTCCGGGCCTCCGACCGGCTCATCGCCAACACCGCCGAGGAGGCCGAGGACCTCGTCCGCTTCTACGAGGCCGAGCGGGCGAGGGTCGCCGTGGTGCACCCGGGCGTGAACCTGGAGCGGTTCCGCCCCGGGGACGGCCGGGCGGCGGCGCGCGCCCGGCTCGGACTGCCGGCCGAGGCGTTCGTCCCGGTCTTCGCCGGGCGCATACAGCCGCTGAAGGCGCCGGACATCCTGCTGCGCGCGGCGGCCCGGATGCTCGACGAGGACCCCTCGCTGCGGTCCCGGATGGTCGTCCCGGTCGTCGGCGGGCCCAGCGGCAGTGGCCTGGCCAAGCCCGAGGGCCTGCAGAAGCTCGCCGCCCGCCTGGGCATCGCCGATGTGGTCCGCTTCCATCCGCCGGTGGACCAGGACCGGCTCGCCGACTGGTTCCGTGCCGCGTCGGTGCTGGTGGTCCCCTCGTACAGCGAGTCCTTCGGGCTGGTCGCCATAGAGGCCCAGGCGGCCGGCACCCCGGTCGTCGCCGCCTCGGTGGGCGGACTGCCGGTGGCGGTACGGGACGGCACCACCGGCTACCTGGTCGAGGGGCACGACCCGGCCGACTACGCCCGCGTACTGCGCCGTTTCGTCGCCGAACCCACCCTCTCCGCCCGCCTCGGCGAGGCCGCGGCCCGTCACGCCGGCTCCTTCGGCTGGGACGCGGCGGCGACGGCCACGGCGGACGTCTACACCGCGGCGATGCACGACCACCGCCGTCGCGTACGCTCGCACCATGGCTGACGCACGGGAGATCATCGAGTCGGCGCTGAACGACGCCGAACTGACCTGGGAGTCCCCGGAGCCCGGCGCCTATGTCGTCACGCTCCCCGGCACCCACAAGCTGTCGACCACGCTGTCACTGCGCCTGGGCAACCACTCGCTGTCCCTGAACGCCTTCGTCATCCGCCACCCGGACGAGAACGAGGCGGGCGTCCACCGCTGGCTGCTGGAGCGCAACCTCCGCCTCTACGGGGTGGGTTACGCGGTCGACGGCATGGGCGACATCTACCTGACCGGCAAGTTCCCGCTGGCCGCGGTCACCCCCGAGGAGATCGACCGGCTGCTGGGCTCGGTCCTGGAGGCGGCGGACGGCGCGTTCAACACACTCCTTGAGCTGGGCTTCGCCTCGGCCATCCGCAAGGAGTACGCGTGGCGGGTCTCGCGGGGCGAGTCGACCCGCAACCTGTCGGCGTTCGCCCACCTGACCCGGCCGGACGCCTGACCCCAGGGCCGGGGCGGGCGAGGAGCGGTCGAACCCGGTGGGCCCGCAGGCCCTGGCCCGCGCGTGCGCGTCACCCGGGGCCCGGCCGGACCCGACCGGACCGGGGCGTACGGTCCCCCGTCGCCGTACACCCCGGTCGTCTCAGGCGGTGACCCGAGCGGCGGCGTCCACCGGGGCCCCCGGGCCCGTACCGGGGCCGCCGCCCGCGCCCGGGGCCGTGGCATCCACCGCCACCTTCGCCGCCGCCACCCGCACCGGCGCCGCCTCCGGCTCGGCCTCCGCCCCGGCGCCGGTGCCCGCTCCGGCACCCGCAGCCGTGCCCGTGTCCGCCCCGGCCAGTGCCCGTCGCAACAGCAGCGCGTACCCGGCCGCGGCCACACAGCCGATCACCGCGCAGCCCGCCCACAGCACGTTCGGGCCGGGCCCGTCCACGACCCAGCCGGCCAGGATCGGGGCCACGAAGCCGGCCACCGCCCAGGACATGCCCATCACCCCCTGGTAGCGGCCCCGGGCGTGCTCGGGGGCCAGCCGGGCGGTCGCCGCCGCGTTGGTCGGCACGTGCACCATCTCGCCGATCGTCCACACCACCACGGTCGCGGCGAACACCAGCGGTGTCCCGGCCAGCGCGGTCGCGCCGGTGCCGACCGCGAACAGGAGCGAGGAGACGGTGAGCAGGGCGGCCGGGGAGCGCTTCTCGGTGATCCGGTTGACCAGGAGCTGGAGCGCCACGATCACCACACCGTTGACGGCGATGACCAGACCGTAGGAGTCGCCCGACAGGCCGTCGGCGGCCATGGTCAGCGGCAGCCCCACCCAGGGCGCGGTGAAGACCAGGCAGACCAGCAGGTTGAGCAGGACCAGCGCCCGGAACGGCGCGTCGCGCAGTACGCCGAGCACGGTCACCTCCGGCTCGTCCGCCGCCCTGTCCGAGGCGTCGCCGGCGGCCGCGGGCCGGGTCTCCGGAAGCCGCAGGAACACGATCAGCGCGCACAGCGCGGTGGCCACCGCGTCGGCCACGAACAGCGTCCGGTAGCCCAGGAAGATCGCGGCACCGCCGCCCAGCGCCGCGACGGCGAACCCGAGGTTGAGCGCCCAGTAGTTCAGCGCGTAGGCCCGCCTTCGGCCGCTCTCCGGCACCAGGTCGGCGATGGTCGCGCCGATCGCGGGCCGGACCGCCTGCATGGCCACGCCCATCAGCAGGACCACCACGGCGATGCCCCAGGCACTGGTCACCACGGCCAGCGCGGCGGCTCCGGCCGCCCCCGCCAGATGCCCGGTGATCATCGTCGGCCGCCGGCCCCACCGGTCGCTGAGCATCCCGCCCAGCGGCGACCCGGCGATACCGCCCAGACCGTGCAGGGCGACGACCAGACCGGCGTACCAGGCGGAGTAGCCCAGCTCCTGGGTCAGGTAGAGGGAGAGGAAGGTGAAGACGAACGCTCCGGTGCGGTTCACCAGGGTGGACGTCCACAGCCACCAGAATCCCCCGGGCAACCCCGACACGGTCCGGCGCGCGGCGCCCCTCAGTCCGGCCATCGACATGCGTCCATCCCCCGTAAGTGGCTGCTCCAGCTACCGGAACTTACAAGGAACCCGGGCCCGCGAGCCATCCAATTGACGCCGTCCGTCAAGCGTCACGGGCGTCCATTAATCTCGTACGCATGGCCGACGCACCGTACAAGCTGATCCTCCTCCGCCACGGCGAGAGCGACTGGAACGCGAAGAACCTGTTCACCGGCTGGGTGGACGTCAACCTCACGGAGAAGGGCGAGAAGGAGGCGGTCCGCGGCGGTGAGCTGCTGAAGGACGCCGGTCTGCTCCCCGACGTGGTCCACACCTCCCTGCAGAAGCGCGCGATCCGCACCGCGCAGCTCGCCCTGGAGTCCGCCGACCGCCACTGGATCCCGGTCCACCGCTCCTGGCGCCTGAACGAGCGCCACTACGGCGCGCTCCAGGGCAAGGACAAGGCGCAGACGCTCGCCGAGTTCGGCGAGGAGCAGTTCATGCTGTGGCGCCGCTCCTACGACACCCCGCCGCCGGCCCTCGCCGACGACAGCGAGTTCTCGCAGGCCGCCGACGCGCGCTACGCCACCATCCCGCCGGAGCTGCGCCCGCGCACCGAGTGCCTCAAGGACGTCGTCGTCCGCATGCTCCCGTACTGGTACGACGGCATCGTCCCGGACCTGCTGGCCGGCCGCACCGTCCTGGTCGCCGCCCACGGCAACAGCCTGCGCGCGCTGGTCAAGCACCTGGACGGCATCTCCGACACGGACATCGCGGGCCTGAACATCCCGACCGGCATCCCCCTCGCCTACGAGCTGGACGCCGACTTCAAGCCGGTCACCAAGGGCGGCACGTACCTGGACCCGGACGCGGCGAAGGCGGCCATCGAGGCGGTCAAGAACCAGGGCAAGAAGTAGCCCCGCCCCCGGCACGACGGAAAGGGGCACCGCCCGGCGCCGGGCGGTGCCCCTCTCGTCGTACGGGTCGGGTTATCCGGTACAGCCGCCGCACTGGCACGGTCCGCCCGACTGGCAGCCGCAGCCGCAGCCGGGGCCGCAGCCGCAGGCGCCGATGACGGGTAGGTGGACCACTTCGACGGGTGCTTCCCGCGGTGCGTCGAACGCGAGGGAATCTGCCATGGGTTCCTCCTCGGAGGCGGACGTTCGCCTGCTCCCATTGCACGCCCGCCGAGCAGGGCGCATCAACGGCGCACGGAGGCCCCCGGCAGCGGCCTCACGCCCCCTCGACGGGCGCTTCCTGCTGCTGGAGCTCGTCCGCGTGCTCGCCCGTCACCAGGTACACCACCCGCTTGGCGACCGACACGGCGTGGTCGGCGAAGCGCTCGTAGTAGCGGCCCAGGAGGGTGACGTCCACGGCCGTCTCGATGCCGTGCTTCCAGCGGTCGTCCATCAGGTGCTGGAACAGCGTCCGGTGCAGCAGGTCCATCTCGTCGTCGTCGTGCTCGAGCTGGAGCGCCAGGTCGACGTCCTTGGTGATGATGACCTCCGCCGCCTTCGCCATCAGGCGCTGCGCGAGCTGGCCCATCTCCAGGATGGTGGCGTGCAGGTCGCGCGGCACCGCGCTGTCCGGGAAGCGCAGCCGGGCCAGCTTGGCGACGTGCTGGGCCAGGTCGCCGGAGCGCTCCAGGTCCGCGCTCATCCGCAGCGAGGTCACCACGATCCGCAGGTCCGTCGCGACCGGCTGCTGGCGCGCCAGCAGGGCTATCGCACGGGCCTCCAGGTCGTGCTGGAGGTCGTCGACCTTCTGGTCGGCCGCGATCACGGCCTCCGCCAGCTTCAGGTCCGCGTCGAGCATCGCCGTCGTGGCGCGCCCGACCGCCGACCCGACCAGCCGCGCCATCTCGACCAGGCTCTCGCCGATCGAGTCAAGTTCCTCGTGGTACGCGTCCCGCATGGATGTCCCTCTCTCACTACGACCGGGGTCCGGGTGGGGCTCGGACCCCCACGCTCCCACGTTCCGAGCCCCAGGAGTCCGGGGCCTCCCTCCCAAGTGAACCGCCACTATCCCCTCGGTGAACTCTGAGCGACGACTGTTCGAGCAGCCACTCGGATGGCTGGGAGCGTGTCCGTGACCACGCATAACCTGGGGACATGGACGTGAACGCGGCGGTCGCCGCAGCGGCAGCGATCGCCGGACTGTGCACCGGTGTCATCGCCATGCTGGCGTTCCGCTGGAGCGAGCGCGAACAGGCCAGGCCCACCCGTACCTCCCTGCACACCGACGCGGTGCTGCCGCCCGGCGTCGACACCGTCCTGTCCGTGCTGCGCTCCTCCGCGGTGGTCCTCGACGAGAGCGACTCCGTCGTCAAGGCCAGCTCCGCGGCGTACGCCCTCGGGCTCGTCCGGGGCGGCAAGCTCGCCGTGGAGCCGATGCTCCACATGGCCCGCGACACCCGCCGCGACGGCGAGATACGCCAGGTGGAGCTGGACCTTCCGCGGCGCGGCACCGGCCGCGGGGAGGCCCTCGCCGTCTCCGCGCGGGTGGCGCCCCTCGGATCCCGGCTGGTCCTGCTGCTGGTCGAGGACCTCACCGAGGCCCGCCGTACGGAGGCGGTGCGGCGCGACTTCGTCGCCAACGTCAGCCATGAGCTCAAGACCCCCGTCGGCGCGCTCTCGCTGCTCTCCGAGGCCGTCATGGACGCCTCGGACGACCCCGAGGCGGTCACCCGCTTCGCCGGCCGGATGCAGATCGAGGCGACCCGGCTCACCAACCTCGTACAGGAGCTCATCGACCTCTCGCGGGTGCAGAACGACGACCCGCTGGACGACGCGGAGCCGGTCCGGGTGGACGAACTGGTCGCCGAGGCGATAGACCGCTCCCGGCACACCGCGTCCACCAAGCAGATCACCATGGCCCCCGGCGGCACCGCCGACCTGCGCGTATGGGGTCACCGCGGCCAGCTCGCCGCCGCTCTCGGCAACCTCGTGGAGAACGCCGTCAACTACTCACCGGCCCGCACCCGCGTCGGCATAGCGGCTCGCCGCGTCCCCGCGCCCGGCGGCGGGGCCGCCCAGGCCACAGGCTCCGGCGGGATGATCGAGATCGCCGTCACCGACCAGGGCATCGGCATCTCCGAGAAGGACCGCGAGCGCATCTTCGAACGTTTCTACCGCGTCGATCCGGCTCGTTCCCGCGCCACCGGCGGTACGGGTCTGGGCCTGGCCATCGTCAAGCACGTGGCCGCCTCGCACGGCGGGGAGGTCACGGTGTGGAGCACCGAGGGTCAGGGCTCCACCTTCACCCTCCGGCTGCCGGAGGCGGGAGCCGTACGGGAACGCTCCTCCCGTCCCACCCGGCAGCACGACCCCGAGACCACCACCGAACCGCACCCTGCCCCGGAGGTCCTTCCGTGACCCGAGTCCTTGTCGTCGAGGATGAGGAATCCTTCAGCGACGCCCTGTCCTACATGCTCCGCAAGGAGGGTTTCGAGGTCGCCGTCGCGACCACCGGCCCCGATGGGCTGGACGAGTTCGAGCGCAACGGCGCCGACCTCGTGCTGCTCGACCTGATGCTGCCGGGGCTGCCCGGCACCGAGGTCTGCCGTCAGCTGCGCGGCCGCTCGAACGTGCCGGTCATCATGGTGACGGCGAAGGACAGCGAGATCGACAAGGTGGTCGGACTGGAGATAGGGGCCGACGACTACGTCACCAAGCCCTTCTCCTCCCGCGAGCTCGTCGCCCGCATCCGCGCGGTGCTGCGCCGCCGCGGCGAGCCCGAGGAGGTCGCCCCGGCGGCCCTGGAGGCCGGCCCGGTACGGATGGACGTGGACCGCCACGTCGTCACGGTCTCCGGTGCCAAGGTCGACCTCCCGCTGAAGGAGTTCGACCTGCTGGAGATGCTGCTGCGCAACGCGGGCCGGGTGCTGACCCGGATGCAGCTCATCGACCGGGTCTGGGGCGCCGACTACGTCGGTGACACCAAGACCCTGGACGTCCACGTCAAGCGGCTGCGCGCCAAGATCGAGCCGGACCCGGGCGCCCCGCGCTACCTGGTCACGGTCCGGGGCCTCGGGTACAAGTTCGAGCCGTAGGCCGTCGCGCGACACGAAAGGGCGCCCCACCGTCGTACGTGGTGGGGCGCCCTTTCGCGCGTTCGGCGCGCCGGTGCGGCAGGTGCGTCAGTGGCCCGCGCTGTGGGACGCGGAGGCCGCGTCCGAGGGGGCGGACGAGTGCTGCGAGCCGGTCCCCGGCTCGCCGGCGCCCTGGGTCGGGGAACCGCTCGGGCTGCCGGTCGGCGAACCCGTGGGGCTCCCCGTCGGCGAACCGGTCGGCTGCTGGGGCACCGCGCTCGGGCCGTACTCCGCGTAGTAGCCGGTCGCCGGGACGACGAACGCCGCCAGCTTGATGTCACCGGCCTCGCTGAACCGGAAGACGACCTCGCGGGCGTCGCCGTTGTCGGCCGCCTCGTGGCCCTTCTCGATCTCCGCGGCGGCGTTGCCCTTGCCGCCGATGATGACCGAGCCGTACGCGGGCACGGTGACCGGGCCGGAGCCCCCGCCCCGGGAGAGCTTGACCGCGGCGTCGGAGCCGGGGAGCTGGACGCCCTCCAGGACCTGCTCCTTCGCGCCGTTGTTGAAGATGGTCGCCGAGACGACCGCGGGACCCTCGGCGTCCGCCTTCGGCTGCGTGATCACAATGGCGTTCTGGATCTTGATGTCACCGACCGTCGTGGCGGCGTTGTCCGGCCTGATCTGGAGCGACTGGGCGTCATTGCCGGCGCCGCAGGCGGAGAGCGAGGCGATCGAAAACACGATGGCGGTGGCGGCGAGGGCGCCGCGTCGAAGGCTGCGGCTCACGGCGGCGGCAACTCCTAGGACGTACGGGACGGACAGGGGCTGAAGCTGAGCCAAGGGACAGTCAGCGCGCTCAGGTTACCGACCCCGCCTCCCGGTCCCGCACCCGACCCGCCCCCCGGGCGGTCCCGGTGCGCCGGGCCACTGCCCGGCCACCGGTCCGCCGACGGCGCGCGAACGGCCCGCCATCGGCGTGCGAACGGCCGGCCACCGGCGTGCGAACGGCGGGCCACGGCCGCCACCGGCCGCCACCGGCCGTTCACATAACCGCGCTTGATCAATTCCCCGGCGGTCGCCCTATTCGTTAGCCGAAAAACCGTGGTGATCAATTCGGGAAACACGGCGGTGCCGTCCGTGCGAGTGACCGACGTCCGAACGGAGTACGGGAAGTTCACCGTCGAGAACCCGGCAAACCGGGACGTTCGACCCTGTCCGGCCCCCTCCGGAGCAGTGTGACGGCCGTGTTTCAGGCTGCCCGTACAGCCGCTCCGACCTGCGAATACCCGGTTCCGGAAGGCCCCCGCAGCACGTTCCGGTTGCTGTTGTCAAGCCCCGAGATATGCCCTGACCTGCGGAAACGCCATTCAGAAGAAGCCGTATCCGTGTTACCCTGGATAGCCACGGAAGGGGTACCTGTCACATGACGTTCAAGGTTGGCGACACCGTGGTCTATCCCCATCACGGGGCCGCGCTGATCGAGGCCATCGAGACTCGCCAGATCAAAGGCGTGGACAAGACCTACTTGGTGCTCAAGGTCGCCCAGGGCGACTTGACGGTTCGTGTGCCAGCGGACAACGCGGAGTTCGTCGGCGTGCGCGATGTGGTCGGTCAGGACGGACTGGACCGGGTCTTCGAGGTGCTGCGCGCACCGTACGCCGAGGAGCCCACGAACTGGTCTCGTCGCTACAAGGCAAACCTCGAGAAGCTCGCCTCCGGCGACGTCATCAAGGTCGCCGAAGTGGTGCGTGACCTGTGGCGCCGTGAGCGTGAGCGCGGACTCTCGGCCGGAGAGAAGCGCATGCTCGCGAAGGCGCGTCAGATCCTGGTGAGCGAGCTCGCGCTCGCGGAGAACACCAACGAGGACAAGGCGGAGGCCCTGCTCGACGAGGTCCTCGCGTCCTGAAGTGAAGCGATGCAGCGGTGCCCGCTGACGTGCTGTGATTCACAGCGTCGTCGTCGGGCGCTGCGGCATTTCCAGCTCCGGTGCCCGACGCCACGGCAGCGGCACCGACCCGGGCGCTGACGCACGCGCCCGACACCGCGCCCCGGACCGGGCGACCCCGCGCTCGGCGCCCTGCAGCGAGCCGGGAGGCCGGCGGGGCCCGCTCGGCCAGCGGTCACGGAAGGGTCGGCCGAGGTGTGGCACCGCGCGTTCCCTCAACCAGCGGCCGGGGGTTCCCCCAGGCCATACCCACGTCGGCCGAGTCGACAAACCTGCCGGAGAACAACCGATGTCAGACGAAGCACGCCCCGCCCGCACCGCGGTGGTGATTCCCGCGGCCGGCAGGGGCGTACGGCTCGGCCCGGGCGCCCCCAAGGCGCTGCGCGCGCTGAACGGCACCCCCATGCTGATCCACGCCGTCCGGGCCATGGCCGCCTCCCGGGGCGTCTCGCTCGTCGTCGTGGTCGCGCCGCCGGACGGCGTCACCGAGGTGAAGAACCTGCTCGACGCGCACGCCCTGCCCGAGCGCACCGACTACCTGGTGGTGCCCGGCGGGGAGACCCGCCAGGCGTCCGTGCGGCTCGGTCTGGAGGCGCTGCCCGAGGGCATCGGCACCGTCCTCGTCCATGACGCGGCCCGCCCCCTCGTACCGGTCGACACCGTGGACACGGTGATCGAGGCGGTCCGGGACGGCACCGTGGCCGTGGTCCCCGCGCTGCCGCTCGCCGACACCGTCAAGCAGGTCGAGCCGGGCGGGCCGGGCGAGCCCGAGCCGGTGGTCGGCACGCCCGAGCGGGCCCGGCTGCGCGCCGTGCAGACCCCGCAGGGATTCGACCGCGACACGCTCGTGCGCGCCCACGCGACCGTCACGGACGACGTCACCGACGACGCGAGCATGGTCGAGCGGCTCGGCGAGCCGGTCGTGGTGGTACCCGGCCACGAGGAGGCGTTCAAGGTGACCCGGCCGCTCGACCTGGTGCTGGCCGAGGCGGTCCTCGCCCGCAGGAGGGCCAACGATGGCTTCTGAGCTCCCGCCGATCCCGCTGGTCGGCATCGGCACCGACGTCCACGCCTTCGAGCCGGGCCGCGAGCTGTGGTGCGCGGGGCTGCTGTGGGAAGGCTCCGACAGCGGCGGGTACGGGCTGGCCGGGCACTCCGACGGTGACGTCGCCGCCCACGCCGCCTGCGACGCGCTGTTCTCCGCCGCCGGAGTGGGCGACCTCGGCGCGCACTTCGGCACCGGCCGCCCCGAGTGGTCCGGCGCCTCGGGTGTGACGCTGCTCGCCGAGGCCGCCCGCATCGTGCGGGCCGAGGGCTTCGAGATCGGCAACATCGCCGTACAGGTCATCGGCGTGCGCCCGAAGATCGGCAAGCGGCGCGACGAGGCGCAGAAGGCACTGAGCGCGGCGGCCGGCGCCCCGGTGTCCGTGTCGGGCACGACCACGGACGGGCTCGGGCTGACCGGCCGGGCCGAGGGGCTCGCCGCGATCGCCACGGCGCTGGTGGTCCGTACCCGTACCTGAGGTACTCCGTGCGTACCCGGGCCGGGGGGTCCCCGTGCCCGTACCCGGGCACGGAAGAAGAACGGCGGGACGGGTGTTTCGCACGACGCGGTACCGAGTAGCGAGTACCTGTCAGTGGAACGTCGCACCAGAGCCACGAGAGAGAGGGGCCCCATGCCCGCCGTACTCAGCGACCGGCTCAAGGAACTGCTCGACAGCCCGGTCTTCGTCAGCATGGCCACCGTCCAGCCCGACGGCAGCCCGCAGGTGTCCCCGGTGTGGGTGAAGCGCGACGGCGACCAGGTGCTGATCTCCACCACCGTGGGCCGGCGCAAGGAGAGGAACCTGCGCCGGGACCCCCGGGTGACGATCATGCTCCAGCCCTTCGACGCCCCGTACACGTACGCCGAGATCCGGGGCACCGCCGAACTGTCGGCCGAGGGCGGACAGGAGCTGATCGACGAGCTGTCGGTGAAGTACACCGGCAAGAAGTACGCCGAGTTCAACGCGGCCGCCGGTGAGGACGCGCCGCGCGTCGTCGTCCGGATCACCCCGCACCGGATCGTCGGCCGGCTCTGAGCCCGGGAGCCGGGTGAAGCCCGGGAGTCCGGGACCCGGGGAGCCCCGGAGCCCGGGTCCGGCCCCGGCGTCCGCCCCGCGGCCCGAGTACGGTCGCGGGGCACTGGTACGGGCCCACTACCCTGGAGTGGTGACTATTCGCCTGTACGACACCAGCGCCCGGCAGATCCGTGACTTCGCCCCGATCACACCGGGCTGCGTCTCGATCTACCTGTGTGGCGCCACGGTGCAGGCCGCCCCGCACATCGGGCACATCCGGTCGGGGCTGAACTTCGACATCATGCGCCGCTGGTTCCAGTACCGCGGCTACGACGTGACGTTCATCCGCAACGTCACGGACATCGATGACAAGATCATCACCAAGTCGGCCGACCAGGGCCGCCCCTGGTGGGCGATCGGGTACGAGAACGAGCGCGCCTTCAACAGCGGCTACGACGTCCTCGGCTGCCTGCCGGCCAGCTACGAACCGCGCGCCACCGGCCACATCCCCGAGATGGTCGAGATGATGCGCGGCCTCATCGAGCGCGGCCACGCCTACGAGGCCGAGGGGAACGTGTACTTCGACGTGAAGTCCTTCCCCGGCTACCTGGCGCTGTCCAACCAGGACCTCGAGGACCTGCGCCAGCCGTCCTCCGAGGGGGAGACGGGCAAGCGGGACCCGCGCGACTTCGCCATGTGGAAGTCCGCGAGGCCCGGCGAGCCGTCGTGGGAGACGCCGTGGGGGCGCGGCCGGCCCGGCTGGCACCTGGAGTGCTCGGCCATGGCGCACAAGTACCTGGGCTCGGCCTTCGACATCCACGGCGGCGGCCTGGACCTGATCTTCCCGCACCACGAGAACGAGATCGCCCAGGCCAAGGCGTACGGCGACGACTTCGCCCGGTACTGGGTGCACAACGCCTGGGTCACCATGAGCGGCGAGAAGATGTCGAAGTCGCTGGGCAACTCGGTCCTGGTGAGCGAGATGGTCAAGCAGTGGCGGCCGATCGTGCTCCGCTACTACCTGGGCACCCCGCACTACCGGTCCATGATCGAGTACAGCGAGGAGGCGCTGCGCGAGGCCGAGTCGGCGTTCGCGCGCATCGAGGGCTTCGCCCAGCGGGTGGTCGAGAAGGCCGGCAAGAGCGTCGAGCCCGCCGCCGAGGTGCCGCCGGCCTTCGCCGAGGCGATGGACGACGACCTGGGCGTGCCGCAGGCCCTCGCGATCGTCCACACCACCGTCCGCCAGGGCAACAGCGCGCTCGCGGCCGACGACAAGGAGGCCGCGATCGAGCGGCTGGCCGAGGTCCGCGCGATGCTCGGCGTCCTGGGCCTGGACCCGCTCGACCCGCGGTGGGCGGGCGAGGACGACCGCGGCGAGGACCTCCACGGCGCCGTCGACACCCTCGTACGCCTGGTGCTCCAGCAGCGCGAGTCCGCCAGGGCGCGCAAGGACTGGGCCACCGCCGACGCGATCCGCGACCAGCTCCAGCAGTCCGGGCTGGTCATCGAGGACGGCCCGGACGGCCCCCGGTGGACGCTCGGCCCGCGCTGACCCGCGGCACCGCGCCCCCGGCGGACCGGGCGGCGCGCTCCCGCACCTGGCGGCACACTCTCTTGTACATACGCATCACCGAATTCACGAAGTAGGTAGGTCATGGCCGGGAACAGCCAGCGCAGGAACCGCCGCACGTCCAACAAGAAGGGCGCTACGGTCGGCAGCGGTGGCCAGCGACGCCGGGGCCTGGAAGGAAAGGGCCCCACGCCGCCCGCGTCCGAGCGCAAGGGCCACAAGAAGAACCGCATCGCCGGCGCGCAGGCCAGGAAGGCCCAGCGCCGCCCCGTCGCCCGCCGCGGCGGCAAGGGGACGTCCGAGATGGTCGTCGGCCGCAACCCGGTCTTCGAGGCGCTGCGCGACGGCGTGCCCGCGACGACGCTGTACGTCCAGCAGTTCATCGACAACGACGAGCGGGTGCGCGAGGCGCTCCAGCTCGCCGCCGAGCGCGGCAACATCCACCTGATGGAGGCCCCGCGCCCGGAGCTCGACCGGATGACCAACGGGCTGAACCACCAGGGCCTCGTCCTCCAGGTCCCGCCCTACGAGTACGCCCACCCCGAGGACCTGGCCGCGGCCGCGTTCGACGAGGGCGAGGATCCGCTGATCGTCGCCCTCGACGGGGTCACCGACCCGCGCAACCTCGGTGCCGTCGTCCGCTCCGTCTCCGCCTTCGGCGGCCACGGTGTGGTCGTCCCCGAGCGCCGCGCGGCGGGTATGACGGCGGGCGCCTGGAAGACCGCCGCGGGCACCGCCGCCCGCACCCCGGTCGCCCGGGCCACCAACCTGACCCGCGCCCTGGAGGCGTACCAGAAGGCGGGCATCACCGTGGTGGGCCTCGCGGCGGACGGCGAGACCGAGGTCGGCGAGCTGGAGGCGCTGGGCGGGCCGGTCGTCATCGTGGTCGGCAGTGAGGGCAAGGGCCTGTCCCGGCTGGTGGGCGAGACCTGCGACTTCCGGGTGCGCATCCCGATGCCGGGCGGAGCCGAGTCGCTCAACGCCGGTGTCGCGGCGGGCGTGGTGCTCTACGAGGCGGCCCGCCGCCGGGCGTGACGACGTCCGTCCCGGCCTGCGGGCGGCCCTGACCGGCCGCTGTGTCCGGGGCCTGTCATGATCTTGACGGGCCTCGGACATTTCCGGTGCGTCAAGGCAGTGTCCTAACCCCACGTCACTCGGTTAGATGAGTGTGGACACCAGAACGCCCCGGCCCGGTTTCGACGATCAGCCTGCGCTGAGCATGGTCAAGGTGGATTGCGATCCCGCGCAGGTCATCGTGAACCACGCCAGTTTCCGGGTGCAGCTCGCCCCGGTCCAGAAGCCCCGCTACGCCGAGACCGCCCGCGTGCCCGTCATGAGCGGCACGGTCACGCGGGCGGGACGGCGGCGCGCCCCCGTCGTGTGGAGCGGGAAGTCCGTCCCCGGGGACCCCGGGGCCACCGGACTGCTCCAGGCGGTCCGTGACTCCGCGTCCATGGACACGCTCGACACCCGGAGCCACCCCTACGCCGCCCGTGAGGCCGGCGCGACCCAGGTCATCCCGCGTGTCGGCCTGTCCGACGACACCATGCCGACGCCCGTCGTCGGCGGACAGCGCGGCCCCGTCACGGGCGGCCCGCTGCTGCCGCCGATGCGCCGCGCCGTCGGTGCCTACGACGAGCCCGACGGCCTCGCCGACACGGGCACCGTCGCCGCGTACGAGCGGTTCGACGACGACGAGGCCGGCGACACCGGCACCGCCCGCCAGGGCCACGGGACCGGCGGGCCCCGCCACGCCCGGGACGGTGACGGCAGGGACGGCTACGACTCCGCAGCCGACCAGCGGCACGCCTACTACCCGGGGCGCCGGATGAACCTGGGCGTGGTGCTGCTGCCGCTGCGCGTCTTCCTGGGCTTCATCTCCATCTACGCGGGCATGGGCAAGCTCTGCGACCCCGTCTACTTCGACGGCGGCGAGCGCGGCTCCATGGTCAAGTGGCTCACCTCCCTGCACCCCTGGCCACTGGCCGAGCCGCTGCGCGACTTCGCGCTCGCCCACCCCGTGGGCGCGGGCCTGAGCGTGGCCTTCGCGCAGGTCGTCGTGGGCGTCCTGACCGTGCTGGGCCTCTGGCAGCGGGTGGCCGCCGTCTTCGGCGCGGCGCTGTCGGCGGCGATCATCCTGACCGTGAGCTGGCGCACCCTCCCCGCTTACGACGCGCCCGACATCATCTTCCTCGCCGCCTGGTCGCCGCTCATCATCGCGGGCGCGCCCGTGTACTCGGTCGACGGCCGTCTCGCCGGTGAGGCCTGGCGCACCCTCGGGCCCCGCTCGGCCCTGTGGGACCTGCGCCGGAGGGTGCTGCGGCGCGGTGCCCTCGCCGCCGCCCTGGTGGTGGGCCTGACCCTGCTGACCGGGTCGATCCTGGGCGGCGCGGTGCGCTCCACCGAGATGGTCACCGTGCCGGGACCGGACGACGACCCGACCAACCACCTGCCCGGCCGGCCCCTCCCGCAGGAGCCGGGCGAGCGCTCCCCGTCCTCCCGTGAGACGTCCCAGCGGCCGGAGCCGACGGTGTCCGCCTCGCAGAGCCCGACGGCCGAGGAGTCCGCGGTGGTGCCGGACCAGTCCGACCGGGAGACCGAGCGCACCGAGGAGCAGCGGCCGACCGCCACCCAGGGCACCGGTCAGCGGCCCCCGCAGCAGTCGCGGCCCGAGCCCCCGCCGTCCAGCAGCGAGGGCCCGTCCTCCAGTGGCGGCAGCGGCTCCAGCGGCGGTCCCGGCGGTGGTGGTGACGGTGGCTCAAGCGGCGGCTCCACCGGTGCTGGTGACGGCGGTTCCAGCGGTGGCTCCACCGGTGGCGGTGACGGCGGCTCCAGCGGCGGCTCCACCGGCGGGAACCAGAACCCGATCGGCGGCCTGCTGGGGTGAGCCCCGCCGGTCCCGCCGGCCCCGCGCGCGAGGAGGGGCGGTCACCGTCGACACGGTGACCGCCCCTCCTCGTGGTGTGCGCCCACCGGGTTGGCGGGCCGGTCAGAAGCGGTGCGCGGCCAGTTCCGCGGCGGCCTCGGCGAGGTCCTTGGCGGTGTCGATGGCGCGCCAGTACGCGCCCTGCGGCAGCGGGAATCCGGCCAGCCGGCGTTCCCGTGCCAGCCGGGGGAACGTGGTGCGCTCGTGGTCGCCCACCTCCGGCAGGAGGCCGGTGAAGGCGGGGGAGAGGACGTACACGCCCGCGTTGATCAGGTACGGGGAGGGCGGCGACTCGACGAAGTCGGTGATGTGCCCGAAGGTGTCCGTCTCCACGGCGCCCCAGGGGATACGGGGGCGGGCCAGGGCCAGGGTGGCGGTGGCGTCCCGCTCGGCGTGGAACGCGGCCATCTCGCGCAGCGAGAAGCGGGTCCAGATGTCCCCGTTGGTGGCGTACCAGGGCTCGTCGGGGTGCGGCAGGCGGGCCGCCGCGTACTTGAGGCCGCCGCCCCGGCCCAGTGGCTCGGGTTCGACGACCGTGGTGACGCGCAGCGGCAGTGCGGCGGTCTCCAGCCAGTGCTGGAGGACCTCGGCGAGGTGCCCGCAGGAGACGACGGCGTCGGTCACGCCCTCCGCGGCCAGCCAGGAAAGCTGATGGCCGATGATCGGGGTCCCGGTTCCCGGGATCTCGACCATCGGCTTGGGGCGGTCATCGGTGTACGGGCGCAGGCGCGAACCCTGGCCGCCCGCCAGGACCACGGCCTGCGTGGGAGGCGTGTGCATACCGGCACGATATGCGGACCAGCGCTCTCCTCAGCTCTCGTGGGCGACGCCGGTGGCGTAGGAGGTGTCGCAGACGGGGCGGGAGAAGGACTGGGCGCGGACGGGGCCGTAGTGCTGCACCGCGGCGCGGCCGAGCGCGCGGGCGATCGACATGCAGTGCTTGGCGATGGACGGGCGCTCCTCCACCGCTCGCTGGAGGTGGGTCAGGGCGACACCCGGGTCCTTCTCCTGGAGCTCCGCGAGGAGCCGGTCGCGCAGAATGTCCTGCGGGGCACGGGACTTGGCCCGTACGGAGACGTTCTCCGAGGACGCGGTGAGCATCTGCGTCGTCGAGTTGCTGCCGGCCCACGGGACACTGGTGACCGCGAGGGTTCCGGAGAGCACCAGGACGACGGGCAGGACGAGAGCGAGGGTACGGCCGATTCGGCGTGCTGTGTGGGTCACGGACGTGAGCGTAGCGGCCAGTGATGATTTGGAGACATTTAGTCACCCTCCCGGGGGATGGTTCGATGCTCCTTTTCGAATGGCGGGTTGACAGCCAGGTGCGAATTGCCCGATGTGCCGGGGTATTTGTCGACAACCGTGATCACGGAACGCGGACGGCCCCGCACCGAAGTGCGGGGCCGAGCGCGTGTGTTGGGGTGTCAGCCGCTGAGACGCTCACCCGTGGAGGTCGCGAACACGTGGAGCTCGGCCGCGCGCGGCACCACGTGCAGCACGGAGCCCTTCTCCGGGACCGCGCGCCCGCCGACGCGGACGACCAGGTCCTTGTCCTCGCCGCCGACGCGGGCGGAGCCGTACACGTAACCGTCGGCGCCGAGTTCCTCGACGACATTGACCGAGACGGCCAGGCCCTGGTCGCTCTCGGCGCCCGAGACGTCGAAGTGCTCGGGGCGGATGCCCACGGTGACGGTGGTGTCGCCCCGGTCGGCCGCGGCGGCCAGCGCGTCGCGGGACACCGGGACGACGCTGTTGCCGAACTTCACGCCACCGTCGGTGATCGGCACCTCGACCAGGTTCATGGCGGGGGAGCCGATGAAGCCGGCGACGAAGAGGTTGGCGGGCCGGTCGTACATGTTGCGCGGCGAGTCGACCTGCTGGAGCAGACCGTCCTTGAGCACCGCCACCCGGTCGCCCATGGTCAGGGCCTCCACCTGGTCGTGGGTGACGTACACGGTGGTGATGCCCAGGCGCCGCTGGAGCGAGGCGATCTGCGTACGGGTGGAGACCCGGAGCTTGGCGTCGAGGTTGGACAGCGGCTCGTCCATGAGGAAGACCTGCGGCTCGCGCACGATGGCCCGGCCCATCGCGACCCGCTGGCGCTGGCCGCCGGAGAGGGCCTTGGGCTTGCGGTCCAGGTACTCGGTGAGGTCGAGGATCTTCGCCGCCTCCTCGACCTTCTTGCGGATCTCCGCCTTGTTGACCCCGGCGATCTTGAGCGCGAAGCCCATGTTGTCGGCGACGGTCATGTGCGGGTAGAGCGCGTAGTTCTGGAACACCATGGCGATGTCCCGGTCCTTGGGCGGCAGGTGGGTGACGTCGCGGTCGCCGATGCGGATGGCGCCGCCGTTGACGTCCTCCAGGCCGGCGAGCATGCGCAGGGAGGTGGACTTGCCGCAGCCGGACGGACCGACGAGGACGAGGAACTCGCCGTCCGCGATCTCGATCTGGAGCTGGTCGACGGCGGGCTTGGTGGACCCCGGGTAGATCCGGGTCGCCTTGTCGAACGTGACACTGGCCATGGTGATGCGGTCCCTTCACCGGCAGGAACGTGCCGGACGATCCGAGTAAAGGAATGGAAACTGTCCGGTCCACGGGAGTGAACCCGACGTGACGCTACCCGGCGGGGTGGGGTCTGTCAGTACCCCGGAGCCGTTCGATACCGTTCGGCGACCTGGCCCGCCCCGGCGGGACGGCGCGGCGGCGGCGCGGGGACGGCACCGGGGGTGGTGCGGGGCGCGGGTGCGGACGCGGTGCGGGGCGCCGGAATTCCCGACCGGCGCGCGGCGGTGTCCGGTTACACTCGTGCGCAGTGCCTCCTTAGCTCAGCTGGCCAGAGCACCGCTCTTGTAAAGCGGGGGTCGTCGGTTCGAACCCGACAGGAGGCTCCAGTGAAAAGGCCCCCCGGTCCCTGTGGACCGGGGGGCCTTTTCGCATGAGTGGTGGGCGGGCGCCCGGGTCAGCGGGCCGGCGGGGTGAACTCCGGCTGGTCGAGCAGGCGCAGCCAGCTGCCGTCGGGCTGGCGCCGGGCCACCTGGGCGCGGGCGCCCGTGCCGTCCTTCGGCGGGGTCGAGGTGAGGGCGATGTCGCCGCTGACCAGCGTGGGCAGCGGTGGTTCCGGCTCGAAGCGGGGGCCGCCGGCCAGCACCTTCTGCCACAGTGCGCGGATCGCCTCCCGGCCCACCGTCGTCCGGCCGGGCGGGTACGCCATCACCGCGTCCTCCTCGTAGAGGGCGGCGACCCCGGCCGCGTCCCCGGCGTTGGAGCGTGCGACGAACAGGCGGGTGAGGTCTTCCGGGCGCATCGCCTTCTCGTACTCCGGCATCCGATGTCCTCCTGAGGTCCGGCGTGGGGTTCTTCCTCGGTCCGCCTCCAGCGTGGTCCCGCCCCGGCCAGAAGTCCAACAGATGGTTCTTCTGGTCATTAGAATTTCCAGTCATGGAGCTGAGGCAGCTTGAGTACTTCGTCGCGGTCGCCGAGGAGCGGAACTTCACCCGGGCCGCGGAGCGCGTGCACATCAGCCAGTCCGGCGTCAGCGCCCAGATCCGCCGGCTCGAACGGGAGCTGGGGGCCGAGCTGTTCGACCGGTCGGCGCGCACCGTCACCCTGACCGCCGCCGGAGCCGCGGCGTTCGAGCACGCCCGGGCCGCGCTGGCCGCCGCCGGGGCGGTCGGCCAGGCGGTGGGCGAGGTGACCGGGCTGCTGCGGGGGCGGCTGACCCTGGGCATGGTGATCGGCTGCACCCTCACCCCGCTGTTCGACGCCCTCGCGGCGTTCCACCGCGCCCATCCCGGTGTGGAGCTCTCCCTCCGGGAGGACAACTCGGACCGGCTCGTTGAGGGTCTGCGCTCCGGCGACTTCGACCTGGGACTGGTCGGGGCCGCGTCCGGCACCCTGCACGGGCTGGACTCGCTGACGCTCGTCAGCGAGCGGCTGGTCGTCGCGGTCCCGGCCGGGCATCCGCTGGCCGACGCCGGGCGGGTCACCCTGCGCGACCTGGCCGCCCACCCGGTCGTGTGCATGCCGCCGGGGACCGGCCTGCGCACGGTCTTCGACCGGGCCTGCGAGGCGCAGGGCGTCCGGCCCAGGGTCGCGCTCCAGGCGAGCGCCGCCGACGCCGTGGCCGGACTCGCCCGCCGTGGGCTGGCCGCCGCCGTCCTCAGCGAGTCGATGGCCGCGCTCCACCGCGACCGGCTCACCGCACTCCCCCTCGACGGAGTCGAGGCGCCCGCGCTGCTCGCCCTCGCCTGGAGGGGCACGCCCGGCCCGGCCCTGGCCGGGCTGCTGGGGCACTGCCGGCGGGCGTTCGCCGGGCCGGACGCCGGCGAGGGGTGACGGGCGGCGTGGATCAGTGCCGGCCGGAGACGCGGTCGGCGAGAGTGGCGAGCCGGGGGGTGCGGGCGGTGTGGGTGGTGGCCTCCTGGCGGTCGGCGGTGCGGTAGGCGGCGTACATGGCCTGGACGCCGAGCCAGCGCAGGGGTTCGGGCTCCCAGTTGCGCACCTTGTGGTTGACCCAGGGCAGGGTGGTCAGGTCGGTGGGGCCGGCCTGGCCGGAGTCCTGCTGGATCAGGTCGCGCAGGGT
Organism: Streptomyces sp. NPDC050856; assembly: GCF_040653855.1. NCBI lineage: Bacteria > Bacillati > Actinomycetota > Actinomycetes > Kitasatosporales > Streptomycetaceae > Streptomyces > Streptomyces sp. NPDC050856. Next base: position 88,205 of record NZ_JBFAGV010000013.1, on the reverse strand, counting down.
GCGGGCGGCGAGGTTCGCGGCGGCCACGCCGGAGCCGACGTAGCCGCCGGCCCAGCCCAGGCCGGTGGAGCGGTCGAGGGTGACGCCGGCGCACCAGTCGCGCGGTACGCCCAGGACGCCGGACCAGGCGTGGGCGACGGGGGTTCCGGCCAGGGCGGGGAACAGCCGGACCAGGATGTCGCGGAGGGCCTCGACGGTGGCGGGCTGGGTGCGGCCGTCGTTGTCGGTGCGGGAGCCGTAGCGGTACGGGACGCCACGGCCGCCCAGCGCGATGCGGTCGTCGGCGGTGCGCTGGGCGTACATGTAGGCGTGCGCCATGTCGCCGAGGGTCTCGCGGCCGGTCCAGCCGATGTCGTCCCAGACGGCGGCGGGCAGCGGCGCTGTGACGATCATGGAGGAGTTCATCGGGAGCCAGGCGCGCTTGAGGCCCTTGAGGGTGGCGGTGAAACCCTCGGTGCAGCGCAGGACGTAGGGCGCGCGGACCGTGCCGTACGGGGTGACGGCGTGCTTGGGCCTGATCTCGGTGACGGGCGTCGACTCGTGGATGGTGACGCCGAGCGCTTCGACGGCGGCGGCCAGCCCCTTGACCAGTTTGGCCGGGTGCAGGCGCGCCCCGTGCGGGGTCCAGGAGGAGCCGACGGCACCGGTGACACGGACCCGGGCGGCGGTGGCGCGGGCGCCCAGCAGCTCCCGGTCGGTCTCGCCGAACGCGGTCTCGACGGCGTGGAACTCCTTGAGCCGGGTCAACTGGGCCGGGGTGTAGGCGACTTCCAGTACGCCGCCCCGGTGGATGTCGGCGTCGATGCCCTCGGCGGCGGCGACCTCGACGACCTCGGAGACGGTGTCGTTCATGGCCTTCTGGAGGCGTACGGCGGCCTCGTGGCCGTGCCGCGCGGCGTAGCGGGCGCGCCCGGCGATGCCGTTGTAGAGCCAGCCGCCGTTGCGGCCGGAGGCGCCGTAACCGCAGAACTTCGCCTCCAGGACGGTGATGTTGAGGAAGGGCACGGCCTTCTTCAGGTAGTACGCCGTCCACAGGCCGGTGTAACCGCCGCCGACGACACAGACGTCGGCCGTGGCGTCACCGGGGAGCGGCTCGCGGGGAGCGGGGGTGCCCTCCTGCGCGTACCAGAACGATATGCCGCCGTTGACGGTGTCCATGTGGGTCCTCGGGTGATGCAATCGGGTGGGTGTGGCGGGACGTTACTGGATGGGGTGGCGAGTGATCGAGGTTCCGGCCGAGCTGGCCCGGATTCAGGCGAGGACCAACGGCGCGGCGGGACGGGCGTTCGTCGCCGCGCTGCCCGGCCTGGCGGAGCGTTTCCTGGACGAGTGGGGTCTGCGGCCGGCCGGCCCGGCGCTGCACGGGTGGAGCGCGCTGGTGTTGCCGGTGGTGGCCGGGGACGGGACCGCCGCCGCCCTGAAGCTGCGACTGCTGGACGAGGAGAGCGAGGGGGAGGCGGCCGCCCTGCGCGCCTGGGACGGCGCAGGGGCGGTACGGCTGCTCGCGGACGACCCGGGCACCGGGACGCTGCTGCTGGAGTGGCTCGGGGGCGCCTCCCGGGCCGGCGGCGCCGGGGAGCGGGGGCGGCGCCTGTCGGACGTGCCGGACACCCGGGCGGCGACGGGCGTGCTGGCCGGGCTGCTGGCCCGGCTGGTGGCGGTGGAGGCGCCGGCGGGGATGCGGAGTCTCGGTGACATCGCGGCCGGGATGCTCGACGACGTGCCGGACGCGGTGGAGTGCCTGGCCAGTGAGGACGACCGGCGGTTGCTGCGGGACTGCGCGGCGGCGGTACGGGAGGTGGCGGGGGAGCCGGGGGACCGGCTGCTCCACTGGGACCTGCACTTCGACAACGTCCTGGCGGGCGGGCGGGAACCGTGGCTGGCCATCGACCCCAAGCCACTGGCCGGGGACCCGGGCTTCGAGCTGCTGCCGGCGCTGTGCAACCGCTTCGAACCGGACGAGGTGCTCTGGCGTTTCGACCTGATGACCGAGGCGCTGGGGCTGGACCGCGACCGGGCCAGGGCGTGGACGCTGGGCCGGGTCCTCCAGGACTGCCTGTGGGACGTGGAGGACGGTGGGAGCGCCCTGGGCGGGGAGCGGGTGTCCGTCGCCCGGACGCTGCTGGCGTGAAGGGCGGGGCAGCAGGCAGGCTGCGGACATGATTCGTAGCGCTGTTGTCGACGACGTACCGGTGATCCACCGGATGATCCGCGAGCTCGCGGAGTACGAGAAGGCCCTGGACGAGGTGCGGGCGAGTGAGGAGCAGCTCCGGGAGGCGCTGTTCGGGGAGCGCCCCGCCGCCTTCGCGCACATCGCACAGACCGACGAGGGGGAGGTCGCCGGGTTCGCCCTGTGGTTCCTCAACTATTCGACCTGGCGGGGCGTCCACGGTGTGTACCTGGAGGACCTGTACGTACGGCCCCACCTGCGGGGCGGGGGGTACGGCAAGGCGCTGCTGCGGGAGCTGGCGCGGATCTGCGTCGCCCGGGGGTACGGGCGGCTGGAGTGGTCCGTCCTGAACTGGAACACCCCGTCGATCGACTTCTACGAGTCGCTGGGCGCCAGGCCGCAGGACGAGTGGACGGTGTACCGGCTGACGGACGACGCTCTCCACAGGCTGGGGGCGGCGCAGTAGCCGGGGGCACTGGGCGCCCCCGGCCCTCCGCCACGGGGGGGGCGGACGGGCGGGGCCGATCAGGGGGTTGGCCGGTCACGGAGAGGGGGTGGTCCGGAGCCGGAGGCTGGGCGGGTCCCGCCCGGCCCGCTCCCGGGCAAGCTCAGGGGACCAGGACCACCTTGCCCATCGTGGCCCTGGTCTCCAGGGCGCGGTGGGCCGCCGCCGCGGCGGAGAGGGGGAAGCGCTGGACGGCGGGGCGCAGGCGGCCCGAGGCGGCTTCGGCGAGCGCGCGGGTCTCCAGGACCCGGATGTCGCCGCCCGCCCTCTCCAGCATCACCGGGCCCAGGACCCCCTGGGAGGTGATGCCGCGTTCGGCCAGCTCCTCGTCGGTGAAGGTGAGCGCCTCGCCGTCGTGCAGGCCCGCGCCCGACCAGCCGAAGACGAGGTGCTGCCCGCCCTCGCCCAGGAGGTCGACGGCGGCCCGGCCGGTGGCGCCGCCGACGGAATCGAAGACGACGGTGGCGGCCGTGCCGTCGAGGTACGCCCGGACCTCGCTGGGCCAGTCGGGGAGCTGGTAGTCGACGGCCAGGTCGGCGCCGTTGCGCCGGACGGCGGCGGTCTTCCCGGGTCCGCCGGCGAGGCCCACCACGGTGGCGCCGGCGTTCTTGGCGTACTGGACGAGCAGCGTGCCGATACCGCCGGCGGCGGCCGGGACGATCGCGACGCTGTCCGGGCCGAGCTCGGTGAACTGCAGGATGCCCATGGTGGTGCGGCCGGTGCCGATCATGGCGACGGCCTGGGCGTCGTCCAGCCCGGCCGGCACCTCGTGGAGCCTGGCGGCGTCGACGACGGCGAGTTCGGCGTAGCCGCCCGGTGCCATGCCGAGGTGGGCGACGACGCGTCGGCCGAGCCAGGAGGGATCGGTGCCCTCACCCAGCAGGTCCACCGTGCCGGCGACTTCGCGGCCGGGGACGGTGGGCAGCTCGGCCGGAGCGGGGAAAGGGCCGGTCATGCCTTGGCGCAGGGCGGTGTCGAGCAGGTGCACACCGGCCGCGGTGACGGCGACACGGACCTGGCCGGGGGCGGGGACCGGGTCGGCGGTCTCCTCGTACGTGAGGTTCTCGGCGGGGCCGAAGGCGTGCAGGCGGACGGCGTGCATGGGTCACTCCCGGGGCGGAATCCGGTGGCTGGACGGGTACGGGTACGAGTACAGCCTGCGATCTCAAGTGGACTTGAGGTCAAGGGGTTCCGGGCCGGTGGGGCGGGGTGGGGCCCGGCTCAGGGCAGGCGGGGGAAGCGGGCCTGGAGGTCCCAGATCGCCGGGTTGTCCGCCAGGCCCTCGTGCATGTCCGTGAGGTCGGCGATCAGGTCGTGCAGGAAGTCGCGGGCCTCGCGGCGCAGCTCGCCGTGGCCGAACGTGAGCGGGGGCTCGTCACCCGGCATCCAGTCGGCCTCGACATCCACCCAGCCGAACCGGCGCTCGAAGAGCATCCGGTCGCTGGACTCGGTGAAGTCCAGTTCGGCGTACTGCGGCTGGGCCGCCCGGCTCCCGCGCGGGTCGCGGTCGAGGCGCTCCACGATGTCGCACAGCGCCCAGGCGAAGTCCAGCACCGGAACCCATCCCCAGGCCGTGGACACCTCCCGGTCCTCCTCGGTGTCCGCGAGGTACACGTCACCGCAGAACAGGTCGTGGCGCAGGGCGTGGACGTCCGCGCGCCGGTAGTCCGTCTGCGGCGGGTCGGGGAAGCGGCGGGAGAGGCTGTAGCCGATGTCGAGCACGTGGTCGATGGTGTCACGCCGGCCGGCCGTGCCCGCACACGCGGGTGAGCGGTACCGGCCGTCCTCGGCACGTGCCCCGCACCCGGCCCTCCGGCCGCGCTCACCGGGCCCTGCGGGCCACTACCGGACCAGTGCCGTCCGGAGCCGGTGCGTTCCGGGACCAGTGCGTTCCGGGACCAGTGCGTTGCGCGGCCGGTGCGGGCCCGCGGCCGGTGAGCCCGGGACCGGGTTCTCAGGGCAGCAGCCGCTGCTCCTTGGCCACCGCGACGGCGCCCGCACGGGTGTCGACGCCCAGTTTGGTGTAGACGCGGCCCAGGTGGGTCTTGACCGTGGCCTCGCTGATGAAGAGCGCGCGGGCGATCTCCCGGTTGCCCAGGCCCCGGGCGAGCTGGCCCAGGATGTCCCGTTCGCGGTCGGTGAGGGTGGGGCCGGCGGCGCCGCGCATTCGGTCCCTCACCCGGCCGGCGACCGGGGCGGACAGCGCGGTGCGGCCCTGCGCCGCGGCGTGGATCGCGGTGAACAGCTCCTCGGGCCGTTCCGCCTTGAGCAGGTAACCGGTGGCACCCGCCCCGATGGCGCGGGTGATGTCGGCGTCCGTGTCGTACGTGGTGAGGACCAGGACCCGCACATCGGGTGCGGCGATGCGCCGGGTGGCCTCCACGCCGTCGATGCCCGCGCCGAGCTGGAGGTCCATCAGCACCACGTCGGGGCGCAGTTTGGCCGCCATGGCGAGGGCCTCCTCCCCGCTGCCCGCCTCGCCGACGACCTCGATGCCCGGCTCGCTGCCGAGCAGGGCGAGCAGCCCGGCGCGTACGACGGCGTGGTCGTCGCAGAGCAGGACGCGTACCGTCACGGCGCCTCCAGGGGGATCGAGACCGACAGGACCGTGCCCTCGCCCGGCGCCGACTCGACGGCCAGCGAACCGCCGAGCTGCTCGGCCCGCGCCCGGATGGCGGGCAGGCCGTGGCCCCGGACACCGGACGGGCGCGGGGCGCCGGGGTCGAAGCCCAGGCCGTCGTCGGTGACGTCCAGGACCACCTGGTCGTCCAGGTACGTCAGGGTCAGCGCGGCCGAACCGGCGTGGGCGTGTTCGCGGACGTTGGCCAGCGCGCCCTGGGCGATCCGCAGCAGCGCCGACTGGACCCGGCCGGGCAGCGCGACCGCCGTGCCGTCGACGTGGAAGCGGGCGGACTCGCGCGCGGCCAGGGCGCGCAGCGCCGCCTCCAGGCCGTCGCCCCCGGCGAGGTCGGCGGGGGCCAGGTCGTGGACGAAGCGCCGGGCCTCGGCGAGATTGCGCTCGGTGATCGAGGCGGCGGTACGGACGTGGCGGCGGGCGGTGGCCGGGTCGCCGTCCCAGGTGCGGTCGGCCGCTTGGAGCAGCATCCGCTGGCTGGACAGACCCTGGGCGAGGCTGTCGTGGATCTCCATGGCGAGCCGCTGCCGTTCGGCGAGGGTGCCCGCGCGCCGCTCGGTGGCGGCCAGCTCGCGGCGGGTGGCCAGCAGGTCGCCGATCAGGGCCCGCTGCCGGTCGGCCTGGCGCTGCGCGTGGACGAACACGGCGGTGGCGACGGCCGCCACGGCGGGCGGCGCGACCAGCAGGTTCGGGTCGGCGCCGCCGTCCGCCAGCTTCAACTGGGCCACCACGACGAACACCGTGAGCAGGGCCACCAGCGCGAATGCGGCGCGCGGCGGCAGCGTACGCAGGCCGGTGTAGAACAGCGGCACCGCGCACCACGCGAAACTCGGCGCCAGCACCACCAGCACCACCCACACCGCGACCACCGTGCACAGCCAGCCGAGCCGGCGCGGGGTCGGGCGCGAGCCGATGACCGGCCCCAGCACGTACAGCACGGCCAGCGCGCCGGACAGCGCGACCACCCAGGGCCCCCGGTCCGCCCACGGATGGCGCAGCAGGAACCGCGCGAGCGAGGCGCCGAGCAGCAGGAAGAACGCGGCGTGCATCACCCGGGCCAGCCAGCGGGCGTCGGGATCGTGCTCCACGTCCACCACCCCTCGTCCCTCCACTGCCACCACTCCCACTCCTGGTGCCTCCGCCTCCTGGTACCACCACCGCTCGCACCGGACCGTGAGTGTGCCCGCCGGTCCGCGCGGGGCACGCAGGGCGGCGGGCCGGACCGCGCACGTGCCCTCCGGTCCATCCTCGCCCGTCCGGCCCCCGGTGCCATCAACCGATCGGCTGACCCGGGGCCGCCGGTCCCGGCCCCAGGATCGGAAGCGACCACCGATCCGGAGGAGTTCCCATGAAGAAGATGTCCCAGCGTGCCCGTGTCCTGACCGGTGCCGCCGCCGCGGCGGTACTCGGCGCCGGTACCCTCGGCGCCGTGTCCGCGAACGCCGCCGCCCCGGCCACCGCGGCCACCGCGCCGGCGAAGGCCGCCGACGCCGCCCACGGCGACCTCCGCCAGACCACCCACCTGACCGTCGACGCCGCCGTCCGGGCCGCGCAGGCCGCCCTGGACGCCGCCGAGGACGACAACCAGCGCGTCACCGTCGCCGTGGTGGACCGCAACGGCACCACCCTGGTCACCCTGCGCGGTGACGGCGCGGGCCCGCAGTCCTACGACTCGGCCCAGCGCAAGGCGTTCACCGCCGTCTCCTGGAACGCCCCGACCTCCGAACTGGCCAAGCGGCTGGCGAGCGCCCCCAACCTCAAGGACATTCCCGGCACCCTCTTCCTCGGGGGCGGCGCCCCCGTCACCGCCAAGGGCGCCCCGGTCGCCGGCATCGGAGTGGCCGGCGCGCCCAGCGGCGACCTGGACGAGAAGTACGCGCGGGCCGGAGTCACCGCGCTCACCCGCTGACCCGCCCGCTGACCCGCGCGCCCCTCCGGCACCCCTTCTAGGATCACGGAGTGGACCAGCGAACCCCCGCACGCGCCCTCGCCGCCCTGCTCCTCGCCACCGGCCTGACCACGGGCTGCGCGGGCGGGGGCGGGGGCGTGCACGGCGAGCCGGGCGCCGCCGGGCTGCGCGACCCGTACTTCCCCAGGCTCGGCAACGGCGGTTACGACGTCCGGCACTACGCCCTGACCCTCGGCTACGACCCGGCCGCCGACCGACTGGACGGCACCGCCGAGATCACCGCGCGGGCCACCCGGACCCTGAGCGCCTTCAACCTCGACCTCGCCGGGCTGACCGTCACCGGCGCCACCGTCGACGGCACGCCGGCCGCCGTCCACCGCGCCGGGAACGAGCTGACCCTGCGCCCGGACGGCGACCTGGAGCAGGGCGCCACCTTCCGTGCCGTCATCCGCTACTCCGGCACCCCGCGCGCCGTCACCGGCTCCGACGGGACGCGGGAGGGGTGGATCAGGACCCGCGACGGAGCGGTCGCGCTCGGCCAGCCGACCGGCTCCATGACCTGGTTCCCCGGCAACCACCACCCCAGCGACAAGGCCACGTACACCGTCACCGTCACCGTCCCGGACGGGGTCGAGGCCGTGTCCAACGGAGAGCTGCGGCAGCGGCGGAGCGTGAACGGCCGCACCACGTTCGTCTGGCGCTCCACCGAGCCGATGGCCAGCTACCTCGCGACGCTCGCCGTCGGCCGGTACGCCGTGACGTCCTCCCGCACACCCTCCGGACTGCCGGTGTACAGCGCCGCCCGCGGCGCGACGCCACTGCTCGCCCGCGTCGCCGAGCTGCTGGAATGGGAGGAGGAGTACTTCGGCCCGTACCCCTTCTCCTCCACCGGCGCGATCGTCGATCCGACCGTTCAGGTCGGGTACGCGCTGGAGACCCAGAACCGGCCGGTCTACACGAAGGGCACCCTCACCCCGGAGTTCGTCGTCCACGAGCTGGCGCACCAGTGGTACGGCAACTCGGTCTCCCCCCGGTCGTGGCGCGACATGTGGCTCAACGAGGGCTTCGCGACCTACGCGGAGTGGCTGTACGCCGAGGACTACCAGGGCGTCCCGGTGCGCCGGAGCTTCGAGCGGGCCTACGCCAGGGACGACAATTGGGCGTTCCCGCCCGCCCTGCCGCCCACCGCCGACCACATCTCCGACGACCCGGTCTACGGCGGCGGCGCGATGGTGCTGCACAAGGTCCGCCAGGCGGTCGGTGACGACACCTTCTTCGGCGTCGTGCGCGGCTGGGCGGCCCGGCACCGGCACGGCAACGCCTCGACGGACGACTTCACCCGGTACGTGGAGGAGGAGTCCGGACGGGACCTGACGGAAGTGTGGGACACCTGGCTGTACGGCGGGGAACGCCCTCCGGAGCCGTGACCGGAGGCGGGGGACCGGAGGCGGCAGGGCAGCCGCCCGGGACCCGGGCGTCAGGAGGCCGGGCGGCCCGGGGCCGGGCGGTCAGGACGCCGTGGACTGGAGGGACTTGCGCAGCACGACCCGGTCCCGGCCGGCCCGCCGGTCCGGGCGGCGGTCGATCTCCTCGTACCCCAGGGCGGTCCAGAACGCGATGGCTCTGGTGTTGTCGTTCGGTACGGCCAGCCGGACGCCGTCGCGGCCGGCCTGCCGGAACCGCTGCTCCACGATCTCGGCCAGTTCCCGGCCGAAGCCCACCCGGTGGTCCCGGGCGTGCACCATCAGCAGCCCGATCCACGGGTCGGGGCCGCCCGCCTCCACCGACGACGCGTCCTGGGCGTCCGGGTCGGGCCGGTGGGCCCGGGTCACCGAGACGCCGATCACGTGCCCGGCCGAACGGGCCACCAGCACCTCGGTGTCCGGGTGCGCCAGCTCCTCGGCGAGCGAGGCGGCCACCTGCTCGGGCCGGATGTCGTCGGGGTCCGGGAAGTCCCCGCTGAGCTGCTGGAACTCCCGGTTCGACGCGTACAGCTCGGTGAGTTCGGTCAACAGCGGCCCGGGCAGCGCGCCGTCCTCGCCGAGCTCCAGCGGTTCCACGATCATGCGGCAACAGTAGGGCCCCGGCGCACAGACCGCCGCCGGGGCCGTGGCCCGTTCGGGCCCCGCGCTGGACGCGTCAGATGTTGACGCCGAAGTCGCGGGCGATGCCCTCCAGGCCCGAGGCGTAGCCCTGGCCGACCGCGCGGAACTTCCACTCGGCGCCGTTGCGGTACAGCTCGCCGAAGACCATGGCGGTCTCGGTGGCGGCGTCCTCGCTCAGGTCGTAGCGGGCGATCTCGGCGCCGCCGGCCTGGTTGACGATACGGATGTAGGCGTTGCGGACCTGGCCGAAGTTCTGCGAGCGGTTGACCGCGTCGTAGATGGAGACCGGGAAGACGATCTTGTCGACCTCGGCCGGGAGGCCCGCGAGGTTGACGTTGATCTGCTCGTCGTCGCCGCCGCCCTCGCCGGTGCGGTTGTCACCGGTGTGGACGATGGTCTGGTCCGGGGTGGACTTGTTGTTGAAGAAGACGAAGTGCGCGTCGGAGGCGACCTTGCCGGCCGCGTCCACGCCGATCGCCGAGGCGTCGAGGTCGAAGTCGGTGCCGGTGGTGGTGCGGACGTCCCAGCCGAGGCCGACCGTGACGGCGGTCAGGCCCGGTGCCTCCTTGGTCAGCGAGACGTTGCCGCCCTTGGAAAGGCTTACAGCCATGGGAAGTCCCTTTCGTCGTGCATGAAGCGTGCGTCGAAGCCGGTCACAGCACATAACGCGGCGGACGGCGTCCTGGTTCCAGGTGGGGCCGTCCGGGTGACACCGGACCCGGCGCGCCCGCGCACCGGCACGGTGCTCCCGGTGAAAAGCGGGTGACGTGACCCCCGCCGGCCGGGGAACATGGATGACATGTCCGGTCCCCATGTCATCCGCGGTTCGGTCTGCCTGCCGGAGGCCGAGCTCATGTGGCGGTTCTCCAGGTCGTCCGGGCCGGGCGGGCAGCACGTCAACACCAGCGACTCCCAGGTGGAGCTGCGCTTCGACCTGGCGCGCACCGAGGCGCTGCCCCCGGTGTGGAAGGAGCGAGCCCTGGAGCGGCTGTCGGGCCGGCTGACCGACGGGGTGATCACCGTCCGCGCCTCGGAGCACCGCTCCCAGTGGCGCAACCGCGAGACGGCGGCGGTGCGCCTGGCCGCGCTGCTGGCCGAGGCGACGGCCCCGCCGCCCAAGCCGCGCCGGCCGACGAAGATCCCGCGCGGCATCAACGAGCGCCGGCTGCGCGAGAAGAAGCAGCGCGCCGACACCAAGCGCTTCCGCTCGGCCCGCGACTGGAGCTGACCGGCGACGGCGGACGGGCCCCCACCGGCCGTACCCCGGGGCGGCGTCCCGGACCGCACCCTCGTGTCGCCCGGCGGGCCGCACCCGCGGGCCGTGCCGCCCGGCCGTCCCGGCCCCCGTGCCTCAGCCCAGGTGCCGGTAGCGGCCGCGGAAGTACATCAGCGGGTCGCCCTCGCCGCTGGGCAGGCCGACCGTCAGTACCCGGCCGATCACCAGGGTGTGGTCACCGGCCTCGACCCGCTGTTCCGTGCGGCACTCCAGGACCGCCAGCGCCCCGCCCACCAGGGGCGCGCCGCTCACCTCGCCCCGGGTGCGGGGGATGTCCTCGAACAGCAGCCGGTCGCTGATCCGGCCCTTCATCGCGAACCGGCCCGCGATGTGCCGCTGGCTCTCGGACAGGACCGACACGCCCCACACCGGCTGCTCGGCCAGCAGGTCGTCCATCCGGGAGCCCTCCCGCAGCCCGACCATGACCAGCGGCGGATCCAGGGAGACGGACATGAACGCGGTGGCGGTCATCCCGACGTCCTCGCCGCGGGGGCCTGCCGCGCTCAGCGGGGGCTCGTGGGCGGTCACCAGTACCACCCCCGAGGCCAGCCGGGACATCGCGGCACGGAACTCGTCGTTGCTCACCCCTTCAGGATGAGGGACGGCGGAAGCGGGGGTCTCAGTTGTCGGGTACACACCGGTGAACGCTAGTCTCGCCCTCCTGCCTCCCGCATCGGCCCACGGGACCAGCCAGGTCCTAGGACCGCGGGCGGGCGTACCGGGCCGCCGTTGCGGCTCGCAAACGGTTCGGCGGAGGTGCCGGTCCCACCATCATCTGTTGTGACTTGAGTCACAGAGCGGGGTTATTGTTGACCCTGTGTACCGAGTGCGCAGCTCGCTGTGATTCAGTGGCCGGTGACAACGCATCACGAGCGCCGATGAGAACCCTGGAGTTGCTGTCGAGGTCTCGGGGAGAGCGAGCAATGGAGACCGAGTCGGAGCCGTACGTCCGTCTTGCGACCCTGCGGCAGCTGCATCAGGTCGTCGCCAACCTCAACACGGCCCGGAGCCTGGCCGACACGCTGCAGACCGTCGCCGACGGAGTCATCCAGGGCCTCGGCTACGAGCTGGCCTGCGTCAACCTCGTACGCCCCGACGGTGACCTGGTCGTCGCCGCCTTCGCCGGGAGCGCCGCCGCCGAGGCCCTGATCACCGGACGGGTGGGCTCCCGGGCGTCCTGGGAGCGGCGGCTGGGCATGGGGGAGGCGTGGGGTGAGCTGCGGTTCATACCGCACACCGAGGGCTGGGTGCTCATCGAGGACGACGTCCCGCAGTGGCACACGGAGGGCCCCGAGCCCCGCTTCGAGGACGAGTGGCACCCCCGGGACCGGCTCTACGCGCCCATGTACGCCTCCGGCAGCGGACGCGAGCTGCTCGGCGTGATCTCCGTGGACCGGCCGCGCAACGGTCGCCGCCCCGGCGCCTGGGGCCGGGAGGCGCTCCAGATGTACGCCTCCCAGGCGGCGATCGCGATCAGCAACGCCCGGCTGCGGGCGAACATGCAGCGGGCCCTGGTCCGGCTGGAGCGGGAGCAGCAGGCGCTGCGGGCCAGCGAGGAGTCGTTCCGCCAGGCGTTCGAATACGCCCCCTCCGGCATGGCCATCGCCGAGATGGGCGGTGACCAGCACGGAAGGCTGCTGCGCGCCAACGACGCGCTCTGCCGGCTGCTGGGCCGCCCCGCCTCGGTGATGCGCCGCTACTCCTTCGCCGACCTGGTGCACCCCGAGGACATCGGCACCCTGCTGCGCACCTCGGCCGAGGGCGGCCGGGCCGAGCTGCGCCTCGCCCGCCGGGACGGCTCGTACGTATGGGTGTCCCTGCGCAACTCGGTGGTCGCCGACACCGCCGACGGACCGCGCTTCCTGCTGACCCACATCGAGGACATCGAGGAGCGCAAGCGGCACGAGCTCCAGCTCGCCCACCGCGCCTCGCACGACGCCCTGACCGGCCTGCCCAACAGTGCCGAGCTGCGCGCCCGCCTCAGCGCCCGGCTCTGCGAGCGGCCCCACGCGGTGCGGTCACCGGCCGCGGCGTACGGGCCGGGCGGCGCGGCCGGCGGCGAGTACGCGGAGCCGGGGGAGTACGAGTACGGCGGGGAGTACGGCGGCGAGCACAGCTACCGGGGGGACAGCTTCGACTTCACCGCGGACGCCACCGGGCCCTACGACCCGCACGTGCACGCCGTGGCGCCCGACGGCGAGGTCGACGACGGCACGAAGGGCCTGGCCGTCCTCTTCTGCGACCTGGACGGCTTCAAGTCGATCAACGACCGCTTCGGGCACCACACCGGCGACGCGGTGCTGATCGAGGTGGCCCGCCGGCTGAGCGCCGGGGTACGGGACGGGGACACCGTCGCGCGGCTGGGCGGCGACGAGTTCGTGGTCCTCGCCGACGGGCTGGGCGCGGCCGACGCCGCCGACCTGGCGGCACGGTTGCGCAACGCGATCGTCCCGCCGATCCGGGTGGAGGGCCGGGCGGTCCGGGTCGGCGCCAGCTTCGGCATCGGCTGGGCCGAATGCGGGATGTCGGTCGAAGAGGTGCTGAACTCCGCTGACCAGCGGATGTACATCGAGAAGCGCTCCCGTGCCAAGGTGCACCGCCGGGCGGGGTAGCCCGTTCGGGGTAGGCTCGCCCGGTCGGTGACCGCTGGCGAGCAGGGATGAGGAGTGACCAGGGATGGCTGCCGGTAACAACGGCGCGAGCACGCCCGAGGACGACGATCCGTTCGGCTACCTGTACGCGGACGGACGGGCCGCCGGCGCCCAGGCGCCGCGGCAGGGCGGCGGCTACGGCTACCCCGGTCCGGCCGCCCAGCCTGGCGTGCCCAGGACCTCGTACAACCAGGTCAGAGCGGTCGGCGAACGCCAGTACGGTCAGGTCCCGCCCCAGCAGCCGAACGGCCCGCAGTCCTACGGCCGCCCGGCCGTCCAGTACGCCGCGCCCGAGACCCACCCGGGCGGCGCCCCCACCCGGTCGGCGTCCCGGCAGCAGTCCCAGCGCGGCGGCCCCAACACCAAGGGCCTGCTCATCGGGGCCCTCGCGGTGGTGGCCGTCGTGGTGATCGGCATCACCGTGGCGCTGCTCAGCAACAAGTCGGACGACGAGAAGGGCGGCGGCCAGGCGGGCGGCCAGTCCCCCGCGCCCACCCAGGTCCAGGAGTCGCCGGCCCCGCAGCCCTCCAAGGGCGAGGAGAAGCCGCCGGAGCTGCCCAGGCAGGACGCGGCGACGCTCCAGCTCGGGGCGCCCGCGACGCTGGGCAAGGACGTCAAGGGCGCCAAGGGCGCCGACGGCGCGTACGTCATGTTCAACGGGGTGGGCGGCTCGGCGAGCTGGACGGCGGAGGTGCCCGAGGACGGCGACTACACGCTGTTCCTCACCTACGGCGTGCCCGGCAAGGACGCCAAGACCACGCTGACGGTCAACGGCCAGAACCCCCGTGGCATCCGGATGAGCAACTTCGCCCACGCCCCGGCGGGTGACTGGGAGAAGGGCTGGACGAACACGTACTCCTACGTGACGCTGAAGAAGGGCGTGAACACGCTCAAGATCTCCTGCGAGCAGGGCGACCAGTGCGACGCCTACCTCGACCAGGTCTGGTTGCAGCAGGGCCACGGCAAGGGCTGACCGGGCCGGCGGCCCACCGGGCCCCGGCGGGCGGCGACCGCGTGCGGCCGGCCCCGGCCGGCCGGTGGCGGGCGCCACCGGTCCGGCTCCCCGCCGGGGCCCGGCCGGTTCAGCCCCTGACCACCGCCAGGAAGTGGGCCACCGTCCCGGCCATCGCCTCGCGGGCCGGGGCCAGGTAGGCACGGGGGTCGACCGTCGCCGGGTGGGCCTCCAGGAAGGCGCGGACCGCGCCGGTGTACGCGGTGTTCAGCGCCGTACCGATATTGATCTTGGTCATGCCGGCGGCGACCGCCGCGCGGAGCCCGTCGTCCGGGACGCCCGAGGAACCGTGCAGGACCAGCGGGACCGGGAGGGCGGCGCGCAGCCCGGCGATCAGGGCGTGGTCCACCGCGGCCGTGCGTTCGGTCATGGCGTGGGTGGAGCCCACCGCGACGGCCAGCGCGTCGACGCCGGTGTCCGCGACGTAGGCGGCGGCCTCGGCCGGGTCGGTGCGGACACCGGGGGTGTGGGCGTCCAGTGGCGGTTCGCCGTCCTTGCCGCCGATCCGGCCCAGCTCGGCCTCCACCCAGATGCCGCGCCCGTGGCCCCACCGGACCGCTTCGGCGGTGGCCTTGACGTTGTCGCCGTAGGGCAGCTTCGAGGCGTCGAACATCACCGAGCTGAAGCCCTCGGTGTACGCCGCGTGCAGCAGGTCCCTGGAGACCACGTGGTCCAGGTGCAGGGCGAGCGGTACGGAACTGGCGCGGGCCACGGCTCCGGTGGCGGCCGCCAGCGCGGTCAGCTCCCCGCCGTGGAAGCGCACGGCGTTCTCGGAGATCTGCAGGACCGCGGGCTCCCCCGCCCGTTCGGCACCGGCGGCGATCGCCTCGGCGTGTTCCAGGGTGATGACGTTGAAGGCGGCGACCGCGCGTCCCTGGGACCTGGCGCGGGTGACCAGTTCTCCGGTGCTGACGAGTGGCATGGGGGTCCTCTCGCTAGGCGGCCGCCGGGTGTTCGGTGACCGTGACCTGCTCCAGCAGTTCCCGGTACGCCTCCTCGGCGAACTCACCCGCCGCCGGAGCCAGTACCGTCGCCGCCGACAGCGCGACCGCGCGCCGCAGCCGCTCGGGCCAGGACAGGCCCTCGACCAGGCCGGACAGCAGGCCCGCCACCGCCGAGTCGCCGGCCCCCGTCGGGTTGCCCTTCACCCGGGCGGGCGGCACCGCCCGCCAGGCGCCGTCCGGGGTCACGGCGAGGAGCCCCTCCGGGCCCAGCGAGGCGACCACCGCGTGGGCGCCGCGGCGGCGGGCGTCCCGGGTGGCGCGCAGCGGCTCGCGGGCGCCGGTGAGCCGGGCCAGCTCGTCGGCGTTGGGCTTGACCAGGTCGGGGCGGGCCGCGATACCCCGGCGCAGCGGTTCGCCGCTGGTGTCCAGCAGCACCGGCACGCCCGCGGCGCGGGCGCGGCGGACCAGCTCGGCGTACGCGCCCACGTGGACGCCCGGCGGCAGGCTGCCGCACAGGGCGACCGCGTCGGCACCGGCGAGCAGCGTGCCGTACGCGTCGAGGAACGCCGACCACTCGGCGGGTGTCACGGCCGGTCCCGGTTCGTTGAGCTGGGTGGTGTCGCCGGTGGCGGTGTCGACGACCGCGACGGTACGGCGGGTGGTGCCGCCGATCGGCACCAGCGCGTCGCGCACCGGCAGTGGCGCCAGCAGGCCGCGCAGCACCTCGCCGGCGGGGCCGCCCGCGAACCCGGTCACCACGGTGTCGTGCCCGAGCGCGGCCAGTACCCGGGCGACGTTCAGGCCCTTGCCGCCGGGGCGCTCGATGACGTCGGTGACCCGGTGCGTGGTGTGCGGCACCAGGGCGGGCACCCGGTGGGTGATGTCGAGCGCGGTGTTGAGCGTGACCGTCAGGATCACCCCTGGCACCCCCCGCACGTCCACCGCTCGCTCACGGGAACTGATCATGCCAAACGGAAGGCGGTTGGCCCAGACCCCCGGTGCCGCCGCCCGGCCGCCGTTGGCGCGCACATCACCCCGGGTGGGGCTCGACCACCCATTCACCCTTGCGCATCACACCGGCCAGGGCGAACTCCCCGTCCAGTACCACCAGGTCGGCGTCCTTGCCGGGCTCTAGCGAACCGACCCTGTCGTACAGGCCCAGCAACTTCGCCGGATTGGCGGAAATCGCCCGGACGATCGCCTCGACGGGCAGCCGGTCGACGGTCGCGGCCCGCTGGAAGGCGGTGTCCAGCGTGAGGGTGGAGCCCGCGATGGAGCCGCCCTCCACCAGCCGGGCCACGCCCGCGCGCACCTCCACCGCCAAGGGGCCGAGGTGGTAGGTCCCGTCGCCGAAGCCCGCCGCGTCCATCGCGTCCGTGATGAACGCGACCCGCCCGGACCCGGCGTGACGGAACGCCAGCTCCAGCGCCGCCGGGTGCAGATGCGTACCGTCGTTGATCAGCTCCACGGTCACCCGCTCGTCCTCCAGGAGCGCGGCGATCGGACCCGGCGCGCGGTGGCCGAGGGCGGGCATCGCGTTGAAGAGGTGGGTGGCGACGGTGGCGCCGGCCTCGATCGCCGCCACGGTCTGCTCGTACGTGGCGTCGGTGTGGCCGATCGCCGCGATGACACCGTGCTCGGCCAGCAGCCGCACGGAGTCGAGGCCGCCGGGCAGTTCGGTGGCGAGGGTGACCATCCGGGCCTGGCCGCGCGCCGCGTCGAGCAGCTTGCGCACCTCGGCCGGGTCCGGGTGGCGCAGCAGCGCCTCGCTGTGCGCGCCCTTGCGGCACGGCGAGATGAACGGCCCCTCGAAGTGGACGCCGGCGATGTCGCCCTGTTCGGCCAGCTCGGACAGGAGCCCGGCGCGGTGCGCGAGGAAGTCCATGTCCCCGGTGACGGTGGAGGCGACGACCGTGGTGGTGCCGTGCAGGCGGTGGGTGTGCACGCCCCTGAGGACGTCCTCGACCGTGCCGGAGGTGAAGGACGCTCCACCGCCGCCGTGGTTGTGCATGTCCACGAAGCCGGGCACCACCCAGTGTCCGGACAGGTCCAGCGTGGGGGCGTCGGCCGGGGCGCCGCCGGCGATGCGGCGGCCCTCCACGACCACCCGCCCGCTGTCGACGACCCCGGCCGGCAGCACCACGCGGGCGCCGGCGAGAACCTTGCGATCGGCCATCAGGCGGATACCTCCGAGTCAGCGGTGCGGGCGAACAGGTCCCAGGCGAGCAGACCCGCGCCCAGGCAGCCGGCGGTGTCCCCGAGGGCCGCCGGCACGACGGCGGGCGGCCGCTGGAACGTCACCCGCGCCTCGACGGCGGCCCGCAGGGGCGTGAACAACGTTTCCCCCGCCTCGGCCAGACCGCCACCGATGATGAGGGTCCCGGGGTCCAGCAGGGTGAGCGCGGTGACCAGCCCGTCGGCGAGCGCGTCGACGGCGTCCTGCCACACCCGTACGGCGCGGGGGTCGCCCGACTCGACGGCCTTGGCGCAGTCGGCGGCGTCCGCCACCGGGTCGCCGCTCGCCGCGGCCCACGCACGGCTGACCGCGGCGGCCGACGCGAGGGTCTCCAGGCAGCCGCGCTGCCCGCACCCGCACGCGGGCCCGCCCGGCCGCACGACGATGTGGCCGATCTCGCCCGCGTACCCGTGCGCCCCGGCCTCGATGGTGCCCGCGATGCCGATGGCGCCCGCGATTCCGGTGCCCAGCGGCACGAACAGGAAGCGGTCGGTGCCCCGGCCGGCCCCGACGCGGCCCTCGGCCAGCCCGCCGGAGCGCACGTCGTGGCCGAGCGCGACGGGCAGGCCGTCCAGCCGCTCGCTCAGCAGGGCGCGCAGCGGTACGTCGCGCCAGCCCAGGTTGGCGGCGTACACCGCCATGCCCTCGTCGGGCTCGACCAGCCCGGGCACGGCGACCCCGGCGGCCACGGCGGCGGCGCCGTACCGCTCCAGGCCGTGCGCGTACAGGTCGGCGGCGAAGGCGAGGATCGACTCCACGACGGCCTCGGGCCCCCGCTCCCGGCCGGTCGGCCGCCGCGCCTCGTACAGCAGCGTGCCGTCCGCCGCGACCAGGGCGGCCTTCATCCCGGTGCCGCCCACATCGAGGGCGATGACGTGTTCCACGTACGACAGTGTCGCTCGTGAACCCGTGAAAGGTCTAGTCCACTCGCCCGGGATTGTTGACGCCGCTTACAAATGGCGCGCCGGAGACCCGGACCGGCCCTCCAGGACGACGCTCCGGGTCAGGTTGCGCGGGCGGTCCGGGTCCTGGCCCCGGGCCTCGGCCAGCGTCACCGCGAGCCGCTGCGCCCGGATCAGATCCGCCATCGGGTCGGCAGTCGCGTGGTCGTGGAGCGTGCCGCCCACCCGGGCCACCTCGCCGGCCAGACCCTCCGGGAGTGCGCCGAACACCCACGTCACCCGGCCGGGTCCGGTGATGGCGATGGGGCCGTGGCGGTACTCCATCGCGGGGTACGCCTCGGTCCACGCCCCGGCCGCCTCCCGCATCTTCAGGCCCGCCTCCAGCGCCAGCCCGTAGGCCCATCCCCGCCCCAGGAAGGTCCACTGCTCGGCCTCCAGCACCGCCTCCGGCAGTGGCTCGGTCACCGCAAGCTCCGCGTCCACCGCCGCCTCGGCCACCGGCTTGACGCCCGGGACCTCCCCCAGGCCCGCCCGGAGGAAGGCCAGTGCGGTCGTCGCGAACCGGGTCTGGACCACGGACTCCTCGTCCGCCCAGTCCAGCACCGCCAGCGTGTCCGCCGCGCCGGCCACCGGCGTCCTCGGGTCGGCCGTCAGCGCCAGTGTCGGCACCCGGCCGCGCAGCGCGGTCAGCAGCTCCAGCACCTCGGTGGTCGTTCCGGACCGGGTGATGGCCACCACCCGGTCGTACGCCCGCCCCACCGGGAACTCCGAGGCGGCGAACGCGTCCGTCTCCCCCTGTCCCGCCGCCTCCCGCAGCGCGGCGTAGGCGATCGCCATGAACCAGGAGGTGCCGCACCCGGTCACGGCGACCCGCTCGCCCGGCCGCGGCAGCCCCTCGAAGGCCGCGGCGGCCTCCGCGGCGCGGCGCCAGTCGGCGGGCTGGGTGGCGATCTCTGCTGCGGTACGGGACATGCGCGGCGTCTCCTACGGCGGTGGCGGTGGCGGTGGCGGTGGTGTGCGGTGGGGGTGCGACGGCGGCGTGCTGGGAGAAGAGTTGCCGAAGCGATACCCCTGTGGTGTAGACCTCATCCCCGCCCATGGGAAAATCGCAGTTCGACGTAGACGTAAAGGGTGGGAAGACCTGTGCAGCGCCGCACCATGGGACTGACCGCGGCGGTGGCCGCACTGAGCATGATGGCAACGTTGTCCGCCTGCGGGACCGGGGGATCCGACGAGGTCACGCTCAAGCTGGTCGCCGCCGACTACGGCAGCACCGAGGCCAACACGACCAAGAAGTACTGGGACCGCCTGGCCCGCGCGTACGAGGAGAAGCACTCCGGCGTCACCATCGACGTCCAGGTCCTGTCCTGGAAGGACGTCGACCGGGAGGTCGCCGCGATGGTCGAGCGCGGCGAGGCCCCCGACATGGCGCAGATCGGCGCCTACGCCGACTACGCCAAGCAGGACAAGCTGTACGAGGTCAGCAGCCTCATCTCGGTCCCCACCCAGGCCAACTTCCTGCCCCTGCTCAGCCGCGCCGGCGAGGTCGAGCGGGTGCAGTACGGGATGCCGTTCGCCTCCAGCACCCGGCTGCTCTTCTACAACCAGGACCTCTTCGAGAAGGCCGGTGCCAAGCCGCCGACGACCTGGGACGAGCTCCAGCAGGCCGCGAAGAAGCTCAAGGCCAAGGACGTCGAGTACCCGTTCGCGCTGCCGCTCGGTTCCGAGGAGTCCCAGGCCGAGACGATGATGTGGCTGCTGGCCGGGGGCGGCGGCTACCTCGACGCGACCGGCGCCTCGTACCAGATCGACTCCACCGAGAACGTCAACACCTTCCGGTGGCTCAAGGACCAGCTCGTGGCACCCGGACTGACCGGCCCGGTCGCCCCCGGCAAGCTCGACCGCCAGCAGGCCTTCGACGCCTTCGCGCGTGGCGAGGTCGGCATGCTCAACGGCCACCCGACCCTGATGGACAAGGCCGAGAAGGCCGGGGTGAAGGTCGGCAAGGTGCCGCTGCCGGGCATCAACGGCAAGGCCAAGGCCACCATGGGCGTGGCCGACTGGATGATGGCGTTCAAGCAGAACGGCCACCGCAAGGAGATCGGCCAGTTCCTGGACTTCGTCTACCAGGACAAGAACGTGCTGGCCTTCTCCGAGGAGTACGACATCCTCCCGGTCACGGTCACCGCCAGCTCCGCCATGGCCGACGACCCCAAGCACGTGCCGCTGCGGGCCTTCCTGGAGGCCCTGCCCACCTCCGAGCTGTACCCGGTCGGCAAGACGTCCTGGGCCAAGGTCAGCCAGAGCGTCAAGACCAACATCGGCAGGGCGGTCGAGCCGAACGGCGACCCCGAGGCGGTGCTGGAGCAGATAGGCCGGGAGGCCCGGGACGCGGAGGCGGCCGAGTAACTATGTTGCTCATATGACCGCCGCTTCCGCCGCCGGCCCGCCGTCGCCCGACGCCTCCCCGTCGTCCGGCGGCCCGCCGGCCCCCGCCCCGCTGTCCGACCGGGACCGCGCCGTGCTCGCCGTGGAACGGCGCTCCTGGCCGGGCCCGGGCGCCAAGGAGCGGGTGATCAGGGAGCGACTGGGGCTGTCCCCGACCCGCTACTACCAGTTGCTCAACGCCCTGCTGGACGACCCCAGGGCGCTCGCCCACGACCCGGTCACCGTCAACCGGCTGCGCCGGCTGCGGGCCGAGCGTGAGGCGCGCCGCTGACCCGGCCAGGTGTGCGAGGCCGGACCCGGGGATAGGTT
Source organism: Streptomyces sp. NPDC050856 (assembly GCF_040653855.1). Taxonomy (NCBI): domain Bacteria; kingdom Bacillati; phylum Actinomycetota; class Actinomycetes; order Kitasatosporales; family Streptomycetaceae; genus Streptomyces; species Streptomyces sp. NPDC050856. The sequence goes on along the minus strand of NZ_JBFAGV010000013.1, from coordinate 67,103 downwards.
CCCGTCCATGGGCAGCACCTCGAACCCCTCCATGCCGCGTCCGTCCACCCCCGCCGGCCGGGACGGCCTCGCCGCGTTCCTGGCCCGGCCCGGGAAGGCGCTGGTCGCCCTCGACTTCGACGGCACCCTCGCCGACATCGTGCCCGACCCCGAGCGGGCCAGGGCCCACCCCGGCGCCGTACCCGCGCTGGCCGCGCTCGCGCCGCGCGTCGCCTCCGTGGCCGTGATCACCGGGCGCCCGGCCGAGGTCGCCGTACGGTACGGCGGCTTCGCCGGTGTACCGGGCCTGGACCACCTGGTGGTGCTGGGCCACTACGGCGCCGAACGCTGGGACGCCGTCAGCGGTACCGTCCGGGCCGCCCCCGTCCATCCGGGCGTGGCGGCGGTACGGGCCGAACTGCCCGGTTTCCTGGAGCGCGCCGGTGCCCGGCCCGGCACCTGGATCGAGGAGAAGGGCCGCGCGGTCGCCGTCCACACCCGCCGGGCCGAGGACCCCCAGGCCGCCTTCGAGGCGCTGGTGGTCCCGCTCGGTGAGCTGGCCGCCCGTCACGGCCTGGTCCTGGAACCGGGCCGCCTGGTCCTCGAACTGCGCCCCCCGGGCATCGACAAGGGCGTGGCCCTGACCGAGTACGTCCGTGAGACCGGCGCCGAGTCGGTCGTCTTCGCCGGTGACGACCTGGGCGACCTGCCCGCCTTCGCCGCCGTGGACGAGCTCCGCGCCGACGGGGTCCCGGGACTGCTGGTGTGCAGCGGCAGCGCCGAGGTGACGGAGGTCGCCGCCCGGGCCGACCTGCTGGTACCGGGGCCGGCGGGAGTGGTGGACCTCCTCTCGGCGCTGGCGCGGGCGGCGGGCTGAGCGGGCCGGACGGACGACGGGCCGGGCGGCCGCCCAGCTCCGGCGGCCCGGGGGCCGTCCAGCTCCGGCGGCCCGGGCGGCCCGGTCCACCCATGGCGAGGGCCGCCCGGCGCGCCCGCGGTGCCTAGCTTCGGTCGGCGGAGGACCGCTTCTCGGTGCGGTGGTCGTAGTAGGCCCACACCGCGACGGCCGCGGCACCGACCACGACCAGCGCGACCTGACGGACCGTTCCCGACGTGACCAGCGCGACCGGCACCATGGCCAGCATGCCGCCGAGCAGCACCATCCGGCTGGTCAGGTACTGCTGGGGCGACTGGGGCCATTCGCGGTCGTCGAGGTCGCGCAGCGCCTCCTTCGCCGGTCGCGCCGATCCCCGGCGCCGCCGCGCGCGGTACTCCAGCGCGAAACCGACGACCACGTAGAGCGCCAGCGCCCCCAGCATCCAGCCCCACTCGGTGGCGGTGTCCGGTAAGCCTGCCAGGTACATGACTCAATCCTCCCTCTCGTCCGTCCCGGCTGCCCCGACCGGGGCCGGTTCACGCGAGCGGGCGGGAACGGGAAGGGGAACCCGCCGTTCCACCACGGCGGCGGGTCCGGGCGGGAGCTACCCGGCCGCCCGCAGCGCCTCCAGCTGGGCCAGGAACCAGCGGGCCGGCGGGAGGGCCGTGGCCGCCGCCGCCAGGCGCTTGGTGCGGTCCGCGCGCTCCGCGGCGGGCATCGTCAGGGCCTGGTGCAGCGCCGCCGCCGTACCCGTCACGTCGTAGGGGTTCACCGTCAGCGCGTCGTCGCCCAGCTCCTCGTGGGCGCCCGCCTCACGGGACAGCACCAGGGCGCAGCCCGCGTCGGAGACCACCGGGACCTCCTTGGCGACCAGGTTCATGCCGTCCCGGATCGGGTTGACCAGGGCCACGTCGGCCAGCCGGTAGGCGGCCAGCGAACGCGCGAAGTCGTCCTTGACGTGCAGCAGCACCGGCGTCCAGTCCGCCGTGCCGTACTCGGCGTTGATCTCCTCGGCCACCCGCGACACCTCGGCCGTGTACTCCCGGTACACCGCCAGGTCCTGCCGGGAGGGGTACGCGAACGCGATGTGGACCACCCGACCCCGCCACTCCGGGTGCTCCGCGAGCAGCGCGCGGTACGCCAGCAGACCGCGCACGATGTTCTTCGACAGCTCCGTGCGGTCCACCCGGATGATCGTCCGGCGGTCGCCGACCTGCTCCCGCAGCGTCGCCATCCGCTCGTCCACGTCCGCCCGCCGGGAGCGCTCACGCAGGAAGTCCGCGTCGGCGCCCAGCCCGTGCACACCGACCTCCGTGGTGCCCGTGCCGCCCACGATCCGCTCGCAGCAGCCGGTGAACGCGTCCGCCCACCGCCGGGTCAGGAAGCCCAGCCGGTCCGCCCCCAGCATCCCGCGCAGCAGTTCCTCCGCCACGTCGTCCGGCAGCATCCGGAAGTAGTCCACCGGAGCCCACGGGGTGTGCGAGAAGTGACCGATCCGCAGGTCGGGACGGAGCTCGCGCAGCATGCCCGGCGCCAGCGCCAGGTGGTAGTCCTGGACGACCACCGTCGCGCCCGGAGCCGCCTCCGCCGCCAGCGCCTCGGCGAACGCCCGGTTGTAGACGCGGTAGGCGTCCCACTGGCGCCGGAACTCCGCGTCGAAGACCGGCTCCAGCGGCGTCTGGTACAGCATGTGGTGCACGAACCAGAGCACCGAGTTCGCGATGCCGTTGTACGCGTCGTGGTGGGTGCCCGCGTCGATGTCGAGCATCCGCACGCCCGGCTCCGAGATCCCGCGCCGTACCGCCTCCCGGTCGCCGTCGCTCAGTGCCGCGCACACCCACAGCGCTCCGGCGTCCGGCCCGATCGCCGAGAGTCCCGAGACCAGGCCGCCACCGCCGCGCCGGGGGTCGAGTGTGCCGTCCTCCCCCGGTACGTAGCTGACGGGACCGCGATTGGAGGCGACGAGAATCTGGGCTGCCATGGAGACGAACCTAGCCCGTACCCGAAACGCTCAAACGTACGGCTCTCAGGCCGCCCGCCGGCGCCGCGCGTACTCGGCCACCTCCGCCATCGGCGGCCGTTCCTCGGTGTCCACGGCATGGGTGCGCGGCACGAACCCCTCCGCGCCCCGGTCGAACTGGGTCAGCCGGGGCCGCACCTGGTGCCCCCGCTCCAACCGGAGCTGCGCCGTCCGGTAGATCGCCGCCGCCATCCGCCCCAGCGCCCGGTCGTCCTGGTGCCGGTGCAGCCGCACCCCCACGTCCACCTGCGCCAGCGCGTCCAGGCCCACCAGGTCCAGCGCGTCCACCAGCAGCCCCAGCTCCACGCCGTAGCCGACCGGGAAGGGCAGCCGCTCCAGCAGCGAGCGCCGCGCCGCGTACTCACCGCCCAGCGGCTGGACGAACCCGGCCAGCCTCGGCCAGTGCAGGTTGAGCAGCGGCCGCGCCACCAGCTCGGTGACCCTCCCGCCCTGGGCCCCGGCGCCCGGCGCGCCCGCCGCCTCCGGGGAGCTCAGCGGCCGGTCGTACATCGCCTTCACGAACCGCACGTCCGGGTCGGTCAGCAGCGGACCGACGATCCCGGTGACGAAGTCCGCCGAGAACTCCCGCAGGTCGGCGTCGACGAAGCAGACGATGTCGCCACCGGTCACCAGCAGCGACCGCCACAGCACCTCGCCCTTCCCCGGCACCGCGGGTATCCGGGGCAGTATCGCGTCCCGGTGCTCCACCCGCGCCCCGGCCGCGGCGGCGACCTCGGCCGTGCGGTCCGTGGAACCGGAGTCCACGACGACCAGCTCGTCCACCAGCGGCACCGCGCCGGACATCAGTTCGCGGCGGACGACGGAGACGATCCCGCCGACCGTCGCCTCCTCGTTCAGGGCGGGGAGCACCACACTGACCGTGGTGCCGCCCGCCCGCTTGGCGGCGAGCAACCGGTCGAGCGGACGGTCCGCCACCGACCAGGACCGCCGGGCCAGCCAGCGCTCCACCTCATCCAGCACGTGATCTCCATCTCGCGGATCGGACGACCATCTCGGCCGCCCAGGGGTTCGGTTACAGTCTTGAGCAACGCGGACGGCCCTCGCATGTCGGGGTCCCGCTGACAACCACATACCGCTCATCCAGAGGGGCAGAGGGAAACGGCCCGTTGAAGCCCCGGCAACCCTCCAGTCGGCACTCGCAGATCTCGCGCGAGGCCCCGGCTAGGGAAGGTGCCAAATCCGTCTCATGGCGAAGTGCGCCATGAGGAAGATGAGGAGAAAGGGCCTCGCCTCCATGGCTGTACAGACTGTCGCCACCGCCAAGAACGTCGACCTCGGTCCCGCCGCCGCCCTCTCGTGCCGCGAATGCGGAGAGCGTTTCGAACTCGGTCCCATTTTCGCCTGTGAGCTGTGTTTCGGGCCGCTCGAAATCGCCTACGACCTGCCGGCCGGCGACCCCGAGGCCCTGCGCGCGCGGATCGAGGCGGGCCCCGCGAACATCTGGCGCTACGCCCCGCTGCTGCCCGTCCCCGCCGATGTCGCGGACAGGCCCAACCTGAACCCCGGCTGGACCAAGCTGGTCAAGGCCGACAACCTCGCCCGCGAGCTGGGCGTCGAGCCGGGCAGGCTCTTCGTCAAGGACGACTCGGGCAACCCCACCCACTCCTTCAAGGACCGGGTCGTGGCCCAGGCCCTGGAGGCCGCCCGCGCCTTCGGATTCACCACCCTGTCGTGTTCCTCCACCGGCAACCTGGCCGGCGCGGTCGGCGCCGCCGCCGCCCGGGCCGGTTTCCGCTCCTGCGTGTTCATCCCGCACGACCTGGAGCAGGGCAAGGTCGTCATGGCCGCGGTGTACGGCGGCGACCTCGTCGGCATCGAGGGCAACTACGACGACGTCAACCGCTTCTGCTCGGAGCTCATCGGCGACCCGCTCGGCGAGGGCTGGGGCTTCGTCAACGTCAACCTGCGCCCGTACTACGCCGAGGGTTCCAAGACGCTCGCGTACGAGATCTGCGAGCAGCTCGGCTGGCGGCTGCCCGACCAGCTGGTCGTCCCGATCGCGTCCGGCTCGCAGCTCACGAAGATCGACAAGGGACTCCAGGAACTCATCCGGCTCGGCCTGGTCGAGGACCGGCCGTACAAGATCTTCGGCGCCCAGGCCCAGGGCTGCTCGCCGGTGTCCACCGCCTTCAAGGCCGGCCACGACGTGGTCCGCCCGCAGAAGCCGGACACCATCGCCAAGTCGCTGGCCATCGGCAACCCGGCCGACGGCCCGTACGTCCTGGACATCGCCCGCCGCACCGGCGGCGCGGTGGAGGACGTGGACGACGAGCGGATCGTGGACGCCATCAAGCTGCTCGCCCGCACCGAGGGGATCTTCGCCGAGACGGCCGGCGGGGTGACCGTGGGTGTGACCAGGAAGCTCATCGAGAACGGTCTGCTCGACCCGGCGCTGACGACGGTCGTCCTCAACACCGGCGACGGCCTGAAGACCCTGGACGCCGTGGCCCCGACCACCGGGCCGACCGCGACGATCCGCCCCAGCCTGGACGCGTTCCGCGACGCCGGACTGGCCCACTGAGCCTCCGGCTCCCCGGCTAGCGGGCCGTCCGCCCGCCCGCCGCCGGCCGCCCGCCCACGGCCGAGTCCTGTCGAGATCACCCCGAAAGGCAGCACCCATGAGCGTCAAGGTCCGCATCCCCACCATCCTCCGCACGTACACGGGGGGCCAGGCAGAGGTCACGGCGGAGGGCGCGACCCTCGCCGAGGTCATCGAGTCGCTGGAGAAGAACCACCCCGGTATCGCCGCCCGCGTCCTGGACGACCAGGGCAAGCTGCGCCGGTTCGTGAATGTGTACGTCAATGACGACGACGTCCGCTTCGAGGGCGGCCTCGCCGCCGCCACCCCGGACGGCGCCGGCGTGTCGATCATTCCGGCGGTCGCCGGCGGCTGACGGCCCCGGCAGAACAATTGCCCCCTCCGTCCACACAAGCGGAGGGGGAAATTCTCCATGGTTGAGCGCGGTAGAGTTGGGGAAGCCGCCACCGCCGATCATGCCGCTCGCATATGAGCCCGCAGCCGGTGGCGACAAGATGCAGTCAAAGTAGCCGCACAGAATGCGCCATATCTGCGCCGCGCCCGGCCCGACTTGCCCGGGAATCCTGTGGATTCAACCGTGATTTCCGTTCACGCGCGCTCGGAATTCTCGTCCGATTGACCTGTTGCAGACGGCAGTTGGACAGATACATTCAGCGGCGGTCGACGCGTTCCGGCGCACGCTCCCACCTGTCAGGGGAGCGAGGTCTGACCCGGGTCCGCGAAGTGCGGTCCTGTGCAAGGGCCAGTAATAGGGGAGTTAGGCATGGCTCAGGGCACCGTCAAGTGGTTCAACGCGGAGAAGGGGTACGGCTTCATCGCGGTCGACGGTGGTGCGGATGTTTTCGTCCACTACAGCGCGATCCAGATGGACGGCTACCGCACCCTGGAGGAGGGGCAGCGGGTCGAGTTCGAGATCTCGCAGGGCCAGAAGGGTCCGCAGGCGGACATGGTCAAGCTCGCCGCCGGCTGACCACGGCGCGTTCGGCCACGACCGCACCAGCGGAGTCGAGGGGCCCGTATCCCGCACTGGGATACGGGCCCCTCGCGCGTGGCAGGCGCTTGCACTCTCCGGGGTCGAGTGCTAATCATTGGCGTTAGCACTCGCAGAGTGAGAGTGACAACGAAGGACCGAGTCGGTGAGGCCGACAGGCCAGGTGGGGCAAGGAACCACCAGGTGTGTGGGCCGTCCGTCGCGGGCGCCAGCGCGGTCCGGAGAAATCCACCCCAGTCCGGGAGGACCACTTCACATGGCCAAGATCATCGCGTTCGACGAGGAGGCACGGCGCGGTCTCGAGCGCGGGATGAACCAGCTCGCCGACGCCGTCAAGGTCACCCTTGGCCCCAAGGGTCGCAACGTCGTCCTCGAGAAGAAGTGGGGCGCCCCCACGATCACCAACGATGGTGTTTCCATCGCCAAGGAGATCGAGCTCGAGGACCCGTACGAGAAGATCGGCGCCGAGCTGGTCAAGGAAGTCGCCAAGAAGACGGACGACGTCGCCGGCGACGGTACGACCACCGCGACCGTTCTCGCCCAGGCGCTGGTCCGCGAGGGACTGCGCAACGTCGCCGCCGGCGCCAACCCGATGGCGCTGAAGCGCGGCATCGAGAAGGCCGTCGAGGCCGTCTCCGGCGCGCTGCTGGAGCAGGCCAAGGACGTGGAGACCAAGGAGCAGATCGCCTCCACGGCCTCCATCTCCGCCGCCGACACGCAGATCGGTGAGCTCATCGCCGAGGCGATGGACAAGGTCGGCAAGGAAGGCGTCATCACCGTCGAGGAGTCCCAGACCTTCGGTCTGGAGCTGGAGCTCACCGAGGGTATGCGCTTCGACAAGGGCTACATCTCGGCGTACTTCGCCACCGACATGGAGCGTATGGAGGCGTCGCTCGACGACCCGTACATCCTGATCGTCAACTCCAAGATCTCCTCGGTGAAGGACCTGCTCCCGCTGCTGGAGAAGGTCATGCAGTCCGGCAAGCCGCTGCTGATCATCGCCGAGGACGTCGAGGGCGAGGCCCTGTCGACCCTGGTCGTCAACAAGATCCGTGGCACCTTCAAGTCCGTCGCCGTCAAGGCCCCGGGCTTCGGCGACCGCCGCAAGGCCATGCTGAACGACATCGCCATCCTCACCGGTGGCCAGGTCATCTCCGAGGAGGTCGGCCTCAAGCTGGAGAACGCCGGCCTGGACCTGCTGGGCCGCGCCCGCAAGGTCGTCATCACCAAGGACGAGACGACCATCGTCGACGGTGCCGGTGACAGCGACCAGGTCGCGGGCCGCGTCAACCAGATCCGCGCCGAGATCGAGCAGTCCGACTCGGACTACGACCGCGAGAAGCTCCAGGAGCGTCTGGCGAAGCTGGCCGGCGGCGTCGCCGTCATCAAGGCCGGTGCCGCCACCGAGGTCGAGCTCAAGGAGCGCAAGCACCGCATCGAGGACGCGGTGCGCAACGCCAAGGCCGCCGTCGAGGAGGGCATCGTCGCCGGTGGTGGCGTGGCTCTCATCCAGGCGTCCAGCGTCTTCGAGAAGCTGGAGCTCGAGGGTGACGAGGCGACCGGCGCCAACGCCGTGAAGCTCGCCCTGGAGGCCCCGCTCAAGCAGATCGCCGTCAACGGTGGTCTCGAGGGTGGCGTCATCGTGGAGAAGGTCCGCAACCTGCCCGTCGGCCACGGCCTGAACGCCGCGACCGGTGAGTACGTGGACATGATCGCCGAGGGCATCATCGACCCGGCGAAGGTCACGCGCTCCGCGCTGCAGAACGCCGCCTCCATCGCGGCGCTGTTCCTCACCACCGAGGCCGTCATCGCCGACAAGCCGGAGAAGGCCGCCGCGGCCGCTCCGGGCGGCATGCCGGGCGGTGACATGGACTTCTGATCCTCCCGGATCGGACACGTCCTTCTCGTTCGAGACGAGACCGAGGGCGGCACCCCTTCTCCCAGGGGTGCCGCCCTCGGGCGTTGTCGCGGGGCCCGCCCGGCCGCCGTGCCGGCGGCCTCACCGGGGGCGACGGGACGCGACATGGCAGCGGTGGAACGGAGACGCGAGGTGACCGCACCCAGCGAGCCGGGCCGCTCCTCGAGCGGCGTGCCGGCCGTCGCCGTGCTCGCCCTCCGTGTGCTCGGGCCGGCCCTGGCCTCCTGTTCGGCGGAGGGGGACGGTGCCGCCGGGCGCCGCGAAGTGCCGTACCGGGACGAGGGCGACACCGGCGACCGTCAGTGAGCGGACGGGTGTCACCGTCCCCGCCGGGGCCGCCGACCGCCGGGCCGCCCATCAGCACGGGTTCCAGGACGACGGGCTGCTGATGGCCCGCGCCCTGCCCACCGCCGAGGTGGCGCCCAAGCCGGCTGCGCGCCGAGCGGGACCTCAGGACACGCGAGGAATCCCGCCGCGACCCCGCCGCCCCGGCCACGCCCTTCGCCCGCCTCGGGCTGCCCGGACCCGACACGCTGCCACGCGCTCTGGAGGGGCAGGTGTGCGCCCCCCGCGACGGGGACCTTAACGCCCCGCGGGTGGCGGTGCGCCGGCTCGGCGGTGACAGCGGCCGCGTCCACCTCAGCGCGATCGACTGAGTCCGTCCACCTCCGGGGTGACGCCCCCTCGGACCGGCGCCGCGCGGGCCTGCGCCGCGCGGGCCTGCGCGGCGTGGGCGCGGACCTCGGCGGGCGGGAGGCGGGAGCACTCCGGCAGGCGCAGGGCGGTTTGACCGGTGTGACGCGTTCCGGCGGCATCTTGGTGGTCGGACGGTTGCGGGCCAGGACGGCGGGGTGGTGGACGGGGTCGGGGAGACCGGCGGTCAGGGCGGTCAGGACGGTCTGCTCGGAGGCGCCGCGCTCGAACCACTCGCCGACGAGCGGCGCCAGCGACTCGCAGTCGGTGTGCGAGAGGCACCTCACCGGCGCGGTGCGGCTCGGCGCGGCCAGCAGGATGTACGCCCGGGAGCGCGTGGGCCGCCTCGGTGGCCGCTCATCGGGGATCTCGCCCCGCTGGAAGGCCGCCCACCAGTCGTCGTTCACTCCGCATAGTCAACTGGCGGGGTGGGTGGACGGGTTGAGTCCCCGACCCACAACCATTCCTCGGTGAGAGGGCGCGGAGCCCGGGGCTTGAGCTCCGGGGCAACCAGGGCCCGCGCGGCGCCCGGAACCACCGGGGCCACCGGCCGCGCACCGGCCCGGGACCCGAACTCCGGGGCGGTGGCGCGCACTCCTCGGCGGCCGTGCCGGATCGTGCCGGCCGGAGTCCCGTTCCCGCCGTCACCGGCCGATTCGCGGTCGGTGGCGAGGCTCTGATCCGACCATCGCCCTGGGTGACGGGACGGGATCCAGGTGGCCCGTGCGGGCGTGGCGCAACTCCCGTTAGCCAGATGGGGTTGTTGGCACGCCGACTCCGTTCAGGCGGACCGGTTGGCGACCACTCTGTGTACAGAAGGCGAATACTCAGCGTGGAGGTGGCGGGTCATGACCGTGCGATCGGCGGAGCGACTGCGGGCGGCCGAAGAGGTAGTGGCCCAGCTGAGGAGTGAGCTCGGCGAGGTCGGTGTGACCCTCCCTTCCCTGCGGGTGGACCCGGTCTCGGCCGCCGGGGAGGACGCGTACCCGCTGGTGGACCTCGGGCGGTGCAACCTCGACACGGCGCTGCGGCTGATCGCGGTGCTGCACGAGGTGCGCCGATGACCGGCGAGTACATGCTCGACGCCCGGGACGGCCGGATCGGCGAGGTCATGGGCCATGTCGGGGGCTTCGTGCAGCTACGGCCGGTCGGCGGGGGGATCGAGTGGGACTGCCCGCTCGACGCGCTGCTCCCGGCGCCGCCGGGGGACGTGCTGCGGGCGCGCGTGCGGGAGCTGAACAGACGTTGGCGTCCCTCGACCGGCTGAGGCGGGAGCGGGCGGGCGGTCCGCCGTCGCGGGTGCCCGGCCGGGCCGGGGCGGGGGGACTCCCGTACGGCTCATGGGGGTGGGGAACGCCGGTCCGGACGGGACCGGGGAGGCCGGTGCCATCGCGGCCCCCCGTTCCCCGCCGAACGGCTCACGGCCCGGCGGCGGGTGCCTTCCGGGGTGCGGGGCGGTCGGCCGGCCCGGGGGCCGGTGAGGTGGTCCGGTCGAGGCCGGCGTCCTTGCCGAAGCCGAAGAGGTACGTGGCGGCGAAGCCGGCGGCGTAGCCGGTCAGCAGGCCCCCCGCGTAGATGGCGACCGTCCGGCCGTCGAGGCCGCCGGCGCCGTCGAGCAGCGGGAACAGTGCCAGGCCGGACGGGCCGATCGCCGTCGAACCGACCGTGTCGCCCAGCATGTTGAACAGTCCGATGAACCCACCGCCGAAGGCGCCGCCCACGCACGCCGTGACGAAGGGGCGGCCGAGGGGGAGGGAGACGCCGTAGATGAGCGGTTCGCCGACGCCCAGCAGGCCGGCGGGGAGCGCGGATCTGATCGTGCGGCGGATCGAGGTGTCACGGCGCAGCCGGACGTAGACGGCCGCCGCCGCCCCCACCTGGCCCGCGCCCGCCATCGCCAGGATGGGCAGCAGGACGGTGAAGCCCTGCTGTTCGATGAGGGTGGTGTGGATCGGGATGAGGGCCTGGTGCAGGCCGAGCATGACGAGCGGGAGGAACAGGCCGCCGAGGACGAAACCGGCCGCCGCGCCGCCGTTGGCCAGCAGCCAGTCGGCGCCCACGCCGATGGCGGAGGAGACCTCGCCCGCCACGAACATCAGCCCGAAGACGGTGACCAGGCCGGCGAGGAGGACGGTGACCGTCGGCGTGACGAGCACGTCGAGCGACTCCGGCACCCAGCGGCGGCAGCCCTTCTCGACGTACACCCCCAGCAGGGCGGCGGCCAGGGCGCCCAGCACGCCGCCCTGGCCGGGGGAGAGCCGCTGGCCGAACGCCTCGATGTCCGCCACGCCCGCGTAGACGATGATCGCGGCGACCGCTCCACCGAGGACCGGCGTGCCGCCGAACTCCTTGGCGGTGTTGTGGCCGACGAAGACGGCGATCAACGCCATGAAGCCGGAGGCGATGGCGGTGAGGGCGGGAGTGAGGGAGGGCAGGACGGCGAGGTTGACGAGGAGGCCGTTGAGGCCGGCGATGATGCCGCAGCCGATGAGGGCCGGGATGAGGGGGACGAAGATGTTGGCGAGGCGGCGCAGCAGGAGCTTGACGGGGGTGGCGTTCCTGGCCTTCTGGGCCGCCTTGATGGCCGCGCCCCGGGCGGCGAGGTCGTGCGCGGTGGTGGGGGCCGCGGCCACCAGGGCCTGGAACTCGGGGGTGACCCGGGCGACCGTGCCGGGGCCCAGGACGACCTGGTACGTCTCGTCGTCCTCCACGACGCCCAGGACGGCCGGGAGGGCCCGCAGCTCCTCGTCCCGGACCAGCGCCCGGTCGAGCAGCCCGACACGGAGGCGGGTCATGCAGTGGGCGACGGAGGTGACGTTCCCGGCGCCGCCGAGGAGGGGGAGGAGCGCGGCGGCGGTGGCACGGGGCGAGGGCGGGGACGAAGGCGCGGGTGTGGGGGGAGTCCGGTGCATGGGGTGCCTTGCTGTGCGGGGGCGCCGGCCGGGGGGTGGTCGGTCCGGGGCCCGGGGCGCGGGCAGGGGGTCAGTCGGGGAGGGTCAGGGCCTTGCGGAGGTGGCCGTCCGCCTTCGCCAGGAGCGCGGCCGCCGTGGGGGCGTCCACGCCGGCCAGCAGGGTGAGGATGGCGTCCTTCACCTCGCCCCCGGTCGCCGTGAGCGCCGCCTCGATCCGGTCCTCCGGCGCGCCCGTGGCCAGGGCGACGATCCGGCGTGAGCGGGCGCGGAGCTTGTCGTTGGTGGCGCGGACGTCGACCATCAGGTTTCCGTACGTCTTGCCGAGCCGGATCATCGTGATCGTGGAGATCATGTTCAGCACCAGCTTCTGGGCCGTCCCCGCCTTCAGCCGTGTGGAGCCGGTCAGGAACTCGGGGCCGACCACCACCTCCACGCGGTGGTCCGCCGCCGCGCCCAGGGCGCTGTCCCGGTTGCAGGCCAGACCGACCGTCAGGGCGCCGACCGAGCGGGCGTACTCCACCGCGCCGAGCGCGTACGGCGTGCGGCCCGAGGCGGAGACGCCGACCACCGTGTCGTCGGCGGTCAGACCGATGGCCGAGAGATCGTGGACCGCCAGGGACGAGGAGTCCTCCGCGCCCTCGACGGCCGCCGTCAGCGCGGTGGGGCCACCCGCGATCAGGCCGACGACCTGGGAGGGGTCGGCGTTGAACGTGGGCGGGCACTCGCTGGCGTCCAGCACGCCGAGCCGCCCGGCGGTGCCGGCGCCCGCGTAGATCAGCCGGCCACCGCGCGCCATGCGCTCCGCGACGGCGTCGATCGCCGCCGCTATCCGTGGGAGCTCGCCCGCGACGGCGGCGGGGACGGACTGGTCCTCGGCGTTCATGAGGCGGGCGATCTCGGCCGTCGGGAGCTGGTCGATCTCCGCGAGTTCGGGCCGGAACGCTTCGGTGGTGAGGGTCGACAGCTCTGACTGGAGGTCCGGGGAGGTCATCGGTCGGGGCTCTTTCAACGGGTGCTGGTCCGGGGGCTGTGGCGGTGGGCGAGTGCCTCGTAGGAGGCGGCGAGCGCGGGGGCCGCCGTCTCGTACGTCCGCTGTGTGACGCCGGTGAACAGGCAGTCGACCACCAGGAGTTGGCTGGTCCGGGAGGACATCGCGGCCGGGCGCAGTTCGCTCTCGCGGGCCGTGGAGGTGGTCAGTATGTGGTCCGCGTACTGCGAGACGGGCCCGTCGGGCCGGCCGGTGATGGCGACCGTGGTGGCGCCGTGGTCGAAGGCGACGCGGAGCGGTTCTATGACGTCCCCGGTGGAGCCGGAGTGGGTGATGGCGATCGCCACGTCACCGGAGCGGAGCTGTACGGCGTTGGTGACGGCCAGGTGGGGGTCGCTGTGGGCGTGCGCCATCAGGCCGATGCGCAGCAGCTTCTGGGCGAGGTCCTGGGCGACCAGGCCCGAGGCGCCGACCCCGTAGATGTCGGTGCGGCGGGCGCCCGCCAGCGCGGTGACGGCGGCGCCGAGCTGCACGGTGTCGAGGCCGGCCGCGGTGTCGGCGAGGGTCTGCTGTTCGTCGTGGGCGAGCTTGGCGACCACGTCGGCGATCGGGTCGTCCACGGCGATGTCGGCGGTGACCGAGGGCGCCCGGCCCGACTGCTGGTGTGCGGCCAGTCCGGCGAGCGCCAGGCGCAGGTCCCGGTAGCCGGGGTAGCCGAGCAGCCGGGCGGTGCGGACCACGGTGGCCTCGCTGGTGCCGGTGAGTTCCGCCAGTCCGGTGACCGTCAGGGCGGCGCAGCCCGCCGGGTCGCCGGCCACGGCCTCGGCGACCCGCAGCATGGAGCGGGTCATCGACGGTGCGAGGGTGCGCACCTTGGCGGCCAGCGCCGCCGGCGCGGGGGCCGCGGGACCGGCGGGCACGGCGGCGGGCACGGTGGGCTGCGCGCTCCGCCGGGTGAAACTTTCCTTCACATGGTCGGTCACATCTGAAACGTATTTTCAGTGCGGTGGGCCGTCAACCCCAGTTCCGTCACTGGTGGCACAGGCGTTCCCCGGGGTGACAATGGCTCCATGGACACGCTGGACCCCACCGAACAGGCTCTGCACGCCGCCCGCGCGCTCGTTCTCGCCGACCTCATGGCGCGGGAGGTCGCCCGGGCCGAGGTGGTCTCGCTGGTCGAGGACGCGGTGACGCACCGCCGCTGGTGGGTCCAGCAGTGGCCCGAGGGAGCCGAGTACGTCACCGGGCTCGTCGCCCAGGACGTGCAGGACGCGCTGCTCGAACGGCATGGACGCTGGCCGCTGTGCCCGGTCTGCGACGCGGGCGACCCGCACGCGCTGGAGGTGCAGCCGGAGTTGGGCCCGGACCCGCACTGGGTCTGCGGCAAGGCGGGCGTGGTGGTGGCCCGGGTGGGCGGCCTGACGTGACGGTCTACATCGACCCGCCCACCTGGCCGGGCCACGGCCGTATGTGGTCCCACCTGGTCAGCGACGTGTCCTACGAGGAACTGCACGCCTTCGCCGCCGCGATCGGCGCGCCCGCCCGGGCGTTCGACGGCGACCACTACGACATCCCCTCCGACCGGTACGCGGACGCGGTGGCCTCCGGCGCGGTGGAGATCGGCTCCAAGGAGCTGGTACGGCTGCTCAGCGCGGCCGGGCTGCGGCGCCGCAAGCACCGCCCGCGCGACTGACGGCCGCCGCGAACGCCCGGACGCGGGCCGTCTCCCTGCCCCGGTGCCACACCAGGCCCAGCGCCGAGTCGGGCAGCCCCTCCACCGGTACGAAGGCCAGCGGGCCGCGCCCGTGGTACTCGGCGGTGGGGCGGCACAGCAGCATCGCCCCCCGGCCGGCGGCGGCCAGGGTCAGCCCCTCCTGGAGGGTGGCCACCGCCGGGCCCGTGGGGATCGGCAGTCCGCCGGGGGTGCGGTCGGGGGCCGCGGCCCGCCGCCAGTACCCGGGGGCCGGCTCCCGCACCCCGATCAGGGCGCGGCCCGCCAGTTCCTCCGCCGTCACCGACGCGCGGGCCGCCAGCGGGTGGCCCGCCGCGACCGCCAGGGTCTGCGGCTGCCGCGAGAACACCGGCCCCAGCATCAGGTCCGGCTCCTGGACCGGCAGCAGGACGACGGCGGTGTCGACCTCGTCGCGGCGCACCGGCCCGAACGGGTCGGACAGCGGCACCTCCACGATCTCCGTCGCGCAGTGCGGGTGCCGCTCCTGGAACAGCGACACCGCCCGCACGAGGTGGTCGCCGGCCGTCCCCTGGAAACCGACGCGCAGACTCCCCCGCACGCCGCGTGCCGCCGCGCGGGTGGCGTCGACCGTCGCCCGCAGCGCCGCGTAGGCGGGGCCCAGCTCGGCGGCGAACGACTCGCCGAGCGGGGTGAGCCGGACCCTGCGGCTGGTGCGCTCCACCAGCCGCGCGCCGATCCGGCCCTCCAGGGCGCGCAGGAGCTGGCTGACCCGGGACTGCGACACGTACAGCCGCTCGCCGGCCCGGCCGAAGTGCAGTTCCTCCGCCAGCACGAGGAACGCCTCCAACTCCCGTATCTCCAGGCCCGCCGATCGATGAGTCACACTCATGGAAGGGTGAGGTAACGGCCGTTGTTCCCAGCCGCCGGCGCGGGTTGCCTGGAGGCATGGCACAGACCGAAGACATCACCCGTGGAGCGCGCGGCGGGCACGCGGCCGTCGCGGCCGTGGCGCTGGCCACGTTCACCGTCGTCACCTCCGAGATGCTGCCGGTGGGGCTCCTCACCCCGGTGAGCGGCGCGCTCGCAGTCACCGAGGGCACCGCCGGCCTGACCCTGACCGTCACCGGGGTGGTCGCCGCCCTGGCCGCGCCGCTGGCGGCGCCCGCGCTGCGGCGGCTGGACCGGCGCCGGGCGCTGGTGGGGCTGATGGCGGTGCTGGCGGCCGGGAACCTGCTGGCCGCCTGGGCCCCGCACTTCGCCGTCCTGATGGCCGGGCGCGTCCTGGTGGGGCTGGGCATGGGCGGGGTGTGGGCGGTGGCCGCCGGCCTCGCGGTACGGCTGGTGGCGCCGAAGGCGGTGCCCGGCGCGACGGCGGTCGTCTTCAGCGGTATCGCGGTGGCCTCGGTACTCGGGGTGCCCGCCGGGACCTGGCTGGGCGAACTGGCGGGCTGGCGGGCGGCGTTCACCGTCGCCGGGGTGCTGGCCCTGGTGGTGGCGGGCCTGCTCGCGCTGCTCCTGCCGCCACTGCCCGCCGAACGCGCCGTCGGGCTGGCGGCGGTCGCGCGGCTGCTGCGGGACCCCGCCCTGCGCACCGGACTGCTGGCCGTCGCCCTCCTGGTGACCGGGCACTTCGCCGCGTACACCTATGTGCGTCCCGTGCTGGAGCGGGTCTCGGGCGCCACTGCCGGAACGATCGGCACCCTGCTGCTGGTGTACGGCGTCGCGGGCGTGGCCGGGAACTTCGCGGCCGGCGCCGGGGCGGGACGGTCGCCGCGCGGCACGCTGCTGGTGCTGAGCGCGACGCTGGCGGTCGCCGTCCCGCTGCTGCCCCCGCTGGGCGCCTGGCTGCTGGTGCTCTGGGGCCTGGCGTACGGGGGTGTGTCGGTGGCCGCCCAGTCCTGGGTGACGGCCGCCGTGCCACAGGCCCGGGAAGCCGGTTCGGCGCTGTTCGCGGGGGTGTTCAACGCGGCCATCGCGGCCGGCGCCCTGCTGGGCGGACAGGTGGTGGACGGCTTCGGGCTGCGGTCGGTGATGTGGACCGGCGGCGCCCTGGCGGCGGTGGCACTGCTGGCGCTGGTGACGGGCACCGCGGGTGCCGGCCCGGGGCGGGCCCGGCGGGGCGGGGCCGGGTGAGGGTGACCGATGCGGGCCGGGCGACGGGGGCGGCCGGGGCGCGACAGGGCGCGCGCGAAGGGCGGGGCCCGGGTGCGCCTACCCGCCGTCCGCCGCCGTCCCCTCCCGCCGTACCGCCAGGGGATCGCGCCGGGCCACCACCAGGCCGGCCGCCAGCAGCGCCACCGCCAGGACCAGGGCCGGCACCGAGCCCGGTGCGTGGAAGGGCCAGGCCCATGGCTCCGGCCGCCCGGTCGGACGGACCCCGAACGAGGCGCAGGCGAACGGGAACAGCGCCACCACGACATTGGCGGCGCCCGGCCCGGCGACCCAGCGGGCCAGCAGCGCCAGCCCCAGGTAGCCGGCGAGGTTCCGGGCGATCGGGACGCCCACCGGGTGGCCTGCCCAGGCGGTCACCGCACCGGCGGCGCCGGCCAGCGGCACCAGTCCCGCCATGGCCCAGGCGTCCCACACCCGGACCGGCCGTACCGCGACCCGTTCCGCCTCGGCGTCCCCCCGCGCCTGGCCGTGCAGGAGCAGGCAGACGGGCACCACCGGCAGGAGCAGCGCGACGGGCACCGGGAAGACGGCGCCCTGGACGAGCGGGACGGGCACGGCGGCGGAACGGGCCAGGGCGCCCAGGGCCATGACGGCGGCCAGCGTCCCGTACACGGCCGGGAGCATCCGCACCCGTGACCAGAAGATCACCGGGGGGCTCCCGCGCGGTAGCGCTCCGGCCGCAGCTCGGGCCGCCGGTCGCAGCGGGACAGCGCGGTCACGTTGTCGCCGAACCACCGCCGCTGCGCGGCAGGCGGGAGCTCCCGTACCTCGCGGGCCAGCCGCACCTCCTCCTCGGGACGGGCCGCCGCCACGTCGTCCGGCCGGGCCCCCGCGGCGAACAGCGCCCAGGCCATCACCGGGCCCGACGCCGCGCTCCCCGGCCACGGGCCGTACCGCGCGCAGGACGGGACGTCCGGCGGCAGGGCACTGAGCGCCAGCGCCGCCACGACCTCGGGGCGCTCGGGCGCGCTGGACAACACCCGCACCCGGCGGGCCGGCCTCACCCCGGCCGCTTCGAGGCTTATTCCATCCGGGCTGGCGACAACTCGCCAACGCCGCCGCGTCAGCCGCCCGCGGTGAGCAGTTCCAGCTCCGTGGCGAGGTTCTGCCGGGCCCGCTCCTCCCACTCCCGCGCCCCGTGCGGAGTGCGGAACAGCCGTGGCAGACCCAGGAGTTGCCGCAGGACCGCCGAGCGGCCCGCCCGGAAGTCGTCGTCGGGCACGAAGCCGTACTCCTCACGCACGGCCGCCGCGTACGCCGCGTACGCCTCCGGCCCGGCGGCCAGGACCGCGAGGTCCGCGTCGCACAGGGCGGCGCCGTTGCGGTCGTCGTCGGCCGGGTCGTGGGTGAGGGTGAGGCGGACCAGTCGGGCGACCTCCGCCGTACCGGCCCGGCCGACTCCCAGCTCGGGCAGCGCGCGCTCGGCGAGGCGGGCGCTGCGCTCCTCGTTGGTGGAGCGGTCGGGGAGGTAGACCGCGTCGTGGAACCAGGCGGCGAGCCGGACCAGGGCGGGGTCGTCGGCGTACCGCTCCAGCTCGTCCACCCGGTCGAGCACGGCGACCAGGTGGTCGGTGGTGTGGTAGCGCCGCTGCGGCTCGGCCCAGCGGGCGAGCAGGTCGTCGGCGTAGCGGGCCGGGTCCGGTGCGCCCTCCGGGACCGGGGGGCCTCCGTCCGTGGCGCGGGCGGCGGTCACGGCCGCCTCCCACCGGCGGCGGAGCTCGTCGTGGGCGGGGTGAGCGGGGAGTGCGGGCATGCCGTGCATTGTCCCCGACGCACCCGGCGGCGCCACGGCCCGCGGGGTGCCCGCGGGTCCGTGGCCGGGCGCGGCTGCCCAGGGCCCCGGTCCCGGGCGCCGGTACCGGGGCGGGTGGGACATGACGGCCCGTGGCCCGACGCCCCGGGCCCGCCGCCCACCCCGTCCGAACGGCGGGGCGCCTCAACTCATTTGACCTGATGCGGGGATTCGCACAAGATCGACATGCTTTCGAAGATGACGTGAAGATCGTTCTTATGGTTGGTAGGTGTGCATGAAGCTGGCCCGTATCCCGGCCATTGTCGCGGCGGTGGCGATCACCCCCGCTCTCCTGTTCTCCGTCCCGGCGATCGCCGCCGACGGTGAGGCGCCGGCCACCCCGGTGTCTGCCACCCCGGCACCGTCCGCCTCGGCGACGGACGCCTCCCCGGCCGAGCAGGACCGGGTCGCGATCCTCAAGCTGCTGGCCAACCCGTACACCGGACCGGGTGTCCGCGAGGCGGCGCGGAAGGCGCTGGACGGCACGCCCGAGGACATGCGCCGGTTCCTGGAGACCGGCCAGTACGAGCACCGGTTCGACGACGACTCGGTGCGGGTCTCGCGGATCATCTCCACCGGTGGCCGCGGGGTGAAGGAGGCGGGCAAGAAGGCCCTGCTGGGTACGCCGGAGGACCTCGTCCGCTTCCTGGAGTCCGGCCAGTACGAGGCGCGGCTCCAGGACGACAGGGTGCGCGTCGCCCAGATCATGCATCGGGGCGGCCCCGGCGTGAAGGAGGCGGCCGGCAAGGCGCTCGACGGCACGGCGGAGGACGTACGGCACTTCCTGGAGACCGGCCAGCACGCGGCGCGCCTCGCGGACGACCGGGTGCGGGTCTCACGGGTCGTGAGCGTGAGCGGCCCGTCGGTGAGGGAAGCGGCGAAGAGGGCCCTGCAGGCAGGGACCGAGCAGGCCGTCCAGGAGTTCCTGGAGACCGGCCAGCACGCGGCGCGCCTCACGGACGACCGGCTGCGCGCCACGCGGATCGCCGGAGCGGGCGGTCCCGCGGTCAAGGCGGCGGCGACGAAGGCGCTGAAGGGCACGCCCGAGGAGCTGCGCCACTTCCTGGACATCGGCCAGTACGAGGCCCGTGCCAAGGACGAGGCGGCGAAGAAGCCGGCCCCCGCGAAGCCCGTCAAGCGCTGAGCGGGAGCCCGGAGCAGCCCGGCGGCGCTGAGGCGTCGCAGGCCCGCACCCGGGGGGTGCGGGCCTTTTGGCGTCCCCGTCCGGCTGCCCGCGTGCCCCGCGCGCACTACGCTGTCCATTGGACTAGACCTATAACCTTCCCGAGGAACGGAGTCCCATGAGCGACCGCGCACTCCTGGAGGTGATCGCCCTTGACGCGGAGGACGCGATCGCGGCCCAGGCCGGAGGAGCGGACCGGCTGGAGCTGGTCACCGACATCGCCGCGGACGGGCTCACCCCGTCCCGGGAGACCTACGCGCGCGTCCGCGCCGCCGTCGACATCCCGCTGCGCGTGATGCTCCGGCTGGCCGACGGCTTCGCGGCGGGTGACATCGACGCGCTCGTCCGGGCGGCGGCGGACCTGCGCGACGAGGGAGCCGACGAGTTCGTCCTGGGCTTCCTGGACGCGGCCGGCCACGCCGACCTGGTCGCCGTCGAACGGCTGGTCGCCGAGGTGGAGGGCTGCCGCTGGACGTTCCACCGGGCCATCGACCGGGCGACCGACCGGGACGCCCTGCGCAAACAGCTCGCGGACCTGCCGGGCCTGGACACCTACCTCACGGCGGGCTCACCGGCCGGTGTCGACGAGGGCCTGCCGACACTGCTCGCCGAGGCGGCGCGGCGGGGCGAGCCCGGGTACGAGCCGCGCGTCCTGGTCGGCGGCGGCCTCCGGCTCGACCACCTGCCCCGGCTCCTGGCGGGTGGCCTGGACGCCTTCCACATCGGCGGCGCGGCGCGCCCGGCCGGATGGTCCGCACCCGTCGCCCCGACGGCGGTACGACAGTGGCGCACGGCCCTGGACGAGCGCTAGCCGCCCCGCCGCCTCCCGCCCCCGCGGCCGGGGGCTCCGCCCGGGCCTCCGGCGCCGGGGCGGGCGCCCGCGTGCCGGCCGGCCGCGCCCCGGCGCCCGGGGCCGGCGCGCCGCACCGGGCGCCGGCCGCGCGGTGCCGCCCCGGCGGGGTGTCCCTCAGCCGAGCTGGGGCGGGAGCGGGGCGCCGTGGAGGACGGTCAGGCCGGACACGGCCCTGGTGAGGCTGACGTACAGACGGCGCAGGCCGGTGCGTTCGTCGGGCTCGGCGTCGACGACGGCCGCGGGTTCGTCCAGGACGACGTAGTCGTACTCCAGGCCCTTCGCCAGCGAGGCGGGGACCAGGGTGAGGCGGCAGGCCGCGGTGGTCTCCTCGCCGGGGGACAGCCAGCGCAGGCCCGCCGCGCGGAGGGCGTCGGCCAGGACCGGTACGCGGGGGTCCGCCGCGATCAGCCCGACGGACCCCTCGTGCTCCAGCGCCGCCGCGCACGCCGCGACCACCGCCGCGGCCAGGTCGCCGTCCACGTGGCGCACCTCCAGCGAGCCCGGCGCCTCCCGGACCGACCGGACCTCCGCCAGCCCGGGGGACATGTGCGGCAGCAGCCGGGACGCGTACGCGATCACCTCGCGCGGCACGCGGAAGCCGGCCGTCAGCTCCTCCACCACCGCTTCGGGCTTGCCCAGGTGGGCCAGCGCGTCGGCCCAACTGGAGGTGGCCCACGGCGTCGTGCCCTGCGCGAGGTCGCCCAGGACCGTCGCCGAGCCCGTCGAGCAACGCCGGCCCACCGCCCGGTACTGCATGGGGGACAGGTCCTGCGCCTCGTCCAGGACGACATGGCCCAGCGACGGCGTACGCTCCACCAGGTCCGCCGCCTCGTCGATCAGGACCGCGTCGGCCGGCGACCACTTGGCCGTCCCCGCCGAGCGCGGGGGCCGGGTCCACACGATGGCCTTGCGCTCCTGCTCGGTGAGCAGCCCGGCCGCGTGCTCCGCCAGGAAGTCGGGGTCCGACAGCAGCCGGTGGACCAGTTTCGCCGGGTCCACCGGTGGCCATACCGCCTTGACGACCGCCTTCACCGCCGGATCGCGCGCCACCGCGTTCTGCACCCGGTCGTCCGGCGCCTCACCCGCCTGCTCCATCCGCACCAGCACGGTGTGCGCGATCCGCTGCGGCAGCGCCTCGCGGGCCGCCCCGTACCGGATGTCGCGGTCCAACAGCTCCCGGACGATGTCCGCCAGCTCGTGGGCGGGCACCCGCCAGCGGCGCGAGCCGCGCACCACCATCAGCGGCTCCACCGGCATCGTCACGTGCGAGCGCACCGCCCGCCGCAGCACCTCGGCCATCCGGGCGTCACCCTTGACCACGGCCGCCACCGGGTCGTCCACGCCGCGCACCTCGACATGCCCGACCAGGTCGTCCACCGTCGCCTGCCTGACCTCCAGCTCGCCGAGCGCCGGCAGCACCTGCTCGATGTAGTGCAGGAAGGAGCGGTTCGGCCCGATGACCAGCGTGCCGGTACGGGCCAGCCGCTCCCGGTGCGCGTACAGCAGGTACGCCACCCGGTGCAGGCCCACGGCCGTCTTGCCGGTGCCCGGTCCGCCCTGGACGCAGACCGTGCCGGTCAGGCCGCTGCGGACGATCTCGTCCTGCTCGGGCTGGATCGTCGCGACGATGTCCCGCATCGGGCCGACGCGCGGACGCTCGATCTCCGCCCGGAGGAGCCCGGACGCGCGCTCCTCCTCCGCCGGGTCGCTCAGGTGCTCGTCCTCGTACGCGGTGAGCTCCCCGCCGGTGTACCCGAAGCGCCGCCGCAGCGCCACGTCCTGCGGGTCCCGCTTCGACGCCCGGTAGAACGGCTGGGACACCGGCGCGCGCCAGTCGACGACCATGGGATCGCCGTCCGCGTCGTGGACGTGCCGGCGCCCGATGTGGAAGCGCTGCCCCTCCTGGGTGGTGCTCAGGTAGTCGAGGCGGCCGAAGAACAGCGGGGTGTGGGACAGGTCGGCCAGCGCCTTGACGCGCTCCTCGAGCTGCGCCCGCAGGACGGCGGCGTTGACCCAGTTCGCGGTCACGTCCCGGATGTCGAGCGCCTGCGCGTCCTCGCGCATGGCGCGCAACGCGGCCCGCGAAGCGGCGAGGTGGGCGCGTTCACGCGCGAGTGGGTCAGGCACGGCGGAGCCTCCGGGGGTGTGACGCGGCTGATGGCGGGCCGTCCGGTTGCCGACCGGAGGGCGGCACTCCACGAGGGAGGCGGGCAAGCCGGCGATTCTAGCCAGGCGCCACGGGAGGGTCGACCGGATTACGACCCGTAGGGGACGGCGTATGCCTGGAGTCGTACGCGGGCCGGATCCGGGTTCGCCCTGTGGACCGATGTGCCGTCCCGGTGCGCGAACCATGCTGGGGGCATGACCTCATCGACCTTCGCCCACGGCAGCGAGCGACCCACCGCCGCCCACGCCCACGCCCGCTCCGCGCACCCCGTCGGCAGCGCCCTGCGCGCGGTCAAGGTCTTCGCCGGCGCGGTGTTCGGCGTGGTGGTCCTCGGCGAGTACACCGAGGAGGCCGGCATCAGGCGCCGGTGAGGCCCGCGCCCGGGTCCGCGCCGGAGTCCGGCGCCGAGCCCGGGTCCGGGTCCCGCGCCAGCAGCTCGTCCGCGTCCACGATCCGGTACGCGTAACCCTGCTCCGCCAGGAACCGCTGGCGGTGGGCCGCGAAGTCCTGGTCGATCGTGTCCCGGGCGACCACCGAGTAGAAGTGCGCCTGGTGGCCGTCGGCCTTCGGCCGCAGCACCCGCCCCAGCCGCTGCGCCTCCTCCTGGCGGGAGCCGAAGGTGCCCGACACCTGGATGGCCACCGTCGCCTCCGGGAGGTCGATCGAGAAGTTGGCGACCTTCGACACGACCAGCACGCTGATCTCACCCTGCCGGAACGCCTCGAACAGCTTCTCCCGCTGCGCGTTCGACGTCTCACCCTTGATCACCGGTGCGTCCAGGTGCTCCCCCAGCTCGTCGAGCTGGTCGATGTACTGGCCGATCACCAGGATCTGCTGCCCGGCGAACCGCCGTACCAGCGCCTCCGTGACATTCCGCTTGGTCGCGGTGGTGGCGCAGAAGCGGTACTTCTCCTCCGTCTCGGCGGTCGCGTAGGCGAGCCGCTCCGCGTCGGTGAGGTTGACGCGGACCTCGACGCAGTCGGCCGGCGCGATGTAGCCCTGCGCCTCGATCTCCTTCCACGGCGCGTCGAACCGCTTCGGCCCGATGAGCGAGAAGACGTCCGACTCCCGCCCGTCCTCACGGACCAGGGTCGCGGTCAGCCCGAGCCGCCGGCGGGCCTGGAGATCGGCGGTGAACTTGAACACGGGCGCGGGCAGCAGGTGCACCTCGTCGTAGACGATCAGGCCCCAGTCCCGGGAGTCGAACAGCTCCAGATGGGGGTAGATCCCCTTCCGCTTGGTCGTCAGCACCTGGTAGGTGGCGATGGTGACCGGGCGGATCTCCTTCCTGGTGCCGCTGTACTCGCCGATCTCGTCCTCGGTCAGCGAGGTGCGCTTGACCAGCTCGTGCTTCCACTGGCGGGCGGAGACGGTGTTGGTCACCAGGATCAGCGTGGTGGCCTTGGCCTGCGCCATCGCACCCGCGCCGACCAGCGTCTTTCCGGCACCGCAGGGCAGCACGACGACACCGGAGCCGCCGTGCCAGAAGTTCTCGACGGCCTGCCGCTGGTACGGGCGCAGCGCCCAGCCGTCCTCGGCCAGGTCGATCCGGTGAGCCTCGCCGTCCACGTACCCGGCCAGGTCCTCGGCCGGCCAGCCCAGCTTGAGCAGCGTCTGCTTGATCTGCCCGCGCTCGGAGGGGTGCACGACGACGGTGTCCGGGTCCACCCGCGCGCCGACCAGCGGCTGCACCTTCTTGGACCGGAGGATCTCCTCCAGGACGGGCCGGTCGGTGGTGGTCAGCACCAGCCCGTGGGTGGGGTGCTTGCTGAGGGTGAGCCGCCCGTAGCGGGCCATGGTCTCGGCGACATCGACCAGCAGCGCGTGCGGCACCGGGTAGCGGGAGAACTCCACCAGGGCGTCCACGACCTGCTCGGCGTCGTGACCGGCGGCGCGGGCGTTCCACAGGCCGAGGGGGGTGACGCGGTAGGTGTGGATGTGCTCGGGCGCGCGCTCCAGCTCCGCGAACGGGGCGATGGCGCGACGGCACGCGTCGGCCCGCTCGTGGTCGACTTCGAGCAGGAGTGTCTTGTCGCTCTGGACGATCAGGCAGGACACACATACCTCCGCAGATAGGATCCTCGTGTGACAGACACCACATCTGCGCCTGCCGCGGCCAGGGCCATGCCCCGTGCCCGTCGCCCGAAGGGCGTCCCGGCGAACGCGTCGGGAATGCGCGCGGCCATCTATGTCCGCCTTTCGCGGGAAACAGAAAACTCTACCTCGCCCGAGCGTCAGCGCGCGGCCTGTGAGGCACTGTGCGCGGCCCGTGGTTGGCAGGTCATAGCCGTGGAAGAGGACATCGACGTCTCGGGCTACTCGCGCGGCCTTGATCGTCCGGGACTTCAGCGGATCTTGGCCCGGCTCGCCGAGTTCGACGTGATCGTGTTCTTCAAGATCGACCGCTTGGCCCGCTCCACGGTGGACTTCGCGGAGATCATGAAGGTCACCCAGGCGGAGAGCGTGGCTCTCGCGTCCGCCAGTGAGCCGCTGGACCTCACCTCTTCCATGGGGCGTGCCATGGCGAAGGTGATCGCGGTCTTCGCCGAGCTGGAGTCCGACACCATCGGTATGCGCGTCTCAAGCGCCCATGAACACCTGCGACGGGAGGGCCGCTATACGGGCGGCAGAGTGCCGTACGGGTACCGGGTGGCCCCCGACCCCGACGGTGCGGGGAAGGTCCTGGAGATCAACCCCGAGGAAGCGAAGACGATCCACGAGATCGTGGAACGGGTCCTCAACAAGGACTCGCTACTCAAGATCGCATCGGACCTCACGAAGTCGGACAAGCCCTCGCCCGGCCACTCGTCACGGCAGACCACGGGCAAGCGCAGCGACTCCAAGCGGTGGTACCCCTCCACCTTGCGCAGCCTTCTCGGCAACCCTCAGTTGCTGGGGCAGGTGATCGAGGACGGCAAGCCGATCCTGATGACGGACGGGCTGCCACTGGTCAACCGCACGCCGATCCTGGACATGGACACCTGGCAGGCGTTGCAGGACGAGCTGAGCCGGCGAGCCAATCCGGGCGACCGGCGACGCGAGGGAACGGCGCTGCTGCGGGGGATCGTCTATTGCGCGGTCTGCCACAACCGCATGTACACGTACGTCGCCAAGGGCCGCATCCGCTATCGGTGCATCGGCCGGTTGAAGGCCCGGCAGGCAGGCACGGAACTCACCTGTTACGGCGTGAGCATCGCGGGTGAGGGCATGGAGCAGCACGTCACGGCGCTGTTCCTGGAGAAGTTCGGCGCCTTCCCCGTGGTGCGCATGGTGGAGCACGTGGGCGAGGACTTCCGTCCGCAGATCCGGCAGGCCAGGGAAGCGCTGGAGGACCTGAGGAAGGACCGGTACGACCGTGGCCTGTTCAAGGGCGAGGAAGGTGCCGCGAGGTACGCGGCCCAGTACGCCAAGCTGGAGGAGCGCTTGGCTTCGCTGAGCGAAAAGCAGCGCACCGCGAAGCCTGCGGGCGTGGAAGCGGTCCCGACCGGCCGGACTCACGCACAGCTCTGGAAGGACGCGGACACGGCGGGCAAGCGTGATCTGCTGCTGAACGCGGGGGCGTACGTCGAGGTCGGCATGTCCCGCAAGGGCGGCCCGAGACTGGACACTTCCCGCCTCGCGGTCTACTTCGGAGAGGACGGCGAGATCCGCCGCGCGGACGCCGACGGCAAGGACGTCGAAGCGGTCGTACAGCGCGCTGCGGCTCAGACGCTTGAGCTGTTCTGAGCCCGCCGAGCGATGACGGAATGACGGTTCTCCCTACTTTTTGATGGCACGTAGAAAAGTAAGAGAAAAACAGATCAGGGGCTCCATCCGTCATCCCGTCTTCTCAACCGCGTCCGATCGTGTGAGAGAGGGGGGCGGTGGCCCCCTTCCGTCCTTGGCCAGCTCGTGTGGGAGGGAAAACTGTCGCATGGTCGATCGGGGTGTTCCTGCGGGGTGTCGGTCGTCGGTGTCCGACCGCACCGTTAGCGTGTCCGGATGACGCTCCCTGATGATCTACAGTTCCCCGCCGGGCTAGCCGCTGCGATGGCCACTCGTTTCGACTATGCCGGTGGTGATGGGGTCGACTTCGAGCCCTTCACAGCCTTCCTGTCCGCCGAGGAGACCACTGACTGGTTCCGGGCATGGACCGGAAACGGCGAACTGTGCGGGGATGACTTCCGCGTGTTCGGCCAGGACGGCTCGGGAGGGTATGCAGCCTTCTGGCTAGTGCGGCCGGGGCTACCCCTGGCCGATCAACCTGTCGTCTTCCTCGGGTCCGAAGGGGAGACCGGCGTCGTCGCACGCGACCTGGGGGCCTTCCTTTGGCTGCTGGCCGACGGCTTCGGCCCATGGGAGGCGGTTACCCAGTACGAGCCGGATTGGACTCCACGCCCCAACGATGAGTTGCTGGCCGTTGCAGAGCGGTTCGCGTCCGACCAGCATCAACCGGCGGCCACCGTGATCGAGCAAGCCGCAGCGGAGTTCCCTGACTTCGACGACACCATCATGGACCTCTGCCGCTGAGGTGACAGGTCGAAACGGGCGGTTCGTGGCCCTACCCCAAGTACGGGGCGGCGCGGTGTTCCAGGAAGTGCCGGATGCGCAGCCGTTGCGTGTGGTGCATGGGAAGTGAGTCGAGTTCTTCGGGCGCCACGAAGCGGAGCTCCGTGCTCTCCTCGGAGATGGCCAGGGTGCCGCCGACGACCCGGCCGGTGAAGCAGATGTTGAACTGCCGGCGTACCTCTCCGTCGCTGTACGCGATGACATGGCGGGGGTCGGTGTACGTGCCGACGAGTCCCGTGATCTCAACGTCCAGGCCGGTCTCCTCCTTGACCTCTCGCACGGCCGCGCCAGGCAGGGAATCGTCCATGTCCATGGCTCCGCCCGGCAGCGCCCACAAGTCGTTGTCCCGGCGCCGCTGGAGAAGTACGCGGCCGTCCCCATCTGTGACGACGGCGGAGGCTGCCACGACCAGGCTGTTCGGCCGGGGGGCGTTCGGATCGTCGTAGTACTCGGTTCGGGCCACGGTGCTCAGCCTTCCACGGGGTGGGCGGTTTCCCACACGGCGTCGAAGCTCCCCGCGTAGGTGTCGAACATGCCCCCGTCGCCGTGGCGCCGGAGGTGCCACACGGGCGCGCCGTAGGCGTTGACGCCCCACACATGTGTGTTGACCAGCATCTGGTCGTCGGCGAGGTACAGGCTGTTGTAGAGGGTCGTTCCGTGGGTGCGCAGCTCGATGCCCGGTACGTCCGCGAGGGGCCGGTAATGCAGGAGTGCGAGACGACAGCGGGATTCGATGCCGTGGCCGAACCTCTCTTCCCGCCCGCGCTGCTGGACGTTGGGGTCATCGGCGTCGCCCACGGCGATGCGGACCGCGCAACCGTCGTCGGCCCGTTCACGCAGGAGGTCGCTGAGGCGGGGGTATGCCTCGTGCAGGAAGACGGCCGCGTACACCAGCACGTCGATCCGCTGGCGCGCCTGGGAGAGAAGGTCCACGAAGACCGACACAGGAAGGTCTGCTCGCTGCCCATAGAGAGCGACCAGTTCGGAGCTGACAGCTCGTGCGGCACGCGCCTGTCGGAGTGTCGGCCACAGGGCGTGCACGTCCTCGCCCAGCGCTTCCGCTGCCGCCAGCGCCGTTGCTCGGCGCGGTGTGCGCCCTAGATTGACCCACCGCTCCACGGACTTGGGGTCGACCCCCGTGACCCCGGCCAAGGCTGCGTGTGTCCAGCCACCTGCCTCCATGACGGCTCGAAGTCGCTCGTTCGACATGATGTGCCCCCTCGGCTTTCGGACGTCCGAGGGACGTTCTACACGCGGTGGGACGTCCCGAAGTGGGAAACGTACGAGGTTCCTCCGTCCTGACGGCCGGCGCGACCATCGCGCCATGAGTGAGCCCACGCGATACAGCACCCCGCCGATCGAGCTGCCGTTGCACCTGGATCCGGACCCGGATCCTGTCGACGGGTGCGCGGGATGCACCGAACTGGCCAACGTGCGCTCCCGCGCCCGTGCCGGGGGCGACATGACGACCGTGTCCGACTGCAACGTCTTCATGCGGCGACACCCCGAAGGGCACTGATGGTCACCGCGGCGGACATCGGGCGACGCGTGGAAGACGGCGCGGGACGCGCCGGCATCCTGCGAGACGTGATTCCGGACTATGAGGATCCCGCCTGCCTGCCGAGCGAGCGCCGGAAGCGCCCTATGGCCTTCCTCTGGCCTGAGGGCGGGGGCCGTGAGTGGCTGGTCCCGCCGGAGAGTGTGAAGCGCACGTAGCGCCCCGTGCGGTGGCCAGGCGGGTCTTCCCGTCGCCCACCCTGGCGTGCTAGGTATGCGTATCCAGCTTGATCGTCCGGACGATCAGTGGTCCGTTCACGCCTCACCCTTTCCTGACGGCCTTCGGTATCCGGCCAAACAACCAGTGTCCCTGATCGGCGGGGTGAGCGGGGAGTGCGCGCGGGGCGGGCGGGTATCCGGGCGCCATGACTACGGGAGCTGGGCCCCGTGCGGAGTGGGGCAGGACGGTCCTTCGGATAAGCCTGATCGTGGTGGCGTTCCTGGCGCTGGTGGCCTTCTCGGCCGTGCTGGCCCGCCTGACGCTGACCCCGTCACAGGCCTCGGCGGGTGTGGCGACCACCAACTTGCGGCCGGGTGCCTCGCTGCGCCAGTACGCCCAGGACTACACGTTCCTGGCGGCGTGTAAGCAGATCGGCGGCAATCTGCTGCTCGGTGTGCCCTTCGGTGTCCTGCTGCCGGTCCTGGTGCCGCGCTCGCTGCGACTGCTGCGAGTGGTGGCGCTGACGGTGCTGGTGATGACGCTGGTGGAGCTCATCCAGGGCGCGATCGTGACGGGGCGGGCCTTCGACGTGGACGACGTGATTCTGAACACGTCGGGTGCGCTGCTGGGGTACGTATTGCTGGGGAGGCGCCTGGGTCGCCTGGTGCACAGGCGGCGGGCGGTGGCGGAGCCGGCCGAGCGGTCCGGGGAGCCGCCGGCCGACGGGCCGGCCGCGCCGCCGCCGCACACCCGGCCGACCGTCCAGTCGGCCCCTCCCCGGGAGCCCCACCCGGTCAAGCCGGCCGAGTAACGGCGGTACGGGCGGTGACCGGCCGGTGAAGTGAGGGCGACCGGCGCGGAGCCCTCGGAACGCCGTCAGCGGGTCAGAGCATGATGCTCTGGATCAGCGGGCCCTCCACCTGGACGTCGGTCAGCGGTCCGGTGATCGGCGGGAGCGGATTGGCGGCGGCCGGGGTGGCCAGGGCGGTGAACAGCAGGACGGCGCCGGCGAGGACAAGGGCGAGACGACGGGACATGGCGGTCCTTTCGCGAAGGTGACCACGGGTCGGCGGGTCGGCGGTCGGCCGGTACCGGGCCCGCACCGTCCGGAAGGCGGCGCGGACCCGGTCGCCCGGAGGCGGGCGGTCAGAGTGTGAGCCCGCCCCCGAGATCGATGCCGATGGCGGCGGCGGGTGCCGTGAGGGCGGAGAGGATCGCGGCGGCGACGAACAGGACGGTGGTGACACGACGCATGGAACTGCCTCTTTCTGTTGGTGCGGCGAGCGCCCCGTGGGGTGACCCCCGGGGCGTCCGGGGACACCCCCCTGCTGCCCAGGCCGCGCCGCCGGGATGCGAAATGTCCCTCGGGGGTGGCCGATCGGTCACCCCGGGGAGGTAAATCCCCGCACTGCGGGCATGGTTGGCGTCAGACCGGGTCGTCGGCCAGCTCCGCGACACCCGTGATGCGGTGCAGCGGGTACGTACGGACCTCGTCGGCCGTGTGGTCGTACGCCGTGACGAAGCCGCCCTCCACCCGTACCGGAGCGATGACGCGCTGACTGGCCGCGCCCTCCGCGTTGACGTAGCCGATCCACACGGCCGAGCCGGTCATCGCCGCGGCCTGGACGGTGGCGAGGGTCTCGGCGGCCGAGGTGCGCGGCAGTTCGCCGGCGGCGGTGGTCCGGCCGCTGTCCGGCTCCTCCTTGCGCACCACCGTGGACGCCCGGTCCCCGGCGCGGATCGCCCGTACCGCCGCGCCCAGCAGTGTGCCGTCGGGTGCCGGAGGCCCGTCCGGGACGGGAGCGGGAGCCGCACGGGGCGGGGTGCGGTGCGCGTGGGCGCGGGTGACCAGGACGTCGCCCTCCGCCGACTCGGCGGCCGGGGCGAAGCCCATGGACCTCAGTCCCTCCAGCAGCGCCGCCGGGTCCGCCTGGGCGGCCAGCACGGTGGGGGCGAGGCGGCGCAGCCGCAGGGAAGCGGACCGCTTGTCGGCCAGGATCTCGCCCAGCACGGCGTCGTCGTCACACCGTACGTAGGCGGAGGCGGCGCCCACCCTGAGGTGGCCGTGCCGGCGGGCGACGTCGTCGATGAGGTAGGAGAGCGGCTGCGGAACGGGCGTGCGGGAGTGGGCGGCCAGGAAGGAGTGCAGGTCGGTGGCGGCCTGCCCGGAGTCGAGGGCGCGGCGCACGGAGCCGGGTGTGAAGCGGTACACGGTGGCGCCGCCCTTGGACTCCACGTCCGCGAGGACGGCGAGCATGTCGGCGAGCGGCCGCTCCAGGGGGCCGGGGGCGACCGCGGTCAGGTCGGCCTGGAGCAGTACGTGGTCGACGGGCTCGGGCAGCAGCGGCGCCAGCAACCGGGCGGCGCGCTCGGCGACGGCCGTACCGGTGCCGCCGGCACCGTGCCCGCCGGCGCCTCCGGCGTCCGGGGCGCGGCCGGTGTCCCCGGTGCCCGCGGCGCTCCCTCCGGCGTCCTCGCCCAGCAGGGCGCGGCCCGCCGACGACAGGGCGCCCCGTCCCGTGACGCCCAGTGCCTCCGCCTCCGTCAGTGTCCAGGTCGCCAGGCGGGCGCGCAGGTCGGCGCCCGAGGTGGCGGCGCCGCGCAGCGGGCGCTCCCAGCGCAGCCGGGCCAGCAGGGTGTCCGGGTCGGGCGCCGCGCCCGGCTCCAGCGTGGCCAGCAGGCTCAGCACCCGGCGGCGCACCTCCGGCGCGGGGCCGCGGTCCAGGTCCGGGCCGAGCGCCGACAAGGTGCGGCCCTTCGCGTCCTGGCCGCCGACCAGGCCGGGGGCGCGGGTCGCGGCCAGCCAGGCGGTGACCAGCCCGGCCCACCGCTCGGCGGCCGGCAGGTCGAGCCACTCGTCGGACTCGGGCGTGGGCGCGTACCGCTCGGCGGCCTCGCCGTCCGAGGCGATCAGCCCCGCCCCGTACGCCAGTTCAAGCCAGAACGCCGTCGCCTGCTCGGGCAGGTCGAGCGCCGTCGCCGTCCGCTTCAGGTCGCGTACCGACAGACCACCGGCCCGCAGGACCGCCGGGCCGCCCTCGTTCCACTCCCTGAGCAGTTCCTCGACGGTCGCCAGCGCCGTGTACGCCTGACCCGCGGCCGTGTTGTCCACAACCTGTGGACGGTGTTCGCGCGCCGCCGTCACGACCGGCGCCACCGGCTCCGGCGCCCGGTGCGCGCGCCCGCCGCGCAGGTGCAGCGCCGCCTCGCGCGGCAGCACGACCGTGCGCGCCGACACCGGCAGCAGCAGCCCGCGGTCCCGCAGCCACCGCACCGGTGGCGCCGGGTCCGCCGTCACCTCGCCGTACGGCGGCCCCCACACCAGCCGGTCCAGCACGCCCAGCGCGTCGGCCGGCGCCGTGTCCAG
Source organism: Streptomyces sp. NPDC050856 (assembly GCF_040653855.1). NCBI lineage: Bacteria > Bacillati > Actinomycetota > Actinomycetes > Kitasatosporales > Streptomycetaceae > Streptomyces > Streptomyces sp. NPDC050856. The sequence goes on along the minus strand of NZ_JBFAGV010000013.1, from coordinate 34,673 downwards.
CAGCGCGCCCATCCGGGTCCGGTCGGTGAACAGCGCCGTCAGCGCGGCGACCGCCGAGACCGGATCGTGTGTCGTGGGCAGCCCCGCCGCGCCGAGGATCTCCTGCAACCGCCCCGGGGACATCCCCGCCGTGGCCTCCGCGACCGTCGGACCCAGCCCGGTGGGCGAGGGGTGCTGCGGCGACGGCGCCAGCAGCTCACGCGCCGTGCGCACCAGCCGCAGCCGGTCGTCGTCCCCCCACACCAGTGCCTGGTCGCGCAGCGTGCCCACCGCGCCCGGCAGCGCCGCCGCGACGTCCGGGTCGCCCTCGTCACCGGCCATCAGCGCCAGCAGCACCGGGTACGGGGCCGGGTCCGGCGCCACGGCCAGCGCCTCGGCGGCCTGGAGGGTGAACCGGTCGAGCCGCTCCAGCGCCCGTACCACGGAGGCCCGGGTCCCGGCCCGGGTGGCGAGCTGGCCGAGGTCGGCGGGCACCGGCACCAGCAGGTCGGGCCGGGCCCGCAGCAGTGCGGTCAGCCCCTCGTCGCCACGTGCCCGCAGCGCCTCCGCGAGGGTGCGCGGAGCCGCCGTACCGCCACGGCCCTCGGACACGTGCGCCTCCTGATCCACCTGATCGAGCTCACCGGTCCCCATCCGCACCACGTTAGCCCCTGCGCAGGCGCTAACGTCGGGACAGGGCGGCAGCCCATGGCCGTGGAGGGGAACAGTGGGGATCGAGAGCGACCAGCTGGTCTTCGACTACCTGAGCCGGGTCGGCGACCTGGCTCAGCAGCAACAGCTGTCCTCCCAGGCGCGGATGCGGCTGGTGGCGACGCTGCGCGAGGAGATCGCCCGCCGCCGCGCGCGGGACGGCGCGGACGACCCGACGGCCGTACGGCGCATCCTCGGCGCCATCGGCACGCCGGACGACGTGGTGTCGTCGGCGGCGTCCGGCGGCCCGGGCGGAACGGGCGGCCCGGGCGGTACCGGTGCTTCGCGCGGCCCGGGCGGTACGGGCGGTACAGCGGCGGGCGGGCCGGCGCCCGGGTCCCCGCCGGTGCGGTCCGCCGTGCCCGAGCAGCGCACGCCCCGCGCCCGGCGACTGGTCCCCCGCCCCCGCAGGACCGAACCGGAGCCACCCGCGCCGGCCCCCCGCGAGTGGGGGCCGCACCTGGCGGGGATGGACGAGGTCGGCGCGGCGGACACCGGGCCGGACTGGTGGCGGGTCGAGGAAGGCACCTACGGTCCGGGCGACATCGTGCCCGGGTTCCGTGGCGGTGTGGAGATCCCGGACATGCTCAAGCCCCCGCCCAAGGAGGCGGACGGGGAGAAGGCCGAGGGCGAGGTGGCGGACCCGGCCGCCGCGCCGGACGCCTCGCCACCGCGCGGCCCGCGCCTGGTCCGGCACGCCTGGCGGCTCCGGCGCGCCAAGGGCCCGGCCCCGGCTGTCGTCGAGCCCGTGGTGGCCGAGCCGGCCCCGGCCCGCCGGGTCGCCAGCCCGCTGCTGCTGATCGCCGCCGTGCTGCTGGTGGCCGGCGCCGTCCTCGGCTCATGGCTGGCCCTGGCCGGCGGCTGGCTGCTCGCGTACGCCTCGCGCCGGCTCAGCCGCGCCGAGGCGAAGTGGGCCGTGCTCGGCCTGCCGGGTCTGGTCGTGGCGGGCGCCGCCGGTTGGCTGTGGGGCAGGGTGGACGGCCGCTGGGGCGACCCCGTCGCACCGGGCGGCGACGCGCTGGGGGCGGCGGTCGCGGAGCTGTGGCCCTGGGTGGTGCGCGGCGCGGCGGTCGCCTCCGCGCTGTACCTCGTCCGGCGCTCCCGCCGCCGCTGACCCCCGCCCCCGCGCCTCAGGGCGCGCGCCCTGAGGTGCCTCCGCGCCCGCACCGGGGCGGCCTGGGGCCGGTCCTCGCACCCGCGCCGGGTCGGCGGACAATGGCCGGTATGGCCTCCACCCCGATCCCCACCGTCGGTTTCGACCTCGACATGACCCTCATCGACTCGCGACCCGGTATCCACGCCGCCTACCGGGCGCTGTCCGCCGAGACCGGCGTGCCGATCGACGCCGACCTGGCCGTCACCCGGCTCGGGCCGCCGCTGGAGCAGGAGCTGGCGCACTGGTTCCCGGCCGAGCGGATTCCGGGGATGGCCGACCGGTATCGCGAGATCTACCCGGAGTACGCCATCGAACGGACGCTCGCCATGCCCGGTGCGAGGGATGCGATTCAAGCCGTTCACGCCTCGGGCGGCCGGGTCGTCGTCGTCACCGCCAAGCACCAGCCGAACGCCGAACTCCACCTCGCCCATTTGGGCATGGAACCGGACGAGGTCATCGGGTGGCTGTGGGCCGAGGCCAAGGGGGAGGCGCTGCGCGAGCAGGGGGCGAGCGTGTACGTCGGTGACCACACCGGCGACGTCAGGGGCGCCCGGACCGCCGGTGCGCTGGCCCTGTCCGTACCCACCGGGCCGTGCGACGCGGACGAGCTGCGTGCCGCCGGGGCGGATGTCGTCCTGCCCGACCTGACGGCCTTTCCTGCCTGGTGGGAGGGTTACCTGGCGTCGGTGGCCGACCGCGCCTGACGGCGCTGCGCCGCGATCGACCGCAGCACGCCCGCCGCGGCGATCAGGAAACCGGCACCCATCAGCATGCAGACGGCGTAGGCGACGGGCGGGAACGGGTCGGTGCCCAGGAAGAGCGGTGCCACGGTGACCAGAGTGGCCACCGCGCCGACGATGAAGACGATCCCGCCGGCCCGCACGAGACCGTCACCGGGGGCGGCGCCGCTGGAAGGGGTTTCACTAAGCATTCAGCCAGGGTAGTTCCCAGGCCGCGGGAACGGACCGGCGACGTCTTGTCACCGGCCCCTGGACCATTAGCCTTGGTGCGCTGGGGGTCCCGCCCTGCTCGAAGGCAAGCCAAGGCCTTGGGAGGAGGGTCCGGGCGACCCGCTGCAGTGCCATCCGGAGCCGAATTCTTTTGGCGTCACCCATCGAGTACGAGGACGAGGACAGACGTGCCTACCGGCAAGGTCAAGTGGTTCAACAGTGAGAAGGGCTTCGGCTTTCTCTCCCGCGACGACGGCGGCGACGTCTTCGTGCACTCGTCGGTGCTCCCTGCCGGGGTCGACAGCCTGAAGCCCGGCCAGCGGGTGGAGTTCGGTGTCGTCGCCGGCCAGCGCGGCGATCAGGCGCTGTCGGTGACCGTCCTCGACCCGACGCCCTCGGTGGCGGCGGCGCAGCGGCGCAAGCCCGACGAACTGGCCTCGATCGTCCAGGACCTGACCACCCTGCTGGAGAACATCACTCCGATGCTGGAGCGGGGCCGCTACCCCGACAAGGTGCACGGCAAGAAGATCGCCGGCCTGCTGCGGGCGGTCGCCGACCAGCTGGACGTCTGACCCCTAGACGAACGCGAGCGCGTCCGGGCCGAGGGGCGGGACCAGTCCCTCGGCCGCCGCGCGGGTCAGCAGGCCGCGTACGGCGGCGTAGCCGTTCTCGCCGAGGTCGGCCGTGAACTCGTTGACGTAGAGACCGATGTGCTGGTCGGCCACGGCCGGGTCCATCTCCTGGGCGTGCGCCCGTACGTACGGGCGGGAGGCCTCCGGGTCGTCCCAGGCCATCCGGACCGAGGTCCTGGCCGACTCGGCGAGCAGCCTCAGCGTGTCCGCGCCCAGCGAGCGCTTGGCGATGATCGCGCCGAGCGGGATCGGCAGCCCCGTGGTGCTCTCCCAGTGCTCGCCCATGTCGGCGAGGCAGTGCAGCCCGTACCGCTGGTAGGTGAAACGGGCCTCGTGGATGACGAGCCCCGCGTCGACCCGGCCGTCCCGTACCGCCGGCATGATCTCGTGGAACGGCATCACCACGACCTCGCCGAAGCCGCCCGGGACCAGGTCCGCCGCCCACAGCCGGAACAGCAGGTACGCGGTCGAGCGCTCGCTCGGCACCGCGACCGTCTTCCCGGTGAGGCCGGCGCCCGCCTCGCGGGTGAGCACCAGCGGGCCGCAGCCACGGCCCAGCGCGCCGCCGCAGGGCAGCAGCGCGTACTCGTCCAGGACCCAGGGCAGCACGGCGTACGACACCTTCAGGACGTCCAGCTCGCCGCGCTCGGCCATCCCGTTGGTGACGTCGATGTCCGCGAACGTCACGTCGAGACCGGGCGCGCCCGGCACCCGGCCGTGCGCCCACGCGTCGAAGACGAAGGTGTCGTTGGGGCAGGGCGAGTACGCGATCCGCAGGGTCACAGGTCCTCCACGAAGACGGTGCCGCTCAGCAGCTCGAAGGAGTACCGCAGCGAGTCCATCGCCCGGCCGATCCGCCAGGCGGCCCGGTCGCGCGGGCCGACGGCGTTGGAGACGGCGCGGATCTCGACCACGGGCACGCCGTGGGCGGTGGCCGCCTCGGCGACGCCGAAGCCCTCCATCGCCTCGGCCCCGGCCCGGGGGTGGCGGGCGGTCAGCTCGGCGGTGCGGGCGGCGGTGCCGGTGGCCGTGGACACCGTGAGCACGGGCGCGACCAGGTGTCGCTGCTTGCCCTCGCGCAGCACTCCGGCGATCCGGCCGGGCAGGCCGGCGGGCGGCAGGTGGACCGAGCGGCCGAAGCCGAGCTCCTCGACGGACAGGTGGCCGTCGGGCGTGTCGGCGCCCAGGTCGGCGGCGACGATCGCGTCGGAGACCACGACGGCGCCCAGTGGCGCGTGGGACGCGAAACCGCCGCCGATACCGGCGGAGACGACGAGGTCGTACGGGTGGGGGGTGGCGGCGAGCGCGCTGGTGGTGCCCACCGCGGCGGCGGCCGGTCCGACGCCCGCGGCGACGACGTCGACCAGCCCGCCGGCGGTGCCGGGCGAGCCGCCGGGCACGGGCGGCGCGCCGTACAGCGGGCCGCGGGCGCGGCGGGTGAGGGTGCGACCCCCCGGCAGGGGGCGCCCGGCGGTCTGTGCCGGGCCGTAGCCGACCAGGCCGGCGGCGACGGAGTCCGCCTCCGCCGCCACGGCCGTCACCACCAGGACACGCAGGGTCAGGACGCCTTCTTCAGCGTGAAGTGCCAGATGCCGGTCAGCTTCTTGCCGCTGGTCTCCACGATGCTGATCTGCGCCGTGCTGGAGGTCTCGCCCGTCTGGGCGGAGAAGAAGGCGCTGGCCGGAACGGTCCGGTAGGTCTTCTTGTACGGCTCCTGCTCGGCCTGCTGGCCGCCGATGAACAGCGTCCAGCCGTGCTCGGCGATCTCCGGGTCGACCCCGAAGCGGATCTTGTCGTCCATCGAGACCGTGATGGTCTTTCCGGTCTTCTTGTTGAGGCAGCCCTGGATCAGGGATTCCTTGATCGCACCGCCCTCGTTGTAGCAGGACGCCTCGGAGTTGACCGAGTCCGACCCGACCGTCACGGTGGCGAGCGGCGTCGGCTTGTCGCAGGCGGAGAGTACGAGGAGTCCGGCGGAGACGGCACCCAGAGCGACGCCGGCCCGGCGGGCCCTACCGGAAAAGAACGCAACGGTCATGGGGCGAAGGCTATCGGTCGCCCCCGGTCACGCCACGCGGGGGTGCGGCGTGCCGCGCCGGGCCGCCGCCAGGAGGCCCCGCACCGTGACCGCCACACCGAGCCCGAGGATCGCCGCGGCGACCGTCATGCCGACCGGTCCGTTCAGCGGCAGGGCGATCCCGATGGCGCCGCCGACCACCCACGCCATCTGGAGCAGCGTCTCGGACCGGGCGAACGCCGATGTGCGGACCACCTCGGGCACGTCCCGCTGGATCAGCGCGTCCAGCGACAGCTTCGACAGGGCCTGGGACAGCCCGGCCACCGCGCCCAGGACCGCCGCGGCCACCCCGCCGAAGAACACCGCCGCGCAGACCGCCGCCGTCAGGGCCAGCGTCAGCATGGTGGCGATGATCACCTCGGGGGCCCTGGACCTGAGCCAGGCCCCCACCGCGGTACCGCACGCGTTGCCCACGCCCGCCGCGACCCCCACGATGCCCAGCGACACCGCCGCGCTCTGCCCCGCGAGCGGATGCTCGCGCAGCAGGAAGGCCAGGAAGAAGATCAGGAACCCCGAGAGCACCCGGTGCGCCGCGTTGGCCTGGAGCCCGTGCAGGACCGACGGCCCGACCGTGCGCAGGCTCGGCTTGCTCTCGCCGTGGGTCAGCATGTGGGCCTTGCGCTCGCCCTTCGCCGAGTCGACCTTGTGCGGCATCGACAGCGCCAGGAGCGTTCCGCCGATGAACAGCGCGCACGCCCCGTACAGCGGCCACGCCGGGCCGACCTGCTGGAGCCCCGCGCCGACCGGGGCGGCCACCCCGGTCGCCAGCAGGCCGGACAGGGTGACCCGCGAATTGGCCTTCACCAGGGAGAACCCGGGTGGCAGCAACCGCGGCACGACCGCCGACCTGACCACTCCGTACGCCTTGGAGGCCACCAGCACGCCCAGTGCCGCCGGGTACAGCTCCAGACCGCCGGTGGCGACCGCCCCCGACATGGTCAGCGCGAGCAGCGCCCGGGTGAGCATCGCCCCCGACATCGCGGCGCGGCGGCCGTGCGGGACACGGTCGAGCAGCGGCCCGATGACCGGGGCGAGGAGGGTGAAGGGCGCCATGGTGATGGCGAGGTACAGCGCGACCCGGCCGCGTGCCTCGTCCGTCGGTACCGAGAAGAACACCGTGGACGCCAGGGCGACGGTGATCATCACGTCACCGGCGCCGTTCACGGCGTGCAGTTCGATCAGTTTTCCCAGGCCCGACTCGCCCGCGCCGTGCGCGTGCGTCGCCCGGCGGATGCCGCGCGCGGTCCCGGTGAACGGCAGGTGGAGGGCACGGCCGAGCCGCCGGGCCGCCCTGCGGAGCGGCCGGGCATCGTCATCCTGGGACGACCTCTCGCCTGCCACCCCGTCATAGTGCCCCAGGGGTCCTCCGTGAACCGGGATGACGTCTACTTGGGGCGGGCAGGTGGGCGGCGGGCTGCGGAGGGGGTAGCGTGCGTAGCGCGCCACCGGCGGAAGTTCTCGGCCGCGCGCCTCTTCGTCATCCCGCAGAATGGATGACGATAGGTGTGCCCGAGACACGAAGGGCGCGGACGTCGATGCGGCCCCCTGGTCCGCTCCGCCCGCCGCCCCTCACCTCGCGAATCGGCCGGCGCACCTGTGAGACGGCGTAGAGAGAAGCGAGACCTGTGAGTGCTGCGACGACGCGAAGCCGTACCCCGCGTACCCCCGCCCCCGACCGCCTGTGCGCCGAGGCGGTAGACCTCGCCCGGGAGGCCGCGGAGGAGGTCGCCGCGCCGGGAGTGGTCGGTGAGCACGCGGGCGTGGTCTCCGAGGGCGACCGGGTGGTCACCCACCTCTTCGAGTGCGAGGAGCCCGGCTACCGGGGCTGGCGCTGGGCGGTCACCGTCACCCGCGCCTCCCGCGCCAAGGCCGTCACGCTCGACGAGACCGTCCTGCTGCCCGGCCCCGACGCGCTCCTGGCGCCCGAGTGGGTGCCGTGGAGCGAGCGGCTGCGCCCCGGCGACCTCGGTCCGGGCGACCTGCTGCCCACCGAGGCCGACGACCTGCGGCTGGAGCCCGGCTTCACCGGCGAGGACACCCCGCCGCCGAACTCGCCCGTCTCGGAGGAGATGGCCGAGCTGGTGGAGGCCGAGGACGCCGAGTTCATCACCCGTACCCCCTCGCGCGGCTCCATCGCCGCCGTCGCCGAGGAGCTCGGCCTGCGCCGGGCCCGGGTCCTGTCGCGGTACGGACTGCACGTCGCGGCGGACCGGTGGGAGGAGAAGTTCGGCGCCAAGACGCCGATGGCCCAGGCCGCGCCCGCGCCGTGCGTCTCCTGCGGCTTCCTGATGCCGCTGGCCGGCTCCCTGAAGCAGGCCTTCGGCGTGTGCGCCAACGAGTTCTCCCCGGCCGACGGGCACGTCGTGTCGCTCACCTACGGATGCGGCGGCCACTCCGAGGCGGCGGTCATGCCGACGCCCCCGCGCCCGGCGCCGCCGGTACTTGACTCGATGGGCGCGGACGAGTTCACCCTGCGCCCGGCCCGTGACGGCGGCTCGGTGCCGCCCGCGACGGACGCGGCCGCGGAGGACCTGGGCCACAGCTGACCCCTGGCCGGCGCGGCCCCGCCGGTGGTGCTCCCCGGACGGGCCGGACGGCCCGCCGCTTCCGGGCGGGCGGGCGCCGGACCCGGTGCCGCCCGGCCCCCGCGCCGGCCCCTGGGCGTCCGCGCGGGGGCCGGCGCGGCCGCCGGGCGGGGCGTCCCGGGGCCGGGGTGGCCCTTGCCGTGCGCGCCCGCCCCGTGGAGCGGGCGCGGCGTACCGCTGGGCGCGGTGCCCGCCGGGCCGGACGCGGGCCCGGGGCGTCGGGGCCCGGGACCGTCCCCGCGAGCCGGCCGGCCCGGCCTGCCCGCGTGCCCGCCGCCGGTGCGCTGCCGTCCCGGCCGCCCCCGGGCCCGGTGAATGGGCCCCGCGCAGGACTGAAACCCTTCGGGAAGGGGACTGGGCGTGCGTCACCCCGTTCGGGGAAGGGGCGGGAGCGGCCCGTCCCGGGTGGGCGGCCCGGACGCGGTACGTTCGGGCCGCGACAACGTCATACCTGCAAGTCCGAGAGAGCGGAGCACGACGTGAGCGTGAGGGCGACGGCGACCGAGGCCGACCCGTTCGGGACCGCGCGGTTGCGGCGCGGGGTGCTCGACGCGTGGGGCGCGGGGCCGGCGCGGTTCCGGGAGGACGCCAACGCCGAGGAGGACCTGGCCCTCGGCGGCTACCGCGACCGCCTCGTCGTCGAGCTGGCCCAGAACGCGGCCGACGCCGCCGCCCGCGCGGGCGTCCCCGGACGGCTGCGGCTCACCCTGCACCCGGCCGGCGCGGACGGGCCCGCCGTCCTGGCGGCGGCCAACACCGGGGCGCCGCTGGACGCGACCGGTGTCGAGTCGCTGAGCACCCTGCGCGCCTCCGCCAAGCGGGAGGGCCACGAGAGCGCGGTCGGCCGGTTCGGTGTCGGGTTCGCCGCCGTGTTGGCGGTCAGCGACGAACCGGCCGTCGTCGGCCGCCACGGCGGTGCGCGCTGGTCGCTGCGCGAGGCCCGCGAGATGGCCGCCGACGCCGCGCAGGGCAGCCCGGGCCTGGGGGACGAACTGCGCCGCCGCGACGGCCACGTACCGCTGCTCCGGCTGCCGCTGCCCGCCGAGGGCACCGCCCCCGAGGGGTACGACACGGTCGTCATCCTGCCGCTGCGGGACGCCGCCGCCGTGGACCTGGTGGAGCGGCTCCTCGCCGGGATCGACGACGCCCTGCTGCTGACCCTGCCGGGGCTGGCCGAGGTCGTCGTGGAGACGCCCGGCGCCCGCCGGGTGCTGACCCGCTCGCAGCACGACGCCTACGTCCACGTCGACGACAGCGCGGGCGGCACCAACCGCTGGCGCACCGTCACCCACCACGGCACCATCGCCCCCGAGCTGCTCAGGGACCGTCCGGTCGAGGAGCGGCTGCGGCCCCACTGGTCGGTGACCTGGGCCGTCCCGGTGGACGCCGACGGCGCCCCCGGCCACCCGCGCACCGCGCCGGTCGTGCACGCGCCGACGCCCACGGACGAGCCACTGGGCATCCCGGCGCTGCTGATCGCCTCCTTCCCGCTGGACACCAGCCGCCGCCACCCGGCGCCCGGACCGCTCACCGACTTCCTGGTGCGGTGCGCGGCCGAGGCGTACACCGAGCTGCTGGGTGCCTGGCGGCCCGTGTCGACCGGCACGATCGGCCTGGTGCCCGGCCCGCTCGGCAAGGGCGCCCTGGACGGGGCGATCCGGGCGGCCGTCCTGGAGCTGCTGCCGCGCGTCGCGTTCCTGGCGCCCGCCGCGCCCTCCGAGGAGCTGACCGCGCTGCGCCCCTTCGAGGCGGAGGTGGTCGAGGGCGCGGGCGCGGACACCGTACGGGTCCTGGCCGAGGTGCTGCCGACGCTGCTGCCCGCGGGTCTGGAGCGCCGCGCCGAGCTGCGCACCCTCGGCGTGGGGCGGCTCCCGCTGGGTGACGCGATCGACCGGATCGCCGGGGTGGAACGCACCCCGGAGTGGTGGTACCGGCTGTACGAGTCGCTGGCCGGCGTCGACCCGGACCGGCTGACCGGCCTGCCCGTGCCGCTGGTCGGCGGCCGTACCGCGACCGGCCCGCGGCAGGTGCTCCTGCCGCTGCCCGACACCCCCGCCGACCTGACCCGGCTCGGCCTGAAGGTGGCGCACCCGGACGCCGCCCACCCGATCCTGGAGAAGCTGGGCGCCCTGCCCGCCACCCCGCGGGCCGTGCTCACCACGCCCCAGGTGCGGGCAGCGGTGGCGGCCTCGCTGGACGCCGGTGAGGTGTGGGACGAGGAGGGACCGGACGCCGAGGAACTGGCCGACACGGTGCTCGCCCTGGTGCGCGAGGCGGGCCTCGAACCGGGCGACGAGCCGTGGCTGGGCGCGCTGGCGCTGCCCGACGAGGACGGCGAGCTCGCCCCGGCCGGTGAACTGGTCCTGCCCGGCAGCCCCTTCGCCTCCGTCATGCGCGAGGGCGAACTGGCGCTGTGCGACGCCGAGCTGGCCGCGCGGTGGGGCGAGCAGCCGCTCGCCGCGTGCGGGGTACTCGCCGGCTTCGCCCTGGTACGGGCCACCGACGTGGTCCTGGACCCGGACGAGCTGGAGCCGCGCGACGGGGACTACGCGGAGCCGGACGACGCCGGGCTGCTCGACGCGGTCGACGTGTGGTGCGAGGACGTGCTGGACCAGCTCCCCGAGACGCCGGTGCCGCCGGTCGCCACCGAGATCGTCGCCGTGCGGGACCTCGACCTGGTCGACGACGACGCCTGGCCGCGGGCGCTCGCCATGCTGGCCCGGCCGCCGCTGCGCGACGCCCTCACCCAGCCGGTACGGATCCTGCTGCCCGACGGCACCACCGGGACCGTCCGCTCCTACACCGCCTGGTGGCTGCGCGGTCACCCGGTGCTGGACGGCCGGCGCCCGGCCGGGCTGCGCGCCGCGGGGGCCGACCCGCTGCTGGAGGGCCTGTACGACCCGGCCGACACCACCGGTTTCGCCGATGTGGAGGTCCTGCGCGCCCTGGGAGTGCGCACCTCCGTCGCCGCGCTCCTGGACGAGCCGGGCGGCGCCGCCGAGCTGCTGACCCGGCTCGCCGACCCGGACCGGGAGGTGGGCGCCGCCCAGCTCCACGGCCTGTACACCGCGCTCGCCGACCTCGACCCCGAGCAGGTGACCCTCCCCGACGAGCTGCGCGCCGTGGTCGACGGCGCGGTGCGGGTGGTGGACGCGGCCGACGCGCTGGTCGCCGACGCGCCCGACCTGCTGCCGCTGGCCACCGGCCGCCCGCTGCTGCCCGTCGCCCCCTCACGGGCGGCCGACCTCGCCGAACTGCTCCAGGTACGGCGGCTGAGCGAGACCGTGGAGGCGGACGTCTCGACGGACGGCGAGGAACACGACGTGCCCGGCCCGGTGCACGCGCTGCTCGGTCCCGGCACCCCGGCGTCGTACGTGGAACACGGGGAACTGCGGGCCGGCGGCGTCGAACTGGACTGGCGGCTCACCCCGGACGGCACCCTGCACGCGGCCACCCTGGAGGGGGTGGCGGCCGGCCTGGCGTGGGCGGCCGGGCAGTGGCCGCGCCGCTTCGAGGTGGCCGCGCTGCTGGAGGACCCGTCCCGGACGGAGGAGCTGGCCCGGGACCGCTGGTTCGACTAGGCCCCGTCCCGCGCGCGCACCGGGCCCCGCCCCGGCGGGACCTCAGGGGCCGGGGCGCGGCCCGTCTCCCGGCCCGGGACGGGTGCCGCGCCCCCGGTCCCGGCCCGGGCGCGGGGGCGTGCCCAGCGGCGCACGACGGGCAGTTCGACGGTCCGGTACAGGATCCGGGCGAGCACCACGGTGAGGGCGAACCAGGCGGCGATCCGGGCGACGGCCCAGGGCGTGTCCCACTGCTGCCCGCTGCCGAACGCCACCGGGCCGTGGTACGCCACGAGCATGTGCAACATGTAGAAGGCGAACGAGGTCTCCCCGAGCCACACCATCACCCGGCCCCCCAGCACCCCGGTCCGGCCGGAGGCGTCGGCCCGCGCCGCGCCGGCGACGACGAGGGCCAGCGGTGCCAGCAGGGGCAGTACCAGCCCGTACGAGCCGGTCAGCCACACCGTCAGCAGGTAGCCCGGCACCACGGTGAGCGCGGCCACGGCGCGGTTCACCGGGAGGCGCCGGCCGTCGCTCACGATCCGGGCCAGGAGCATGCCGGTCACGAACTCCGGCAGTCGGCTGACGGGCAGGAAGTAGACGCTCCAGAACTGCCACCAGCCGTACTTCAGGCCGGGCAGCGGCTGGTGCGGCAGCAGTGTCTCGGCCAGGACCGGGACGGCCAGCGCGCCCAGCGCCACGGCCCCGGCCCACTTCCACAGGTTGCCCGGCCGGATCCGCCGCACCCAGGGCAGCAGCGCCGGGAAGGCGAGGTAGAAGACCAGCTCCACGCAGAGCGACCAGGCGACCCCGTTGGTGCCGCGCAGCACCGGGTACTGCGGAACCCAGGCGTTGACCAGGAACAGGCCGGGGAAGAACTCGCCGGCCGTGACGGCCTGCCCGGCCCACAGCGCCAGCAGCAGGCCACCCACCCAGGTGACGAGGTGCGTCGGGTAGATCTTGGCCAGCCGGCGACGCCAGAACAGGGCCGGCCGGTCGTCGTCCCGGGCGGACCAGGTGAGCACGAATCCGCTGAGGATGAAGAAGAACGACACCCCGGCGCCGCCGAGCGTGCCGAGCCAGGTGTCGAGACGCTGGTTGATCCGCCCGTCGGTGAACACGCCGGCCGCCGACATGTGGGAGAGGAAGACCAGCAGCGCGGCGACGAACCTCAGGCCCGTCAGCCTCGGCAGGGCGACGGGACGCTGCGGGGTGTGCGGGACCGCCATGGAGTCCTGTCCTTCTGGCAGAAGCGGGAGGCGCCGGGACCGGGAGCGCTTCACTCCCAGTTGGTGGTGACCACGCCGTCGGGGCCGTAGGCGCGCATCCGCTGGACCAGCAGCTCCTCGTCCCGTATCTCCTTCAGCCGGTCGAGGAGCCGGTCGAGGTCGTCGTTGACCGACAGGTACCGGCCGTGCAGCTCGTCGTACCGTCCGGAGGCCAGGTCGACCACCAGCCGGCCGCTGTACTCGGCCGGGGTCCACCGCATGTCGGGGAACTTGACGGCGAACGGCTCCGTCAGCCGGGTGCGCACGGCGCCCGGGCTGATCGCGAACGTCCGGACGCCGCTGCCGGCCTTGTCCAGGGAGATGCCCAGCGTCTCGGTGAGCCGCACCAGCGCGCTCTTGCCGAAGGAGTACGAGCTGAGCGGATAGGGCAGGACCCCGCTGTCGCTGCTCACGGTGATCACCCGGCCCCGCCCCTCGGCGACCATCGCCGGCAGGACGGCGCGCAGGCAGGTGAGGGGACCGCGCACATTGGTCTCGAAGTCCCCCCACCAGGAGTCCAGATCGGCCTCCCACAGCGGTGGTTCGCCGGGGGTGTAGACGGCCGCGTTGTTGACCAGCAGGGTGGCCGGTCCGAACCGGTCGTGGACCCGCGCGACGGCACCGTGGACCGCCGTCGCGTCGGTCATGTCCGCGGGGACCACCAGGAGGGGCGGGCAGCCGGGGTCCGCGAGGGCGGCGGTCTCCTCCAGCTCACCGCGGCTGCGCGCGAGGACCGCCACACGCGCCCCCGCGCGGGCCAGGGCGAGCGCGATCTCGCGCCCGATCCCCCGTCCGCCGCCCGTGACGATCGCCACCTGGTCCGACAGTGTCATCCGTACCTCCGTGAGTGTGCGCGGGGGAGCCACCCTCCCGGGGCGCCGCCGAGGGCCGGTGGAGGATGTCTCGATCCGTGGTCGAACGGCGCGGCGGCGCCCGGCCCCCGGGTCAGCGGGGGACCGCGAGCGCGTCGGGAGCCGGCCGGGCGCCCAGGACCTCGCGGTGGATCTCCAGCGTGGCGGTGGAACGGTTGAGGGTGATGTAGTGCAGGCCGGGGGCGCCTTCGGCCAGCAGCCGGCCGGCCATGGCGGTGGCGTACTCGACGCCGACGCGGTGGCCCTGCGCCGGGTCGCCGCTCGCCGCCTCCAGGCGGTGGGCCAGCTCCTCGGGAAACGCGGCGCCGCTGAGCCGGGCGAACCGGCTGATCTGGCGGACGTCGGTGGCCGGCATGATCTCCGGGATGACGGGGGTGTCGCAGCCGGCCGCGGCCAGCCGGTCGCGCAGCCGCAGGTAGTCCTCGACGTGGAAGAACATCTGGGTGATGGCGTAGTCGGCGCCGGCCCGGCACTTGGCGACGAAGTGCCGGATGTCGCTGTCCCAGTCCGGGGAGCGCGGGTGCCGCTCGGGGAAGGCGGCGACACCGACGCTGAAGTCGCCGGACTCCTTGACCAGCGAGACCAGTTCATGGGCGTGGGTGAAGCCGTCCGGGTGCGGGACCCAGGGGGCGTTGGGGTCACCGGGCGGGTCGCCGCGCAGGACGAGGACGTCGCGTACGCCCACGTCCGCGTAGTGCCCGATGATGTGGCGCAGCTCGGCCACGGAGTGGCCGACGGCGGTCAGGTGGGCGACGGGGCGCAGGGTCGTGTCGGACGCGATCCGCCGGGTGACGTCGACGGTCCGGTCCCGCGACGAGCCGCCCGCCCCGTAGGTGACCGACACGAAGGAGGGCGACAGCGCCTCGACGCGGCGGATCGCCTCCCACAGGGTGCGGGCACCGGCGTCGGTCCTGGGCGGGAAGAACTCGAACGAGAAGGACGGGGTACCGCTCGCCAGGATGTGCCGCAGGGTCGTCATGGGTGCCTCCGGTCTCGTGCCGGCCGGTCTGGAGGGGGCGTGGGGCCGCGGCGGGCCGGCCGGCACGGCCGCTCAGCCCAGCCACGGTTCGATCTCCCGGGCCGCCCGGCGGCCGTAGCACCGGTCGACGCGGGCCAGCAGCTCGGCGGGGAGCAGCTTGTACTCCTGGGTGCCGACCGATTCGAGCACCACCGTGGCCAGCGCGCAGCCGAGCTGGGCGGCCCGTTCGTGCGACAGGTCCCAGGAGAGGCCGGCGAGGAAACCGGCGCGGAAGGCGTCGCCCCCGCCGGTCGGGTCGGCGACCCGGTCCGCCGGTACGGCGGGCACGTGCCGGGGGGCGCCGTGGGCGGTCATCAGCGAGACGCCCCCGGCGCCGCGGGTCACGATCCAGGTACCGGTCCGGGCCAGGATCTCCGCCTCGCTCCAGCCGGTGCGCCTGCGCAGCAGGGCGCTCTCGTACTCGTTGGTGAACAGCAGGCGGGCGCCGGTGATCAGGCGCCGGGTCTGCTCGCCGTCCAGCAGGGCGAGCTGCTGGGAGGGGTCGGCCGCGACCGGGATGCCCAGCGCGTGGGCGGTGGCGGTGTGGCGCAGCATCGCCTCGGGGGCGTCGGCGCCGACGATGATCAGGTCCAGGCCGTCCACCCGCTGCTGGACGTCGGCGAGGTCGATCAGCCCGGCCTCGGCCATGGCGCCCGCGTAGAACGTCGCGATCTGGTTCTCCTCGCGGTCGGTGGTGCACACGAAGCGGGCGGTGTGCAGGGACGGGCTGACGCGGACCGAGTCGGTGTCCACACCGGCCTCCCGCAGCCGGGCGCCGTACGGGCCGAAGTCGACGCCCGCGGCCCCCACGAGCACGGGCCGCAGGCCCAGCCGGGCCAGGCCGAAGGCGATGTTGGCCCCCACGCCGCCCTGCCGCACGTCGAGCCGGTCGGCCAGGAAGGACAGCGAGACGTGCCGGACCTCCTCGGCGATGAGCTGGTCGGCGAAGAGCCCCGGGAAGACCATGAGGTGGTCGGTCGCGATGGAGCCGGACACGGCGATGCGCACAGGCCTCTCCTCCGTCAGCTCTGGGCGGGACTCGGCGGTCCGGCCGGCGCCGCCGGCCGGGCCGGGTGCGACCGGGCGGCGGTGGGCAGCGGGTCACGGCCGCCGTGGTGGGGGCCGAGCGTCCCGCCGCGCTGCTCGGGCCCGGCGTCCCGGAGCGAGTCGGCGACGTCCATGACGTAGCGGCCGTATCCGGAGTTGCCCAGCCGTTCACCGAGCCGGCGGCACTGCCGGGCGTCGATGAACCCCATGCGCAGGGCCACCTCCTCGATGCAGGCGATGCGCAGACCCTGGCGCCGCTCCAGTGTCTGGATGTACTGTCCGGCGTCCAGCAGGGAGTCGTGGGTGCCGGTGTCCAGCCAGGTGAAACCGCGGCCGAGGTCGACCAGGCGCGCCTTTCCGCGCTCCAGGTAGCGCAGGTTGACGTCGGTGATCTCCAGTTCCCCGCGCGGGGACGGCCGCAGGCCGCGCGCGATGGGGACGACGTCGTTGTCGTAGAAGTACAGGCCGGTGATGGCCCGGTTGGACCGGGGGACGGCCGGCTTCTCCTCCAGGGACACCAGCCTCCCGTGCTCGTCCGCCTCGCCGACCCCGTACCGCCGCGGGTCGCGCACCGGGTAGCCGAACAGCAGCGCGCCGTCCGTGTGCGGCATGTGCCGCCGCAGCAGCGCCGAGAAGCCGGGGCCGTGGAAGATGTTGTCGCCGAGGACCAGCGCGACCGGGTCGTCGCCGATGTGCTCGGCGCCGATGACGAACGCCTCCGCCAGGCCGCGCGGCTCCTCCTGCTCGCGGTAGGACAGGCGGATGCCCAGCGCGCTCCCGTCGCCCAGGACGGCGCGGAACTGCGGCAGGTCCCGTGGCGAGGAGATGACCAGGATGTCCCGGATGCCGGCCAGCATCAGCACCGAGAGCGGGTAGTACACCATCGGCTTGTCGTAGACGGGCAGGAGCTGCTTGGACACCCCCAGCGTGATCGGGTGCAGCCGGGTGCCGTTGCCTCCGGCCAGGATGATTCCTTTCACTGATCGCCACCTCGCGTCGTCGTCGGCCCAAGGCCGTCACAAGCCCGTGGGTGACCGAGGCTGGACGGCCCCGGTCGAACCTGGGTCGAGAGCGGACCGGCCCCGGCGCGGGCGGGGGGCGTCAAGCGTCCTTCCAGTCGCGCTGGATCGGGCGCGGCCAGGGTTGCCGAGTCCCCCCGCCCGTACTGCCGCGCCCGCCACGGCGACTGAGGGAGTGGTCCCGCATGCCAAGCCGGCCGACATCCGGTACCGAGCTGCGTCCCGGCGCGTCCCGGACCGCCACGCTCGCCGCCCGGTACGCCGAACGCGCCGACGCGGAGGCCGAGTTGCCGCGTCCGGTGGCCGAGTCGATCGTGGACGCCGGATTCGCCCGCCACTTCGTGCCGGCCTCCTTCGGCGGCCGGGCGGGCACGGTGTCGGACCTCCTGCACGCCGTGGCCGACGTGGCGCGGGGCTGCACCTCGGCCGCCTGGTGCGCCTCGGTGGTGGCGGGCGCCGGCCGGATGGGGGCCTACCTGCCCGAGGAGGGGCAGGCGGAGCTGTGGGCCAAGGGCGCGGACACCGTGGTGGTGGGCGCGCTGATGCCGCGGGGTACCGCGACGGCGGCGCGCGGCGGCTGGCGGGTGACCGGGGAGTGGGCCTTCACCAGCGCGGTCGCCTTCTCCGACTGGGCGCTGGTGTGCGCGCTGCTGCCGCACGGCGACCACCGGGTGCCGTGGTTCTTCGCCCTGCCCCGGCAGGACTACCGGGTGACCGGCACCTGGACCTCCGTGGGCATGCGCGGCACGGGCAGCAGGACGCTCGTGGCCGAGGACGTCTTCGTACCCGCCCACCGCGGGTTCGCCCGCCAGGACATGATCACCGGCCGTGGCGTCGGCTCCGACGCCCGCTGCCACACCGCTCCGCTGCGGCTGGTGAGCGGGCTGCTGTTCGGTGCCCCCGCGCTCGGCGCGGCCCGAGCCGCGCTGGACGCCTGGGCGCGGGACCACGGCGCCGGGCCGGCCGGGGAGGAGCCGGCGGTGCGCACCGCGCTCGCCCGCGCCACGGTCGCCGTCGACGGGGCCGCCCTGCTGCTGGAGCGGGCGGCGCGGCTGGCGGACGCCGGCGGGGCCACCGAACTCGAACTGGCCCGCACCCCCGCCGACTGCGCCTACGCCGTGGAGCAACTGGTGGACGTGGTGGAGCGGCTGCTGCGCACGACGGGCAGCTCCGGGCAGCTCGCCGGGCACCCGTTGCAGCGCCTCTGGCGGGACGTGCACAGCCTGGCCAGCCATGTGGCGCTGCGCTTCGACCCGGCGGGCGGGGCGTACGGGGCACGGCTCCTGGACCGCTTCGGCCACGGCCCCGGTTCCGCCGGCGCCACCGCTCACTGAACTCCGTCGACGTAACGCAGCCGGCAGTCCGGCGCACCCCAGGAAAGGCAGACCGCATGACCGACTTCGTCTCCGCCGAGCTTTACGCGCAGGTGCAGCAGTTCTACGCCCGCCAGATGGGCCTGCTCGACGACGGCAGGCCCGACGAGTGGGCGGAGACCTTCACCGAGGACGCCGTCTTCCAGGAGGCGAGCCGGCTCTCCGAGCCGCTGCGCGGACGGGACGCCATCCGGGTGTCCGCCCGCGCCCGCAAGGAGCGGCTGGCCGCGGACGGCATCGACTTCCGGCACTGGCTCGGGATGCTGTCCGTCACCCCGGACGAGGACGGCTCGCTGCGGGCCCGTTCCTACGCGCTGGCCATGCGCGTCCCGCGCGGCGGCGCGCTCGACATCTTCGCCAGCGTGGTCTGCCACGACCAGCTCGTCCCGGTGGAGGGCACCTGGCAGGTGCGCCACCGCGACCTGACCCACGACGGCTCCGGCCGCGACTGACCAGGCTGAGGAGCCCACGTGAGATTCGGGATCGTCTTCTTCCCCACCGTCGGCCCCGCCGACCGGCCGGCCCGGCAGTACTTCGACGAGGCCCTGCGCCTGGTCGACCTCGCCGAGGAACTGGGCTTCGACCACGTCAAGATGGTCGAGCACTACTTCTTCTCGTACGGGGGCTACAGCCCCGACCCGGTGACCTTCCTGGCCGCCGCCGCGGGCCGCACCCGGCGGGTGCGGCTGGGCACCAGCGCCACCATCCCCGCCTTCCAGCACCCGGTGAAGCTGGCCGGGAAGCTGGCCATGCTGGACAACATCTCCGGCGGGCGGGTGGACGCCGCCTTCGGGCGGGCCTTCCTGCCGGACGAGTTCAAGGCCTTCGGCATCCCCATCGACGAGTCCAAGGACCGTTTCGTCGAGGGCGTGGACGCCATCAAGCGGCTGTGGAGCGAGGAGGACGTCGTCTTCGAGGGGCGCTTCCACCGGTTCGGGCCGGTGACGCTGCTGCCCCGGCCGGTGCAGGAGCCGCACCCGCCGGTGTTCGTCACCACCGCGCGCAGCGCCGAGTCGTGCGCCGAGGCGGGCCGGGCCGGGCACAACCTCCAGACGGTGCCCAATGTGATGTCCACCGAGGAACTGCAGCAGCGGCTCGCGGTGTACCGGTCGGAGTGGGCGGCGTCCGGGCGCGCCCCGGGCACCGAGCGGATCCACTTCAGCTATCCGTGCGTGGTGGCCCAGGACGGCGAGGAGGCCCGCCGCAAGGGCCGCCACGACGACGACCGCAACTCGGCCGCGATCCGGGACGCCGTCGCCTCCTGGGAGACCACCCGCTCCGAGGCGTACCCGGGCTACGAGAAGCTCGTGGAGGCCACCAAGCGATCCCACTTCGACGCCAAGATGGAGCAGCGCAAACTGCTCATCGGCGCCCCCGAGCAGGTCAGGACGCAACTGGAGCAGATAGCCGAGTGGTTCGGTGACGACATCACCATCAGCCTCGGTGTGCACTCGGGCCACCTGTCCTTCGAGGACGCCGCCACCACGATGCGGCTGATGGCCGAGCAGGTCATCCCCAAGCTGAACGGAGCACGCGCATGAGCCGGTCGCGGCAGCCCAGGGTCACGGTGATCGGCGCGGGGACGATCGGTCTCGGCTGGATCGCCCTCTTCCTCGGTCACGGTCTGCGGGTCACGGTCAACAGCCGCCGGGCCGAGGCCCCGAAGATCGTCGCGGAGGCGCTGGAGCTGTTCGCGCCGTTCCTTCCCGAGGGCACCGGTGACCCGGCCACCTTCCCCGGCCTCCTGGAGTTCGAGCCCGACCTGGAGCGGGCCGTCGCCACGGCGGACGTCGTCGTGGAGAACGCCCCGGAGAACCTCCAGCTCAAGCAGGAGCTCTTCGAGCGGATCGGCGCGGCCGCGCCGGCCGGGGCGCTGCTGCTGTCCTCCACGTCCACCCTCGACCCCGACGACATGGGCGCCAGGATGGCGGACTCGGGCCGGCTGGTCGTCGGCCACCCCTTCAACCCACCGCACGTGGTGCCGCTGGTGGAGGTGGTCGCGGGCCGGCGCACCTCGCCGGAGGCGGTGGCGGAGGCCGTGGAGTTCTTCGAGTCGGTCGGCCGGGTGCCCGTCGTGCTGCACAAGCCGATCCTGGCGTTCGCCGCCAACCGGTTGCAGTCCGCGCTGCTGCGTGAGTCGGTGCACCTGGTGCGCGAGGGCGTGGTCACGCTGGAGGAGCTGGACCGGGTGGTCACGCACTCCATCGGCCTGCGCTGGGCCACCGTCGGCCCCTTCCTCGCCTTCCACCTGGGCGGTGGCACGGGGGGGCTGCGCAAGTGGCTGACCACGCTGGGCGCCGGACTGGAGCGCGGTTGGGAGCTGCTGGGCCGGCCACCGATGGACGAGGAGACCATCCAGTTGCTCATCGAGCAGGCGGAGCGCACGTACGGCGCGAAGTCCTACGAGGAACTGGTGCGTGAGCGGGACACCAGGCAGACGGCCGTGCTGCGTGCCCTCGCCGAGGTGGACGACGCCTCCTGAGCGCCGCCCCGGCGGGGCGCCCGGCACCGGTGCCCGGCACCGGCGCCCCGCCGGGGCACGTCCCCGGGGCGCCGGTTCGGGACGGCCGGTACGGCCCGTCCGCTCAGGCGGACTTCGCCTGCACCAGCTCCCGCTCCGGCAGCACGTCGGGCACCCAGGGCCCCAGGCTCTGCGGGTCGGGGCTCAGCAGCCGGAACTGGAGCCGCTGCAGCTCCACGGAGGGCTCCAGGCCCAGCTCGTCGGCGAGCAGCCGGCGCACCTTCTGGTAGGACTGGAGGGCCTCGGCGCGGCGGCCCGCCGCGCCGAGCGCCGCGATGAGCCGGCAGTGGAACCACTCGTTGAGCGGGTAGTCGTTGATGAGCCGGCGCAGCTCGGGGATGGACTCCCGGTGCCGCCCCAGCTCGTGCTCGGCCTCGACACGTGTTTCATAGGCGCGGATGCGCAGCTCCTCCAGGTGCACGATGTGCCCGGTGAGCACGTCGCCGGCCGGGAAGTTGGAGAGGGCCGGCCCGCGCCACAGGCCGAGTGCCTGGCGGACCGTGCGCAGGGCGGCGACCGCGTCGCCGTCGCCGAGCAGGGTGCGTGACTGCGTCACGAGCCGTTCGAAGACCCGGATGTCGACCTCGTCGTCGTCGACCTGTATCGCGTATCCCGGCGGGCTGGTGACGATCAGGGATCTCTCCGGCTCCACGAGGTGTTCGTTCACGAACATTCGGCGCGCGTGGTAGACGTACGTCTGCAGCGTGGTGACGGCGCTGCGCGGCGGGCGCTCGCCCCAGAGCTCCTGGATGAGGGACTCGGCCGTGACGATCTCGTTCGGCCGGGTGAGCAGCAGCGCGAGTGTCTGGCAGACCTTCGGGGTACCCGGTCGGTAGACCCTGCCGTCGTCGGTGACGATTTCGAACGGACCGATGAGATTGAAACGCATGGAAACTCCTCGTCAAGCGAAGACGGCTTTCCGAATCCGGAGCGTGCGATACCTCGGATACCTCGCGGATTGCGGAATGTCTTGGCCGGTCCGCTTGGAATAACATCGAGTCTCTTTCGCCGGAATAGACCAGTCAAGTGCGGTTCTGTCAGGCGGGAGTCAACTTGCGTCTAGGAATGCGCGGTTCCGCCCGGCGTTTCTTCTCCGGAGGTCAAAGCGGCGGGGGAACGCGCCGGAACCTCCTCTTCCACCCGGCTGCTCGGCGCCCGGCGCGCCAGGTGGACCGCGAGCACGGCCGCCGCCGCCACCACGCAGGCCGCGCCGCCCAGCACCAGCCCCGACCGGGCCCCCAGCGCCTGGCTGAGCGCCCCCACCAGCAGGGCGCCGACCGGCGTGGTGCCCTGGAAGACCAGGGTGTAGAGGGCCATCACCCGGCCCCGGTAGGCGGGGTCGGTGCCCAGCTGGATGTGGTGGTTGGCGGCCTGGGCGAAGTAGACCGAGCCGAATCCGGCGCAGAACAGCAGCACGACGGCCGAGGCGTGACCGGGGGCGAGACCGGCCAGCGCCTCCAGCGCCCCGAACCCGGCCGCCGACCCGATGACGAGCGCCAGCGGGGGCCGGCCGCGGCGGGCGGTGGTGGCGAACGCGGCGGCCAGCGAGCCGGCCGCCAGCGCGGTGGTCAGCAGGCCGAAGGCGGCGGCGTCGGCGTGGAACACCGTCTTGGCCAGCAGCGGCAGGGTGAGCTGGAAGTTGAAGCCCAGCATGCCCACCACCGAGACGAGCAGCATGGGCAGCAGCAGGTCGCGGCGCGCGACCATGTACCGGATGCCGTCCGCCACCCCGGCCCGGCGCGGCCGCTGCCCGCCCCGGCGCAGGTCGGCCGTCCGGATCAGGCGCAGCCCGGCCACGGTCGCCAGGTAGCTCACCGCGTTGAGCAGCATCACCGGTCCGGTGCCGCACCAGCCGATCAGCGGGCCGGCGAGCGCCGGGCCCACCACCCGGGCGGAGTTGAAGTACGCGGCGCTCAGGGCCGACGCGTTGGGCAGCAGGTCGGGGCCGACGAGCTCACTGACGAAGGACATCCGCGCCGGCACCTCGACCGCGTTGACCGTCCCGAGCCCCAGGGCGAACAGGTAGACGTGCCAGAGCCGCACCTCGCCGGACAGCACCAGCAGCGCCAGCAGCAGCGCCAGCGCCCCCGAGACGAGGTTCGCGACCGTCAGCAGGGTGCGTTTGTCGTGGCGGTCGGCGAGTCCGCCCGCGTACAGGGTGAGCAGCAGCAGCGGGGCGAACTGGCAGGCCGTCACCGCCCCCAGGGCGGTGGCCGAGTCGCCGGTGAGGGACAGCACCAGCCAGTCCTGGGCGACCACCATCATCCAGGTGCCGGCCACCGACAGGAGCTGACCGGCGGCGAACAGCCGGAAGTTGCGGACGGTCAGGGACTGGAAGGTGTGGAAGAGGACCGCTCCGGCCCGGCGTCGCACGTACGTCCCTCCCTTCCCCGTCCTCATCACCCTTCCGCTCCCCATCGCCTTCCGTTCCTCATGGGCTCTCCGCTCCCGTCGTCGGGTCCGCCGCGCGACCCGTGGCGCGCGGCCCCGCTCAGCCGCCCGGCGCCACCGCCGGGACGGGGGGGAGCGCCGTGGCGCGCGCCAGCAGGCACTCCTCCAGGAAGGCCAGGGCCCGCAGATGGTAGGTACGGGCCGCCCAGCCCAGGCTGATGTTGTGCCCCGCGCCGGGCTGCCGGGCGACGGACGCGCGGGTGGCGTCCAGCGGGGCCAGCAGCTCCCGCACCGCCTCCTCGTCGTGCCGCCACCAGCGCTCCTGCTCGGCGAAGGTGAAGCGGACGGGCACCCGTACCCGGGCGGCGACGCCCGGGTACATCTCCGGCCACAGCGGCATCTCGGCGGCCTCCCGGGCCGGTACGGGGGACACCAGCGCGCCGCCGAGCCGGAAGGCGTCCGGCGGGTAGAACCGCAGCGCACCCCAGTGGCGGCGCCAGTCGCCGCGCCCGGACGCGCTCGGCAGCCGGTCCCGGTCGACGGCGAACCGGCGGCCGAGGCCGGAGATGTCCAGCCCGATGAGCGGCACGTCCGCGCGCTCCCACCGGCCGGCCGCGGCGCTCAGCGCGAGCCGCCCGCCGTTGGAGTGGGCCAGCAGGAAGAATCCCGCGCCCGTCGCGTGGTCGCGGGCGAAACCGGCCAGGGCCGCGCGCAGCGTGGCGGTCTGCCCGGCCAGGTCCTGGCCGTCCGGCAGGTGGCGGGCCGACAGCCCGTAACCGGGCCGGTCCAGGGCCAGCACCGCGCAGCCGAGCTCCGCCCCGAGCGTCAGCAGGGACAGGCCGGGCCGCGCCCGGCTGTCGAAGTAGCCGGCGCTCATCCCGGCGCCGTGCAGCGCGACCACGACGGCTCGTGGCGCGCGGCCACCCGCCGGTTCGGCCAGCAGACCGGACAGCGGCAACCCGCCGGCGTCGAGGGTGACCGCGCGGACCCCGGCCGGGGACGTGGCGGGCGGTGCGGTCATGCGGCGACCTCCTGATGGGGACGGCGGTGTCACCGTGCGGGAACCCGGGCGTCCGGGGCGCGCCGGGCCAGTTCGTCCAGCAGGGCGGCCTGGCGCAGCGAGGCGGCTTCCAGCGGGGCGCCGGCGCGCACCGCGCGGGCGAACGCCGTCACGGTCCGCAGGACCTGGTCGTCCGGGCCGGTGGTGATCTCCTCGGTGCCCGTGCGGCGCGCCAGGCGGATCCGGGGCACGTGGTCGGCGGGCGGGGTGAAGGCCCGGTCGACCGTGAGGGAGCCCTCGCTGCCCCAGATTTCGTACGAGGACCGGTAGGCGTGGTCGAGGCCGAAGGTGAGGTGCGCCCCGGCCCCCCGGGCAGTGCGCAGCAGGGCCGTGCCCGCGATGTCGACCGCGTCGCCCGGCCCGCCCGGCACCAGCAGCGAGCCGGCCACCCGGAGGTCCTCGCCCAGCAGGTGCAGCGCCGCCCGCACCGGGTAGACCCCGGTGTCCCACAGGGCGCCGCCGCCGAGCGCGGGGTCGTGGCGGATGTCGCCGTCCGGTGGGCGGGGGACGGTGAAGGCGGCGTGGAAGGCCCGTATCTCCCCGATGGCGCCGTCCGCCAGGAGGCGCCGCACCACCGCGTGCTGGGGGTGGTGGACGAACATGACGTTCTCCATCAGCGCCAGCCCGCCGGACGCCGCCAGCGCGGCCAGCGCCTCGGTCGACGCCGGTTCCGTGGTCAGCGGCTTCTCGGCGAGGACGTGCTTGCCCGCCCGGAGCGCGGCCTCCGTCCAGGTGGCGTGCAGCGCCGCCGGCAGCGGGACGTACACGGCGTCGATGTCGCCGCGCTCCAGCAGCGCCGGGTAGCCGCGCACCGCCGCGCAGCCGAACTCCCGGGCGGTGTCCCGGGCCTTGGCCTCGTCGCGGCTGGCCACCGCGACGAGTTGGGTGTCCGGGCAGGCGTGGAAGGCGGGCAGCATCCGGCGGCGGGCGATGCCGGCGCAGCCGAGCACCCCGACGCGTACGGGGCCGGTCACAGGCGTACCGCTCCCGAGGTCAGGCAGGACAGCAGGGTGCGGGCCTGGACGTTGAGGTAGTGGTTGTGCCGCAGGAAACCGGTGAGCTGGAACGGCGTGGCCCAGAAGTAGCCGGGCGGCGGGTCCAGCGGCGCCTGCCGCTCGTCGGCCGCCACGATCAGGTAGCGGCTCTCCGCGTTCAGGAAGCGGCCGCCCTCCTCCGAGTGCCGGGCCTCGTAACGGACCGCCGAGGGGTCGGCGCCGAGCACCAGGTCGAGGAAGGGCGGGCGGTGGGGCCCGGACAGGTGGGCGTAGTTCGACGGCGTGTACTGCACCGTGGGGCCCAGCTCCACGGTGTCGGCGAACCCGCCCTCGACCCGGGCGTGCACCAGGAGGTGCGGGACCCCGCCGATCCGGCGGGTGAGGAACGCCGTTACGCCCAGGCCGGTGGGTTCGAACAGCGGCTGGGTCCAGCCGGACACCTCGCGGCTGTCCGCCTGCACGGCGACGGCCACCACGCTGAAGTAACGGCCCTCCTCGTGGTCGATGGACCATTCGCCGCGCTTCCAGCCCGGTATGCCGGCCAGGGGCACGCGCTCGGCCGCCACGTCGTGGCGGGCGCGCTCGGCGGTGAACCAGGACAGCAGGCCGGTGTCGGAGTGCAGCGCGCGGCCGTCGGAGTCCGGCAGCGGCACGCAGGACAGCACGGTGCGGGCGTCCATGTTCACGACGTTGTCGCGGCGCAGCAGTTCGCCGATCTGGCCCAGGGTCAGCCAGCAGAAGTCCTCGTGCACCGGCACCTCGCCGGTGGCCTCGACGAGCATGTTGCGGTTGCTCTTGCGGAAGAACCACGAGCCGTGCTCGGACTGGAGCACATCGGCGAGCACCCGGCCGCGCAGCGGGCCGTTGAAGTACTCGATGTAGCGCACGTCGGCGCCCTTGTGGGCCTTGGTGTAGTTGCTCCGGGTGGCCTGGACGGTGGGCGAGAGCTGGAGCAGGTCGCGGTTGCCCGGCTCCATCTTGGCCTGCATCAGGAAGTGCGGCACCCCGTCGAACTCCTTGACCAGGATGCCGAGGATGCCCACCTCGGGCTGGGTGATGATCGGCTGGTGCCACTCGCGCACCGGTCCCTCGGAGGTCCGTACGCGCAGGCCCTCGACCGTGAAGAACCGTCCGCTGCGGTGCCCGAGATTGCCGGTCGACGGGTCGAAGGACCAGCCGTCCAGGTCGGCGAAGGGGATGCGGTCCACCCGGAAGCGGTGGGCCCGGCGGCGGCCTTCGAGCCAGTCGGCCACGTCCTCGGTGCGCAGCAGCGCGCCCCGGGGCGTGGCGGCCGACCGGGCGAAGCGCGCCGGCAGCCGGTCGTCGGTCCGGGGCTGGAGCACCGGCGCGGCTCCGGTGGCCCCGGTGGCGCCCGGCGCTTCGGTGCGCGTGGTCCGCACGGTCATGACCGGCCTCCCACGAACTCCTTGACGGAGGTGGCGACGTAGTCGGTCATCTCGTCGGTGAGGGCGGGGTAGACGCCGACCCAGAAGGTCTGCTCGGTGATGATGTCGCTGTTGGCGAGGTCGCCGCTGACCCGGTGCGGCTGGCCGATGTAGGCGGGGTGCCGGGTCAGGTTGCCCGCGAACAGGCGCCGGGTGCCGATCTTGCGGTCCTCCAGGAAGTCCACCAGGGCGGCCCGGGTGAAGGGCGCGTCGGGGGACACGGTCAGCGCGAAGCCGAACCAGCTGGGGTCGCTGCGTGGCGTGGCCTCGGGCAGGACCAGGTGCGGCACGCCGTCCAGGCCCTCGCGCAGCCTGCGCCAGTTGTGGCGGCGCGCGGCGCAGAAGTCGTCCAGCTTGTCGAGCTGGGTCAGCCCGAGGGCGGCCTGGATGTCGGTTGCCTTCAGGTTGTACCCGACGTGGGAGAAGATGTACTTGTGGTCGTAGCCCTCGGGGAGGGTGCCCATCTGGTACTGGAAGCGCTTGAGGCACTTGTTGGTCTCGCCCGGCTCGCACCAGCAGTCCCGGCCCCAGTCCCGCAGTGACTCCACGATCCGGGCGAGCGCCAGGTTCGAGGTGAGCACACAGCCGCCCTCGCCCATGGTCAGGTGGTGGGCCGGGTAGAAGCTGACGGTCGTCACATCGCCGAAGGTGCCGGTCAGCCGCCCGTCGTAGGTCGAGCCGACGGCGTCGCAGTTGTCCTCGATGAGGAACAGGTCGTGGTCCTGCGCCAGTTGCGCGATCTCGGCGACCTCGAAGGGGTTGCCCAGGGCGTGGGCGATCATGATGGCCCGGGTCCTCGGCCCGATCGCCCGCGCGACCCGGTCCGCGGTGGTGTTGTACGTGCCCAGCTCGACGTCGACGAAGACCGGGACGAGGCCGTTCTGGATGATCGGGTTGACGGTGGTCGGGAAGCCCGCCGCCACGGTGATCACCTCGTCGCCCGCCAGCAGCCGGCGGTCCTCCAGCAGGTGGGAGGTGAACGCGGTCATCGCCAGCAGGTTCGCGGAGGAGCCCGAGTTGGTCAGGTGCGCCTTGCGGTGGCCCATCGTGCGGGCGAACCGGGACTCGAACCTGCGCGAGCTGGGGCCGGCGGCGATGCGCATCTCCAGCGCCGCCTCGACCAGGGCGGTCCGGTCCCGTTCGTCCAGTACCGCGCCGGCGGGCCAGATCTCCGTCGTGCCGGGAACGAAGGCCCCGTCGGGCCGCAGATCGTGGTGGTACTTCACGGTCTCGTCCAGGATGAGTCCCTTGTGGACGTTCATGAGGCGTTCCCTTCCCGGGCCTGTCGGCCGGAGTCGTCGCTGCGGTGCTGCTTCAGGGGCTTCCACCAGCCGGGGTTGTCGCGGTACCACGCGACGGTGTCGGCGAGACCCCGCTCGAACGGCACGCGCGGGGCGTATCCGAGCTCCTCGCGGATCTTGGTCTCGTCCAGCGCGTAGCGCAGGTCGTGCCCCTTGCGGTCGGCCACCCGGCGGACCATGGAGCGGTCCGCCCCGCACAGCTCCAGCAGCCGCTCGGTGACGCGCAGGTTCGTCCGCTCGTCGCCGCCGCCGACGTTGTAGACCTCGCCCGGCCGGCCCCCGGCGAGCACCAGGGCGACGGCCCGGCAGTGGTCGTCGACGTGCAGCCACTCGCGGACGTTGCGCCCGTCGCCGTACAGGGGGACCGGCTCGCCCTCCAGCAGGTTGGTGACGAACAGCGGGATGAGCTTCTCCGGGTGCTGGTACGGCCCGTAGTTGTTGGAGCAACGGGTGATCGTCACGTGCAGGCCGTGCGTGCGCCAGTACGCGCGGGCGATCAGGTCGGAGGACGCCTTGGACGCGGCGTACGGGGAGTTGGGCGCCAGCGGCCACTCCTCGGTCCAGGCGCCCTCGGCGATGGACCCGTACACCTCGTCCGTGGACACGTGCGCGAACCGCCCCACGCCGGTGGCGAGGCAGGCGTCCAGCAGGGTCTGGGTGCCACCCACGTTGGTGCGGACGAACTCGGCGGCGGAGTGCACCGACCGGTCGACGTGCGACTCGGCGGCGAAGTGGACGACCGCGTCATGACCGGGCAGCAGCTCCAGCAGCAGCCGCGGGTCGCAGATGTCCCCCCGTACGAACTCCAGACGGGGGTGTGTGGCCGGGAGGTTGGCCCGGTTCCCGGCGTAGGTGAGCTTGTCGAGCACGGTGACCGAGGTGGTCCGGTGGCCCTCGTAGCCGCCGTCCAGCAGGGTGCGGACGAAGTGCGAGCCGATGAACCCGGCACCGCCGGTGACCAGCAGTCTCATACCGCCGCCTCGGTGCGCGTCCGGTGCAGGACGAGCTGCGTCATGGGATTCTCCTCCTGATGGCGCTCCGCGCGGAGCCTTTGTCCGCGGACCGGGGGACAGCAAAGGGCATCGCGGTCGCGGGTGGCTCGTGCCGCGCAAGAGCGGCCGTGCGGACCCCGGTCCGCGGCCGGTCGGGGGACGGCGGCCGGTCAGCGGACGGCGGAGCCGGCGGCCAGCCAGTCGTCGGGAACGCGGTGCACCTCGACCTCCACCGGCGCCGTCTCCCGCACGGCGACGCAGGCGGCGTGGGCCACGTCGCAGGGCACCTGGGCCAGGGTCCAGCCCCGGGGGTGCCGGCGGGTGTCGGCGCCGAGGTAGTCCTCGGCGGGCGACCGGCCGAGGCCGGTGCCCAGACCCTTGAGATAGGACTCCTTGCGGGTCCACAGGTCGCCGAAGTGCCGCCGCCGCTCCTCCCGGCCCCGCGTGGCGGCCAGTTCGGCACGCTCGTCCGGGTGGAGCGCCCGCGCGCAGATGTCGACGGCCTCCGCCGCGGGCAGCCGCTGCACGTCCACCCCGACCGGCACGGCGGCCACGGCCACCGCGGCGAGGTCACCGCTGTGGGAGAGCGAGAAGTGCAGCGGCGGGGGCGCCGGGGCGACGGAGGGACGGCCGTGCGGCAGGCCGCAGCCGGGGCAGGGCTCGCGCAGGAACCGCACATCGCGCGGGGCCGTTCCGGTGTAGCGGCCGATCAGCCGGCGCAGTGCCACATGGGCGGCCGTGTACAGCAGCGCGTCGGCGGGGCGGCGGAAGGAGGCGGCCCGGAGGCGTTCCGCCTCGTCCAGTTCGCTCCGGGCGAGCGCCCGGGCCGCCACGCCGGCGGGACGGCGCACCAGCCACACCTCGGGCCGGCCGGAGCGGACGCGGAAGCGGGGTCCGGCGGCGCCGGGCGGGGCCGGGGGGCCGCAGGCCGGGTCGCCGGTCCCGGCGGCGACCGGAACGGCACCGTCCGGCACGGTGGGGGCGGGGGTCATCATGCCTTGTCGTCGGTGGGGGGACGCGCCCCCGGCGGGTACGGACCGGGGGCGCGCCGGCGGCGGCTCAGACCTGGTACGGGGTCCTGGCGCGGCCCTCGCGCAGCACCGCGCCCCACCAGGCGAGCTGGTCGAGGAGGACCTTGGCGGCGCCCGCCGGGCCCTGCGGGTCCGTGGGCAGGCCGTCCTCCCCGAACCGCTCCCAGACCGTGTGGAAGCTGACGACGTCCCGGACGGTGACCGCGTGCAGCTCGGCGAAGACCGGGCGCAGGTGTTCCACCGCGCGCAGCCCGCCGGACACGCCGCCGTACGAGACGAAGCCGACCGGCTTGGCCCGCCACTGCGTGTAGTGCCAGTCGATCAGCAGCTTGAGGACCGCGGGGTAACTGCGGTTGTACTCCGGCACCACCACGACGTACGCGTCGGCCTCGGCCAGCCGGGGCGAGATCCCGGCCAGCGCCTCGGCGGCCTCCGGCGGCGGGCTGTGCGGTGCGACCGCCGGCGGCAGCTCGTGGTCGGCCAGGTCGATCAGGTCGACCGTGAAGTCCTCGCGCTCCCGGGCCAGTGCGGCGAACCACGCGCCCAGGAGCGGCCCCATCCGGCCCTCGCGGACGCTGCTGATGATCACCGCAAGCCGCAGTGGCTCGTTCGACATGCTTCCTTCTCTCATCGGTGGCTGGGGGACGCCCGGCCGGTTCGGGACCCGCCGCGCGGACCGTACGCCCCTCGCTCAGGCGGTGGCGACGGGTGCGAGAGCCGCGTTGACGGCCGCGATCAGGGCACGGGGGGTGGGGCTGTCGGTGAAGACGTCGTCGTCCAGCGTGATGCCGTACTCCCGCTCGATCCGGCCGGCGGTCTCCAGCAGCGCGAGCGACTCGTAGCCGAGCTGCTCGAAGTCGGTGTCGAGGATGTCGCCGTCGAGGTCGACGCCCTCGCCGGCACCGGCCCCTTCGAGGAGGATGCGCTTGAGGTCGGCGAGGGTGAATTCCTGCTTGGACAAGGTGGGTCCCTTCATCGGTCTGCCGCACGCCCCGGGCGTCGCGGGGTGCGGGGTACAGGGCGCCCGCCGCAGGGCTGGGGAGAACGGCGGCGGGCACCGGCTGGGGGGCCGTCGTCGGACGGCGCGCGTCGGCCTCGGCGGAGTCGGTGACCGACGAGGCGTCCGCCCGGTACGGCCGGACCGGGCGGTGCGGCCTCCTGGCGGGGCGCGAGCCCGCGCGACCGGACGGACACCGGGCGACCGCGCGGGACGGGTGACCCGGTCGTCCCAGCCCGCCGGACGGGCCCGGGAACAGCGCACCGGATCGTGGGCTCCAGACTCCCCCGGCCCGGCGGGGCGGGGCAATGCCCGTGGGTTCAGGACCCGGTCAGGTTCGACAAGGGCCGGTCCGGTCTGTCGGGATCCGGCCAAGCCGATGTCAAGAGCAGGTCAGGCAGGCGGGTCCACCGGGCCGGGCGGGGCGGACCGGGAAGCGGCGGCGGGGGAGATGGGCGGGCGGGTACGGCGCGGGCGGGCGCGGCATCAGCCGGGGCCGAACCGGAACCCGACTCCCCGGACGGTGATGATCCAGCTCGCGCCTATCTTCCCGCGCAGCGTGCTCACATGGGTGTCGACGGTCCGGCGGGACCAGGAGTCGCCCCACACCCGCTGCATCAGTTCCTTGCGGGGGATCACCGTGCCGGGGTGGGAGGCGAGGAGGTAGAGCATGTCGAACTCCTTGCGGGTGGTCTCGACCGGCCGGCCGTCGAGTGTCACCTTGCGGGTGCCCGCGTCGATGTGCAGCGGTCCGCAGGTGATGGCGGTCGCGGCGGCCGAGGGCTGCGGACAGGCACGCCGCATGACCGCCTCCATCCTGGCCATCAGCTCCCGGAAGCCGTACGGCTTGGCCAGGTAGTCGTCGGCGCCGGCCTGGAGGCCCAGGACGCGGTCGAGTTCGGACCCCCGGGCGGTGACGGCGATCAGCGGCAGCTCACCCGCCGCGCGGATCCTGCGGCAGATCTCCAGCCCGTCCAGGTCGGGGAGTTCGAGGTCGAGGAGGACCAGGTCGGCGGTCCGGTAGGTGTGGAGGGCGTCCCTCCCGGTGGCCACGATGTCCACCTCGTGGCCGTGCCGGCGCAGGCCGTGGGCCAGGGTCTCCGCCTCGGCGGCGTTGCTCTCGACGATGAGGATCCGCCAGGAGGCCGGCGTGTGGTCGGGTGCTGTTGGCGCGGGTTCTGCCCGTATCGGGCTGTTCAGCGGATGTCTGGCTCTGTGCGGTTCCAGTACGGCGGCGGAACTCTGGCCCATCTTGTCCCCCTACTCGCGCAGGCTTGCCTGACTCCGAAAATATAAACCGCTCCGTCGGTTTGTCAAAGGAATATGCTCGACCTCAAGAACATGACAGGGGAGTCTCAAGGGCACGCCACGGCCGGCCCCTCGTGGGCAGGGGCCAGGACGGCGGCAGGTGCTTTCGGGCAGATGGCCGGGTTGTCACGTCGTGGACCAGGGATGTTCCCCTCGGCGGCCCGGCCGGTTCACGCCCACCGGAACGGCACGTCCGGTCCACTTCTCCGGGAGTTCACCCGGCGGCCGGTTCGCACGGCGGCCGGGTGTCACGTGTCAGGCGCGGCCGGGCCCGCCGGCGGCGGCCTCAGGCGGGCGGCCGGCCCGGCACCGGGAAGCCGCAGCGGAACACCAGCTCCCCCTCCTGGTGGCCGGTGACCCCCAGCACCGGGCCGTCCGGGCCGGGGAGCGGGGAGAAGCGGGTGCGCAGCCGGCAGGGCGTGTCGAATTCGGCGTACCGGTGGAAGCCGATGGTGCCGCGGAAGGGTGCGAAGTCAGGGGCCGTGGCCGCGCGGGCCGCCTGGCGGGCCGCCTCGAAGAGCAGCATCCCCGGTATGTGGTCGTTGGGCCGCTGGAAGAGCGTCCGGTGCCGGGTGTCGGCGCGCAGCTCCCACTCGTCCTCGCGCGGGCCGGGCGAGACCACGACGTCCTCCACCCGGGCGCGGCCGACCCGTCCGGGGTCGGCCGGTTCGGCGGTCGGGTGCCAGGTGACCGGGTGGGCGCGGTCGCCGCGCAGCCGGCGGTAGACCCGCGGGCTGGTGAGCCGCCCGCCTCCGGTGCCGGTGGCGATGCCGCGCCCGGACCGCCGCAGGGCCCAGTCCACCCGGAGGCGGGTCAGGGACCGGCCGCTGTACTCCGGTTCGGAGACGGTCACCTCGACGTCCACCTCGGTGGCGGCCCCGTCCGCCGCCAGGCCCTCGGGGCGACAGGCGTAGTCGAGGTCCGTCAGCAGGAAGTGGTGGTCCAGCGGGACGCCGTAACCCGCGTGCAGGACCGCCATCGCCGACTGCCGCATCGTCTCCACCACGAGCAGCGGGTCGTGGAGGCCACCGGGCAGCGGGGCGAAGAACGGGTGCCGGGTGGGCCAGACGGCTCTGACGAGGAAACGATTCGGCCCCAACTCGGTCCAGCCGACGGCGAACGCGTCCTCCACGCGGACGCGGTGGCACAGCTCCATCGGTACGGGCTGGTCGGGCTCCGTGCCGCGTCCGATGCCGGACGCGGGGTCGACGACTGCCACGGACTGCATGTTCCCCCCCGGGTTCATGAGACTGGTCGCGCTCAGTGGCAGCAAAGATACAGACTCCCCGGTTTTGTGCACCGTTTTCCGCCATGAACATCGGCCGGTTCCGGCGGCCGGGGTCCGCTCGAGAGTCGCGGGGGCGTTTCGGCGGGGCCGGGCCGTGTTGTTCCGCTGTACAAAACCAACCATGCGGTTTATCAAGTAGGGCGTGAAGACCTACAGGAGCCGTCCGTGATCAGACAGGAACGGGCTGTGCGCACCAGGTGCGCGCTGATCGTCGCGGCGGCCACCGCGTTCGAACAACGCGGATACGCGGAAGCGACGCTGAGCATGATCAGTACCGGGGCGGGCGTGAGCCCCGGAGCGCTGCACTTCCACTTCGAGAACAAGGCAGCCGTCGGCGCCGCCGTCGAGCTGGCCGCCGTCGGCTCCCTGCGGGCCCTCGCCGCGGCGGTGTACGCCCGCCGCAGCTCGGCCCTCCAGGCGCTCACCGAAACCTCGCACGCCCTGGCCCGCGCGCTCATGTCCGACGTGGTGATGCGGGCCGGCTTCCGGCTCGCCCGGGAGACCGCGTACGCCGCCTCCCTGGACCTGCGCGGGGAGTGGCACGCCCATGTGGACCGGTTGCTCGCGGAGGCCGCCGCCGAGGACGCGCTGCTGCCGGGGCTCAGCCCGCACCCCGTGTCCGCCCTGGTGGTCGCCGTGACCACCGGCCTGGAGGTGCTGGCGCAGGACGACGGGGAGTGGATGTCGGCGCGGTCACTCGCGGGCTTCTGGCGACTGGTCCTGCCCGCCTTCGCCACCCCCGCGGCCCTGCGCGGCCTCGATGTGGCCGGCCCGCACATCTGAGCACCGGGCGGCGCGCCACCGCGCGCCGCCCGGCCCGCCGCGCGCGGGGTACGGGGCCGGGCGGGCCGGCCGACGGGGACCGCGTCGGCCCCGCCCGCCGCCCGCCGCCTGCCGCCCGCCGCCCGCCGCCCGCCGCCCGCCGCCTGCCGCCCGCCGGCCCGCCTGCCGGTCCCGCCCGTCGGCCCGCCGGACCCCGCCGTGGTTCAGGCCGTGCCGGTGGCCTTGCGGAGGGCGTCGACGCGGTCGGTGCGTTCCCAGGTGAAGTCGGGCAGTTCGCGGCCGAAGTGGCCGTAGGCGGCGGTCTGCGCGTAGAT
>NZ_JBFAGV010000012.1:0-173226 GCF_040653855.1 Streptomyces sp. NPDC050856 | reverse complement strand
CTATGAGAAGACCGCCACCGTCTACCTGGCCGGACTCCACATCGCGGGCATCTTCCTCTGGTCCGCCCGCTGATCCAAACGAAACTGCCTAGCCGGCCGGAAGCGGCCCCGGGACCCGAGACACCCGCCCGC
The DNA here is from genome assembly GCF_040653855.1 of Streptomyces sp. NPDC050856. Taxonomy (NCBI): domain Bacteria; kingdom Bacillati; phylum Actinomycetota; class Actinomycetes; order Kitasatosporales; family Streptomycetaceae; genus Streptomyces; species Streptomyces sp. NPDC050856. The sequence goes on along the minus strand of NZ_JBFAGV010000012.1, from coordinate 173,094 downwards.
CCGCCACCAGCAGTCCCGACGCCACCACCACAACCAGAACTACAACCACAACCACAACGGGGGTCATTCATGCGCAGGTACCAGCGAGCGAGACTCGGCACCGCGGCGCTCATCGCCGTGCTGTGCGCCACCCAGGCCACGGCCGCGTCGGCCGCGACCTCGTACGCCGAGCTGAGGACACTGGCCGGCGGCACGTCCAACCGGGCGTTCAGCGTCAACACGCTCGGCGTGGTCGTCGGTGACGCCGCCACACCCGCCGGCGAGAACCACGCCGTGCAGTGGAGCCGTGGCGGTGAGGCGACCGACCTCGGCACGCTGCCGGGCGACACCTCCAGCACGGCGTTCTCGGTCAACAGCAGCGACGGCACCGTCGTCGGCCGTTCGATCGGCACGATCGAGCGGGCGGTGCGCTGGGACCGCGGCGGCCAAGCCGTGCAACTGCCCGGGCTCCCGGGGGTGGCCAAGACCCGGGCGTACTCCGTCAACGACAGCCGGGTCGCCGTCGGCTTCTCCGTCACCCCCGACGGCAACTGGCACGCGCTGCGCTGGAGCGCCGACGCGAAGATGACCGAGCTTCCCGCGCTGCCGGGGGACGTCTCTACCGGGGCGACCTGGATCAACAACCTGGGCGTCGCCGTCGGCGCCTCCAGCACCACCGAGGGGCGCAACCGGGCGGTGCGGTGGGGGACCGACGGCAAGGTCACGGAGCTCCCGGCGCTGCCCGGGCACCAGGACAGCGCCGCCACCGCCATCAACGACCAGGGCGTCATGGTGGGCGGCTCCGGTGTGAGCGCCGAGTCCCCGACGAAGGCGGTGATGTGGACCCGCAACGGTGTGCCGCGGGAGCTTCCCACCTTCCCGGGTGACACGGCGAGCTACGCCCTGGCGCTGGGCAACAACGGGTGCGCCGTCGGCTACTCGGTGACGCCCGCCGGCCAGCACCGGCCGGTGATCTGGACTCCGGACGGCACGGTCAGCGAACTCACCACCGGAGTGGCGGGGAACGGTGACCCGTACTCCGTCCAGAACGGCACGGTGGTCGGAGTGGTCACGCCGACCGGCCAGACCTCCCGCGCCGGGATCTGGCGCCGGTCGTAGGGACGGGCGCGCAGCCACGCACAGGACGGCCCCGCGGGAGCACCCGCGGGGCCGTCCTGTGCGTGCCGGTGTCCGTCCGCGCGGTGTCGGTCCGCCCCGGCGGGTGGCGCGCGCGAGGTGACCCGCGGGTCGTACCGGTGGCTGTCCGCGCTGGGGGTGTGGCGGGCGCTCGCGTGGCCCGCGGTACGCGGGACGGCCCGCGGGCGATCACCCGCGGGCCGTCCCGCTGTCCCGGCGCAACCCGCCGGTCGCCGTCACCGCCAGCTGTGCGGTGCCCGGTAGGCGGGGGTCCGGTCCCATCGGCGCCAGCGGGCGACGGACCGGCCGGCGTCCCCCGCCGGCCGGTCCGCCCGCTTGGCCAGCACCGAGAACAGGGTCACGGCCACCGCGGCGAGTTCCTCCTCGGTGGCCTGCCCGCGCTCCACGCGCAGCACCGTCCGCGCGTCCAGGACGCGCGCGCTGTCCACGGCGTCCGGCGTGTCCTCGACGTCCATGGCGTGGGCGGTGTCCACGGCGTCCGGCGTGTCCTCGACGTCCGTGGCGTGGGCGGTGCCCATGGCGTCCAGCATGTCTGCGGCGCCCGGCGCCGCTGCGGGGTCCAGCCTCTCCATGGCGTCCACGGCGCCCGGTGCGTCCACCGTGTTCCCGGGGTCCACGGCGCCCAGTGCGTCCACGGCGTGCGCGGTGCCCGCGGCACCCAGCACGTCTGCGGCACCCAGCACGTCCACGACGTCCAGCACCTCCACAGCTCCCCCGGCGCCCGGCGCATCCAGCGTGTCCACGGCGTCCAGCGCACCCGTGCCGTCCACGACGTCAGCGTCCACCGTGTTCACCGCCTCCCCACCCCCATGGAGCCTCCTCACTCCTCCGGCCGTTCCGACGGGCACCGCTGCCGCTGCCGCCGCTGTCGCCGTCGCCGTGCCCGCCCGCCCGCCCCGTCGGGGCGGGCGGCGGGTCAGCCGCCTTCGACGTGCCTCTTCACCCCGTCCAGGATCAGCCGCACCTTCGCGCTCAGTTCCCGCTGGATGAACGCGGTGGCCTCCGCCGTCCCCTTGCCGTCGCCCAGCAGCCGCGCGATGCCCTCGCGCCGGACCACGACGGTCTGCCGCGAGGTGACCTCGACCCCCGTCCCGGTGGGCTCGATGTGCCAGCCGACCGTGTGGCTGGAGCCGATCGGCGGTAGCCGCAGCTGCTTGTAGGCGATCCCCCGGTGGGGGAGCCCGGCGCGGGCCGTCCTCATGGTGAGCAGGCCGCCGCCGTTCTCCACCGTGTCGACCTCGACGAGTTGCAGGCCGTCCTCGTCCTGGAGCGCCTCGGCCCGTGCCACGTGGGGCAGGAAACCGGGCCAGTCGGGTACGTCGTACAGCGCGTCGTACACCGCCTCGGCGGAGGCCGCGACGGGCACCGTGTCGGTGACCACCACCAGGAGTTCGGGCTCCCGGGCCGTCAGTTCGGCGGCGGCCCTCACCGCCGACGTCTCGGCGTCCGCCACCGTGTCGATCACGCCCCTGGTCGCCTCCAGTGCCCCCGGGTCGTCCACCGTGAGCGTGAAGCCGTGCAGCAGCCGGACCGTGCACCGGTGCGCGGTGACCGGTTCGACCACCCACGAGCGCTCCATGGAGGCGAGTGGTGGGGCGGGGTCCTCGGGGCGGAAGTCGATCCGCAGCGCGGCTTCGTCGAGGCGCCGCAGGGCCAGCCAGTGCTCGACCCGGTCGCCGGACGTGGTCCACATGCCGACGCGCTCGAACGCGCCCTGCCGGCCGATGACCTCGGCGTGGACGAACGCCCGGAACATCCACGGCCAGTTGGCCAGGTCGGCGAGCAGCCGGTAGACGTCCTCGGCGGGTGCGTCCACCGTGACCTCGTGCGATACCCGGGTGGCCCCGGGGTGTGACTCTGTCATGATCGTGGGTCCTCCGGACGGTGCGGCCGGGACGGTCCTCGACGCGTCGGGAGGACGGCTCGGCAACGGGACGGGCGGCGCGGCGACGGGGCGGCGGGGGCCGTCACCCGGACACGACGTCGATGCGGCCCATCTGGCCGCCGGACGAGTGGCCGAGCTGGTGGCAGTGGAAGAGGTACTGGCCCGGGTACGGCCCCCAGGTCATGGCGATCTTGACGCTCTCGCCGGGAGCCAGCGCCACGGTGTCCTTGATCCCCGCGTCGCGCACCCCGACCGGCCCGCCGTTGCGCTCCACCACCCGGAAGTGCGTCAGGTGGGTGTGGAAGCTGTGCCAGAGGTGGAAGTCCGGCTTCCCGGCCGCGATCGGGGCCTCCACGTTCCTGACGGTCCACAGCTCGGTGGTGCCCAGCCTGGTGGTGACGTCGACCCGGTCGGGGTCGTACAGGCGGCCGTTGATGGTCATCTCCGGGAAGGTGCGGAGCTCGAAGTCGCGCTCCACGGTGGGGGCCGGCAGCGGCGGCTGCGTCGACAGCCGCGCGGGCACCTTGCTGGTGTCGGCGGCCTCGCGGACCACGTCGAAGCGCAGCACCTCGGGGCGCTCGGTGGTCAGCGCGCCGGTGTTCTCCAGCACGATCGAGCCGCCCACCCCGTAGCGGGCGAAGTCGACGACGATCTCGGCGCGCTCGCCGCCCATCATCAGCAGGTCGGTCCGCTGGACCGGGGCCTCCAGCAGGCCGCCGTCGGTGCCGATCTGGGTGAACTCCGCGCCGTCGGCGAAGCGCAGCCGGATGTAGCGGTTGACGCAGGCGTTGTAGACGCGCAGCCGGTACTTGCGGGCCGCCACCTTGAAGTACGGCCGTTCCTTGCCGTTGACCAGCATGTTGGAGCAGTCGGACGGGCGGGTGTACAGCAGGGTGCCGTCCTCCTCCACCCGCGCGTCGCGGATGACGAGGGGGACGTCGTAGCCGCCGGACGGCAGGCCGAGGCCGCGCTCGTTGCGGTCGCTGATCAGGTACAGCCCCTGCATGCCCAGGAAGACGTTGGTGTCCTCCAGGTGGTGCGCGTGGTCGTGGTACCAGAGCGACGCCGCCTGCTGCTTGTTCGGGTAGCGGTAGGTGCGCTCGCCGCCGGGCGCGATGGTGTCCATGGGCAACCCGTCGTGCTCGGACAGCACGGTGCCGCCGTGCAGGTGGACGGCGGTGTTCACGGAGAGCTGGTTGATCTGGCGGACCACCACCTCCCGCCCGGACGACGCCTTGATGGTCGGGCCGGGGAAGGTGCCGCCGTAGGTGCGCACGTCGGACAGCAGGCCCTTGACGATCTCGGCCTTGGCGTCCTTCATCCGTATCTCGTACAGATCGGAGGTGGCCGTGGTCCCGGTGGGGCCGAGCACGCGCGGGACGGTCATGGCGTGGGCGAACGGGACGGTGGGGGCGGCCTCCGCCGTGGCGGCGGCGGCCGTGGCGGGCCCGAGCACCCGGTCCCACGGCAGCAGGGCGGCGCCGCCGCCGGCGGCCGCCGCCTTGAGGAGGTTTCTGCGGTTCAGCATGGACCAGGCTTCCTTCGACGGGATGGACGGCCGGTGCCGGCGGCGCTCCAGGGCACGCCGACACAGACGGTGAGCAGTACGGCCAGGGGGGCGGTGAACCGCAGCGCGGTGACCGCGTCGGCGGTGACGGCGGACCACAGCGGCACACCGGCGGGGGCGAGGGCGGTGGCGAGGGCCACCACGGGCACGCTCACGGCGGCGCCCGCGATGCCCGCCACCACGGCGAAGGCCGGGCGGGCCAGCCGGCCGGCCCGGCGCCGCAGTACCCGCGCGGCCAGCCCCAGCAGGGGCAGCAGGAGGTAGAACGCCGCCGTCACCAGGGCCAGCAGCAGGCCGGCACTGGTCGCCTGCTCCGCCGCCACCTCGGGCGCCGAACTGTGGAACCAGGCGTGGTCGCCGGGGCTGGGCGCGGGCGGCTTGGTCCGGGCGACCGCGATCCACCCGACCGCGGCGGCCTCGGCGAGCGCGAAGACGCCCAGCCGGACCGGGCGCGGGCCCGGCAGCCCCCGCAGGGGGCCGCGTGGTGCCGCCGCACCGGGGCCGGCGGCGGTGGTGGCACGCGCCGTCCCGCCTCCCGCACCCGGGCCGGCGGCGGTGGTGGTGAGGCTCATCGCCCCGCCTCCTCCGCCGGGAAGTCCGTGGTGCGGGCGAGGGCGTCCCACTCCTCCCACTCGGCGAGGCGGTCCTTGAGCACCCGGGGCGCCAGGTCGGCCGCGCCGGCGCCCAGCAGGACGCGCAGCGGCGGCTTCTCGGCGGCCACGAGCTCCAGCAGCGCTTCGCCCGCCCTGCGGGGGTCGCCGGGCTGGAGGTGCGCGTAGGCACCCGACAGCCCGTGCCGGCGCTTGGCCAGCACCGCGTCGTAGGCGGACTTGGGGGTGGCGCGCACCATGCTGCCGGCGCTCCAGTCGGTGCGGAACTCACCGGCCTCGACCAGGGTGACCCTGATCCCGAAGCCCGCGACCTCCTGGGCCAGCGTCTCGCCGACCGCCTCCAGCGCCCACTTGCTCGCGCAGTACATACCGAGGTTGGGGTACGTGGTGACGCCCGCGATGCTCGACATCTGGAGCAGGTGGCCGGTGCCCTGCCGGCGCATCACCGGCAGCGCGGCCTGGGTCACCCACAGCGCGCCGAAGAGGTTCACGTCGAACTGCTCCCGGACCTGCTGTTCGCTGACCTCCTCCACGGCGCCGGACAGCCCGTACCCCGCGTTGTTCAGCACCACGTCGATACGGCCGGCCCGCTCGGCCGCCTCGGCCACCGTGGCGAACACCGCGGCGCGGTCGGTGACGTCGAGCGCCATGGGGACGACCCGCTCGCCGAACCGCGCCACCAGGTCGTCCAGCGCCGCCGTGCGGCGCGCCGTGGCCACCACCGTGTCGCCGGCGTCCAGTACGGCCTCGGTGACGGCCCGGCCCAGGCCGCGTGAGGCGCCGGTCACGAACCAGACGCGCGGTGTCCGGCCGTTCACCGGCCGGCCCGCTGCTCGGCGAACCGCTTGGCGTGGTTCAGGGTGGCCGTGCTGTTGGTGCTCAGAGCGGTGTGGACGTACCGCTTGGCGTCCTCGACGGTGGCCTCCTCGCCGAGCACCCTGGCGATGTTGGCGGTGTTGATGGTGACCGTGTGCTGGGAGGAGGCGGTGACGCCCTCGTCGTCCTCGGCGAAGGTCCAGTAGCCGGTGTGCAGGGTCATCAGCGCCGGCAGGGTGGTCTGCTTGTAGGCGATGCGGTGGTGCGGGAAGGTCACCCGGTAGGACTTGGTGGTGTGCGTCGAGCCGTCCTTGGCGCGGGTGTCCATCTCCAGTTCCTGGAGGCCCGGGGTGTCCTCGGTCAGCCGGACGGTGGCCACGTGCGGCAGGCGTTCGGGCCAGCGGTCGGCCTCGTTGACGAAGTCGAAGACGTCCTTGGCGGAGCCGTCGACGCGCACGCTGTCCTCGAAGGAGAACGTCAGGTCCTCGCTGGCGTGCGCGAGCTCCACGTTGGTCTTCAGCGCGGCCAGTTCGGAACGGGAGTTGCGGTCGACGGCCTCGTCGATCCAGGCGAGGTGCGCCGGGTCGTCGTCGACGGCCCGGTAGTCGTGCAGCAGCCGCACCCGTGACAGGCCGTCGCCGAGCGGTTCGATGATCCAGGTGCCGCCCATGGCGGCGACCGGGTGCGCGGGAACCTCCTGGCGGAAGGTGATCGTCAGCTCGGCGGGGTCCAGGGTCCGGCGGGACGTCCAGTTCTTGGCCTCGCCGTTGGCGGTGGCCCAGATGCGGATGCGCTCCTCACCCGTGCCCACGGCGACCTGGTCGACGTGGATGGTGGGCGGGAAGATCCGCGGCCAGTTGCGCACCTCCGCGATCAGGCGGTACACCGCGTCGGCCGGGGCCGAGATCGTGATCTCGTGCTCCACCTCGCGCGGTCCGGGCTGCGACATGCTCGTACTCCTCGGATTCGGGTCGGTTCGATGGGCCGGGCCGGCCGGGCGGACCCGCGGACCGGCGGGCCCGGCGCAGTCCACGCGGTCCGCGGGCCGGCGGGCGGGCCGGCCGGGCGCGGCCCGTCAGAAGTTGCCGAGGCCGCCGCAGACGTTGAGCGCCTGGGAGGTGATGGAGGCGGCGGTGTCGGAGGCCAGGTAGCCGACCAGCCCGGCGACCTCCTCGGGGGTCGAGTACCGGCCCAGCGGGATCTTGGCCTGGAACTTCTCCAGGATGGCGTCCTCGGTGGTCCCGTAGGCGGTCGCGTAGCCCTGGCGCACGCGCTGCGCCATCGGGGTCTCGACATAGCCGGGGCAGACGGCGTTGACGGTGATCCCGGTCGGTGCCAGCTCGTTGCCCAGCGCCTTGGTGAAGCCGACCACGCCGTGCTTGGAGGCCGAGTACGGGGCGCCCAGGACCACGCCCTGCTTGCCGGCGGTGGAGGCGATGTTGATGATCCGCCCGCGGCTCTTGCGGCGCATGCCACCGGTGTTCAGCACCTCGCGGGTGACGCGGAAGACGCTGTTGAGGTTGGTGTCGATGACGTCGTCCCACAGCTCGTCGTCGATGTCGGCGGTGACCCCGCCGCCGGACCGGCCGGCGTTGTTGACCACCACGTCGACCGTGCCGAAGCGGTCCACCGCGGTGCTCACCCAGTCGCGGACGCTCTGCCCGGACCGCACGTCCAGGGTGGTGCCGTCCACCTCCAGGCCCTCGTCCTGGAGCAGTTTCACGGTCGAGGCGACGTTGCCGGCGTCGCGGGCGCCGATGAAGACGCGGTGGCCGGAGGCGGCCAGCACCCGGGCCACCTCCAGTCCGATTCCACTGGTCGCGCCCGTGACGACCGCGACCCGCTTGTCCTGTTCCGGCATGGCATCTCCTCGGCAGCTCGACATGGTGGCGCAGGCGGAGGATCCGGCCCGCCCCTGGAGCGGCGCTCGAAGGCCCCTTGGGGCGTGCTCGGCCCGCCCGGCCCGGGCCGGGCGGGCGCGGCGGCACAACCGGGCCTCGATCGAGGGTCGAGCAGGCGTTCGCAAGCTCGGCGGTGACATCCGGACGTGAGAGGCGGCTATGATCAATCTCTTTCAGCCCCAGGTGGGTGCTGAGGAACTGGACGCGGTTGCCCAGGTGTTCGAGGACAACTGGCTCGGACACGGCCCGCGCACCAAGGAGTTCGAGGCGGCGTTCGCCGCGCACCTGGGTGTGGGTCCGGAGCACGTCGTCTTCCTCAACTCCGGCACGTCCGGGCTGTTCCTGGCCCTGGAGTCACTGGGCCTCCAGGACGGCGACGAGGTCGTCCTGCCCTCGCTCAGCTTCCTGGCCGCGGCCAACGCGGTCCTGACCAGCGGCGCCCGGCCGGTCTTCTGCGACGCCGACCCGCGCACCCTCAACCCCACGGCTGCGGACGTCGAACGGTCCCTGACCGACCGCACCAGGGCGGTCGTCGTCCTCCACTACGGCGGCTGCCCCGGCGACATCGTCCGTATCGCCGAGCTCTGCCGCGAGCGGGGCGTGGCGCTCGTCGAGGACGCGGCCTGCTCGGTCGCCTCACGGGTCGACGGCCGGGCCGTCGGCACCTTCGGCGACCTCGCCATGTGGAGCTTCGACGCCATGAAGGTCCTCGTCACCGGCGACGGCGGCATGATCTACGTCAAGGACGCCGAGCGGGCCGCCCGGGTGCGCCGCCTGGCCTACCACGGCCTCGCCCAGCCCAGCGGCTTCGGCTACGCCAAGGTCTCCGCCCGCTGGTGGGAGCTGGACGTGCCCGAGCCCGGCCGCCGGGTCATCGGCAACGACCTGACCGCGGCCATCGGCTCCGTACAGCTCCGCAGGCTGCCGGAGATGGTGGCCCGCCGGCGGGAGATCGTCGCCCGCTACGACCAGGAGCTCGCCGGCCTGGACGGGCTGCTCACCCCGCCGCCGCTCCCCGCCGGCCACGAGTCCACCCACTACTTCTACTGGGTGCAGATGGAGCCGGGGCTGCGGGACCGGGTCGCCGGTGACCTGCTGTCGGACGGCGTCTACACCACGTTCCGGTACGCACCGCTGCACAAGGTCCCGGCGTACGGCACGGACGCCCCCGCGCTGCCCGGCTCGGACTGGGCCTCCGAGCGCACCCTGTGCCTGCCCCTGCACCCGGGGCTGAGCGACGCCGACGTCCTCACCGTCGCCGCGTCCCTCCGCAAGGCCCTGGACGCCCGGCGGGCGGAAGCCGCCGCGTGAGCCGGGGAGCCGGACCGACAGCACAGCAGGAGGACTCATCCGTGAAGGACACCCCATGAGCCGACGCGTCGTCATCACCGGGATAGGCGTGGTCGCGCCCGGGGGAGTGGGCACCAAGGAGTTCTGGTCCCTGCTCACCTCCGGGAGGACCGCGACCCGGGCCATCAGCCTCTTCGACGCCACCCCCTTCCGGTCCCGTATCGCCGCGGAGGCCGACTTCGACCCGCTGCGCCACGGCTTCACCCCCGAGGAGGCCGGCCGCCTCGACAGGGCCGCGCAGTTCGCGCTGGTCAGCGCCGAGGAGGCGGTGCGCGACAGCGGGCTGACCGGCGCCGGGCTGGACCCCACCCGTACCGGTGTCACCCTGGGCAGCGCCGTCGGCTGCACCATGGGCCTGGACAGCGAGTACAACACCGTGAGCCGGGGCGGCAGCACCTGGCAGGTCGACCACGCCCTCGCCGTACCGCACCTGTTCGACTACTTCGTGCCGAGTTCCATGGCGGCGGAGGTCGCCTGGCGCACCGGTGCCCAGGGCCCGGTCGCCATGGTGTCCACCGGCTGCACCTCGGGCCTGGACTCCATCGGCCACGCCGTCGAGCTGATCCGCGAGGGCAGCGCCGATGTGATGATCGCGGGCGCCACGGAGGCCCCCATCTCCCCGATCACGGTGGCCTGTTTCGACGCCATCAAGGCCACTTCGCCGCGCAACGACGAGCCGGAGACCGCCTCCCGGCCCTTCGACGCCTCCCGCAACGGGTTCGTCCTGGGGGAGGGCTCGGCCGTGCTGGTCCTGGAGGAGCTGTCCGCCGCCCGTCGCCGGGGTGCCCACGTCTACGCAGAGATCGCCGGCTTCGCCAGCCGCTGCAACGCCTACCACATGACCGGGCTCCGCCCCGACGGCCGGGAGATGGCCGAGGCCATCACGGTCGCGCTGGACGAGGCCCGGCTCGACCCCGGCGCCGTCGACTACATCAACGCCCACGGGTCGGGCACCAAGCAGAACGACCGCCATGAGACGGCCGCGTTCAAACGCAGCCTCGGGCAGCGCGCCCACGAGGTCCCGGTCAGCTCCATCAAGTCGATGATCGGGCACTCGCTCGGCGCCATCGGCTCCCTGGAGGTGGCCGCCAGCGCCCTGGCCATCGAGCACAACACGGTGCCGCCCACCGCCAACCTCCACAACCCCGACCCGGCCTGCGACCTGGACTACACCCCGCTGGTCGCCCGCGAGCAGCGCACCGACACCGTCCTGAGCGTCGGCAGCGGGTTCGGCGGCTTCCAGAGCGCCATGGTCCTGACCCGCCCGCGCCTGGGAGACGCCGTATGAGCACTGAGACCCTGGGGCGCGCCGGCGCCGCCGCGCCCGCCTCCGCCGCGGCTCCCGTCGTCACCGGTATCGGCGTGGTGGCACCCAACGGCCTGGGCACCGAGGCGTGGTGGGGCGCGGTCCTGCGCGGGGAGAGCGGGATCCGCCCGGTCACCCGCTTCGACCCCGGGCAGTACCCGGCCCGGCTCGCCGGGGAGGTGCCGGGGTTCGACCCGGCCGAGCACATCCCCAGCAGGCTGCTGCCCCAGACGGACCACATGACCCGGCTCGCCCTGGTGGCCGCCGAGGAGGCCCTCGCCGACGCGGGCGTGGACCCCGCCGAGCTGCCCGACTACGCGGCGGGCGTCATCACCGCGAGCTCGGCGGGCGGCTTCGAGTTCGGCCAGCGCGAGTTGGAGGCCCTGTGGAGCAAGGGGGGCCAGTATGTGAGCGCGTACCAGTCCTTCGCCTGGTTCTACGCGGTCAACTCCGGCCAGATCTCCATCAGGAACGGGCTGCGCGGCCCCAGCGGGGTGCTCGTCACCGAGCAGGCCGGCGGCCTGGACGCGGTCGCCCAGGCCCGCCGCCAGCTCCGCGGCGGTGTACGGCTGCTGGTCACCGGCGGGGTGGATTCCTCACTCTGCCCCTGGGGCTGGGTGGCGCACCTGGCCGGGGGCGAGCTGAGCACCGCCGACGACCCGGAGCGCGCCTTCCTGCCCTTCTCGCCCGACGCCGCCGGCCATGTCGCCGGGGAGGGCGGCGCGCTCCTCGTCCTGGAGGACGCGGACGCCGCCCGTGCGCGGGGCGCCACGGCGTACGGAACGGTCGCCGGGTACGCCTCGACGTTCGACCCGGCGCCCGGCTCGGGCGGCGCCCCGCGCCTGGGCGCCGCCGCCGAACTGGCCCTGCGGCAGGCCGGGGTGGCCCCGGACGAGGTGGACGTGGTCTTCGCCGACGCCGCCGGGCGCCGGGCGGCCGACCGCGAGGAGGCCCGGGCCGTCGCCTCGCTCTTCGGGGAGTACGGAGTCCCGGTGACCGCCCCCAAGACGATGACGGGCCGGCTCTCGGCGGGCGGGGCCTCCCTCGACCTCGCCGCGGCCTTCCTCGCCCTGCGCGACGGGGTCATCCCGCCCACCACGGGCACCGGCACCCCGGCCGAGGACTGCCCGGTCGACCTGGTCACCGCCCCGCGCCGGCCGGCGAGGCTGCGCACGGCGCTGGTCCTGGCCCGGGGCCGGGGCGGTTTCAACGCCGCCATGGTGGTCCGCTCGGCGCCCTGACGAACCGCCCCGGGGCGGGTGCCGGCACCGGCGCCCGCCCCGGCGGCCCATGCCCCGCCCGGGCCGTGGTGCACCGCGGCGCCGGGACCCGGCCGCCGAACCGCGCTCCAGAGCCAGGAGGAGACCGTTGCCCCCCGTCGACCCCGACGAGTTCGCCCGCACGATGGCACGCGTGCCCACCCCCGTCACGGTCGTGACGACCGTGGACACGAGCGGACGCCGCTGGGGTTTCACCGCCAGCTCGTTCACCTCGCTGTCGCTGGACCCTCCGCTGGTGCTGGTCTGCCTGGCCAGGACGGCCTCGTGCCACGCCGCCTTCGCGGCCGCCGACCGGTTCCTGGTGAACGTCCTGGCGGCGGACCAGGCCGACGTCGCGGGCGCCTTCGCCCGCTCCGGCCACGACAAGTTCGCCGGCGGCACGATGGAGCCGTGCGAGGCGGGGCTGCCGGGGCTGCCCGGTGCCACGGCCCGGCTCGCCTGCGTCACGCACGGCGTCCTGGACGGCGGTGACCACAGCATCCTGGTGGGCCGGGTCGAGTCCGTCGCCACGGGTGTCGCGGAGCCGATGGTCTACTGCAACCGCCTCTTCACCCGGCTCGGGGGGAACCCGGCCCTCGCCTCGTCCACCCCGTGATGTGCCCCGACCAGGAGCGAGCAGTGTCCGACCCTTCCCCCCGTTCGCCGTCCGCCGCGCGTCTGCACGAGGTCGCCCCGGACGTCTACGCGTACGTCCAGCCCGACGGCGGCTGGTGCCTCAACAACGCGGGGCTCGTCACCGCCGGCGGCATGACCGCCCTGATCGACACCGCCGCCACCGAGGCGCGGGCCAGGGCGCTGCGGGACGCCGTCAGGTCGGTGACACCGCACGCGCCGCGCTATGTGGTGAACACCCATCCGCACGGTGACCACACCTTCGGCAACCGCCTCTTCAGCGACCGGGCGGTGATCGTCGCGCACGAGGCGACGCGGGCGGAGATGGACCTGGCCGGGCTGCACCTGACGGGCCTGTGGCCGGACGTGCGGTGGGGCGACGTCGCGGTGGAACTGCCCAGCCTGACCTTCCGCGAGCCGATCACCCTCCACCTCGGTGGTGTCCGCGCCGAGCTGATGCACCTGGGCACCGCCCACACCAGGAACGACACCGTGGTGTGGCTGCCCGCCCAGCGGGTGCTGTTCACCGGCGACGTCGTGATGTCCGGCGCCACCCCGTTCTGCCTCACCGGCTCGGTCTCCGGATCGCTCGACGTGGTGGACCGGCTGCGGGCCCTGGCGCCCGAGACCGTGGTGCCGGGGCACGGCCCGGTCGGCGGCCCCGAGCTGCTCGACTCCACGGCGGCCTACCTGCGCCATGTCCAGCGGCTGGCCGCCGAGGGCATCGCCGCCGGGCTCACCCCGCTGGAGACGGCGCGCGAGGCGGACCTGGGCCCGTTCGCCTCGCTCATCGACAGTGAGCGCATCGTCCCCAACCTCCATCGCGCCTACGCCGAGGCGAGGGGCGCGCGGCCGGGCCACCCGCTCGACATCGAGGAGATGTTCTCCGAGATGGTGGCCTTCCACGGCGGCCTCCCGGCCTGCGCCGCCTGACCGGACGACGCGGAACCCGCGCCTCCGGCCGGCCCGCGCCGGAGGCCGGTCCGCGACCCGTCCGCACGCCCGGCCGCGACTCGTCCGCACGCCCGGCCGCGCCCCGTCCGAAGGCCCGGCGCCTCAGCGGGCGAGCCGGCCGCCCTCCACCGCCAGCGTCGTACCCGTCACATAGGAGGAGCGGTCACCGCACAACCAGGCCGCCGCCTCGGCGATCTCGGTGGGGTCCGCGATCCGCGCCAGCATCGCCTTGCCCGCCATCGCGTCCTCCCGTGCGGGGTGGTCCTCGGCCAGCCAGCCCGAGATCATGTCGCTCCGGGTCGCGCCGGTGGCCAGGGCGTTGACCCGCACGCCCCGTGAGCCGTACTCGTGGGCCGCCGCCTTCGTCAGCCCGATCACCGCGTGCTTGGCGGCGATGTAGGGGGAGCCGGCCGCCGTGGCGACCAGACCGGCCGTACTGCTGTTGTTGACGATCGACCCGCCGCCACCGGCGAGCATCGCCGTCAGCTCGGCCCGCAGGCAGTTCCACACCCCGCGCACGTTCACGTCCATGACGGCGTCGTAGACGGCGTCGTCCATCAGGTGCGTCGGGCCGGGCAGTGCCCCGAGCCCCGCGTTGTTGAACGCCGCGTCGAGCCGCCCGAACCCGTCCACGGCCGCCGCGACCGCCCGGTCCACGTCCTCGCGACGGGTGACGTCCGCGACCACGTACTGCGCCCGGTGCCCCGCCCGCACCAGGTCGGCGGTCAGCTCGGCGAGCTCCCGCTCCCGCCGGGCGACCAGGGTCACGGCGGCGCCCTCCCGGCAGAAGACCCGGGCGGCGGCGGCGCCGATTCCGGTACTGGCGCCGGTGATCAGGGCCGACTTGTCCGCGAGCATGCCACTGCCGGTGATCATGGCGTAGGACAGTAGCATCGCGGAGCGTCCCGGCCCCGGCCGCGCCCCGCGGAGGACCGTGACGCCGCCGACCGGAGGGACAGCACCGTGCCGCACGCCGAGACCGAGCTGGGAGAGGTCGCGCACCGGGCGGTCATCGCCTTCATCCGTGGCGAGTTGCGCACGCTCGGCCTGACCCAGCCGCAGTACTGGGTGCTGCGCCACCTCTGCCCCGACGACCCCGCGCCCGACGGGCAGGGCCTCACCACCGCGGAGCTGACCGCCGTCATGCGGCCCTACCTGGGGGACCACGACCTGGAGCCGGAGGTCGCCGGGCTGGCGCGGGACGGGCTGGTGGCCCAGGACGACGGCGGGCGGCTGTGGGTCACGGAGCCCGGCCGGCGAGCCCACGCCCGGGTCAAGGAGCACGCCCCGGTGATCCGCGCGCGGCTCAGGGAAGGCATCGACGACGCCGAGTACGCGACCATGCTGTCGGTGCTGCGCCGCATCATCCGCAACGCCGGCGGCGAGCCGGACAGCGACGCCTGACGGCGCGGCCCCGGACGCCCGCCGCGAGCACGCCCCCCCGCCGCCCGCCGGCCGGCCGGGGTTTTCCCGGCGCCGGATCGGCGTGCCCGCCCGGCGAACCCGGGACTCGCCGATTTCCCGACTGCTAACATCGGACCTTCTGGTTGGTTTGTTTTACGGCACCAGCGACCCGGCGGAGGCGTCCTGGACGGCCCTCAGTAAGCGGAGGCAGCGTGGCACGGCAAGAGCGCGCGGTCCGCACGCGCCGCGCGATCCTGGAAGCGGCTGCGGCGGTGTTCGACGAGCGTGGCTACGAGGCCGCGACGATCGCGGAGATCCTGGAGCGGGCGGGCGTCACCAAGGGAGCGCTGTACTTCCACTTCCCCTCCAAGCAGGCGCTGGCACAGGGCGTGCTGGACGAGCAGCTCGCCGAGGGCGGCGTGCCGCCCCGCGACAGCAAGCTCCAGGAGATGGTGGACGTCGGTCTGCTGCTCGCGTACCGGATCAAGCGGGAGCCCATGCTCAGCGCGGGTGCCCGGCTGTCCCTGGGCCCCGAGATGCGGGACGTCTTCTGCGGCGGGTCGGTGCCGGGCTGGATCGAGTTCACCACCCGGCTGTTGGAGGCGGCCAAGGCCCAGGGCGAGCTCCTGCCGCACGTGAACCCGGCCGAGACGGCCTGGGTGTTCTGCGCCTGCTGGACCGGGGCCCAGATGTACTCGCAGGCCCTGACCGAGCGCGAGGACCTCGAAGCCCGCGTCACCTCCGTCTACCAGCACATCTACCCCAGTATCGCGACCCCCGCGGTGCTCGCCCGCCTGGACATGTCGCCGCAGCGGGCGGCGCGCGTGGTGGCCGAGGTGGAGTCCCTGCGCGCCGCCGAGGCGGACGGGGTGGCCGAATCCGCCCGCGCCACCGAGCCCGCCCGTGCCACGGCCGGGGCCCCGGCCCTCCGGTAGGACGGCCGCCCCCGGCGCACCCGCCCGGCGGCCGTGCGCCAGGACCGCGCACCGCCGCCCGCGCACCGCCACCGCCGCCCACGCACCACCACCGGCCACGCGCCGCCAGCACCGCCCGCCGCCCACCGGCTACGCGGGGAACCTGCGGTCGACCGCGCGCCAGGTGAGTTCCAGCAGTCCCGCGCCCGCCGCCGCGACGGCCACCGCCGCCCACGGCATCGTCGTGCCCACCAGCCGCAGGGCGAAGAAGTCCTGGAGCCAGGGCACGACGAGCACCAGCAGGAAGCCCAGGCCCATCGCCGCGACCAGGCCGACCCGCCACCAGGTGTAGGGGCGGGCGATGATCACCAGCACCCACATCGACACCAGGAACAGCGTGAGCGTCGCCGCGCTGGTCTCGGCGCTCAGCGCGTCGGGACCGCTGTAGTGGGTCCGGGCCAGCAGGTAGGTGCTGAAGGTGGCGGCGGCCGCGATGATCCCGCCCGGCACCGCGTACCGCATCACCCGCCGCACGAAGTGCGGCTTGGCGCGCTCCTTGTTGGGCGCCAGCGCCAGGAAGAACGCCGGGGCGCCGATGGTGAGGGTGGACAGCAGGGTGAGGTGGCGGGGCAGGAAGGGGTACTCGACGCCGCTGCACACCACCAGGATCGCCAGCAGCACCGAGTAGACCGTCTTCGTCAGGAACAGGGTGGCCACCCGGGTGATGTTGCCGATGACCCGGCGGCCCTCGGCGACGACCGAGGGCAGCGTGGCGAAGCTGTTGTTGAGCAGCACGATCTGCGCGACGGCCTTGGTGGCCTCGGAGCCGGAGCCCATGCTGACGCCGATGTCGGCGTCCTTGAGCGCCAGTACGTCGTTGACGCCGTCGCCCGTCATGGCGACCGTGTGCCCGTTCGTCTGGAGCGCGCCGACCATGTGCCGCTTCTGCTGCGGGGTGACCCGGCCGAAGACCGCGCCCCGGTCCAGGGCCTTGGCCATCCGGTCCCGGTCCTCGGGCAGGCGGCGGGCGTCGACGGTGTTCGCGGCGCCGGGCAGGCCCAGCTTGCCGGCGACCGCGCCGACCGAGACCGCGTTGTCACCGGAGATGACCTTGGCGGCGACGTCCTGGTCGGCGAAGTAGGCGAGGGTGTCGGCGGCGTCGGGCCGCAGCCGCTGTTCCAGCACCACCAGGGCGGCGGGCCGGGCGCCCTCGGCGACCCGGGGGTCGTCCAGTTCACCGGTGACGCGGGCCAGCAGCAGCACCCGCAGTCCCCGCTCGTTGAGGTCCTCGATCTCGTCGAGGACCGGATCGCCGTCCGGCAGCAGCACATCGGGCGCGCCGAGCAGCCAGGTGCTGCTCTGCCCGTCGCCCTCGCTGAACGCCGCCCCGCTGTACTTGCGGGCGGAGGAGAACGGCAGGGACTCCGTGCAACGCCAGTCGTCGCTGTCCGGGTAGGTGTCGATGATCGCCTGGAGCGAGGCGTTGGGGCGCGGGTCGGACTCGCCGAGCGCGCCGAGGACCTTGGCGACGTACGCCTCGTCCGCGCCGTCCAGGGTGCGCAGCTCGGTGACGTCCATGCCGCCCTCGGTGAGGGTGCCGGTCTTGTCCAGGCACACCACGTCCACCCGGGCGAGGCCCTCGATGGCGGGCAGTTCCTGGACGAGGCACTGCTGGCGGCCCAGCCGGATGACACCGATGGCGAACGCCACCGAGGTCAGCAGGACCAGTCCTTCGGGGATCATCGGGACGATGCCGCCGACGGTGCGGGCGACGGAGTTCTTGACGTCGGTGTCCTTGACCACGAGCTGGCTGATGATGAGCCCGACGGCGGTCGGCACCATCATCCACGTCACGTACTTGAGGATGGTCGAGATGCCGCTGCGCAGCTCGGAGTGGACCAGGGTGAACCGGGACGCCTCCTCGGCGAGCTGCGCGGCGTACGCCTCCCGGCCGACCTTGGTGGCGGTGAACGCGCCGCCGCCCGCGACGACGAAGCTGCCGGACATGACCTGGTCCCCGGGTTTCTTGACCACGGGGTCGGCCTCGCCGGTCAGCAGCGACTCGTCGATCTCCAGGCCGTCGGCCTCGGCGACCACGCCGTCGACCACCACCTTGTCGCCCGGGCCCAGCTCGACGCAGTCCCCGAGGACGATCCCGGAGGTGGGCACGGCGGTGGCGGTGCCGTCCCGCCGGACGGTGGGCCGGGCCTCGCCGATCACGGCGAGCCCGTCGAGGGTCTTCTTGGCGCGCAGTTCCTGGATGATGCCGATGCCGGTGTTGGCGATGATGACGAAGCCGAACAGGCTGTCCTGGATCGGCGCGACCACCAGCATGATCACCCAGAGCACGCCGATGATGGCGTTGAAGCGGGTGAAGACGTTGCCTCGGACGATGTCGCCGGTGGAGCGGGAACTGCGTACGGGGACGTCGTTGACCTCGCCCCGTGCCACTCGTTCGGCGACCTCGGCGGCCGTCAGCCCTCCTGGCCGGTGGGTCACGGGTGGTGGCTCGGGGTGCGCGGGGCCGGGCTCGGTTCCGGTGCCGATGAGGTGTCCGCCGGGCTCCGGCCCGCCGGTGTCGATCTTCGCCCGCTGCGTCATGCCTCCGACGGTACGACCGGATCGCCCCGCTCACCCCCCGGGCGGCCGAAAGATCCACCGCTGGTACGAGGCGGATGGTCCCGTGGTCGTACGGGGGTTGCCGGGAGGTCCGGGCCTTGCCTGGAGGGCCGGCGGTCGGCCTCAGGCGTGGTCGCCGCGCGCCGCCCGCTTGATCGCCGCGTCGCGCTTGCGGACGTACCAGATGCCGATCAGCCCCAGCCCGGCGCCGGCCAGGCAGGTCCAGACCCACCAGGTGAGGTCGCGGTCGGCGAACCAGCCGTAGAAGGGGACCTGGGCCAGGAAGAGGACGAACCAGATGATCGTGCCGCCGGTGATGGTGGCGACGACGGGCCCCTCCAGGGGCTCCGGTGCCTCGTGCTTGGGGGTCCACTTCGCCATGCGGACAGTCTAGGGCGCCGCCCCGCAGGCCCTCCGGGACCACCGGATGCCAGGCGCCGCAAGGGTCTACGCGCGAAGATGGCGATCTTTCCCTTATGTATTCATACTGAAACGGCCCACGTCTGACCGGTTTTGTTCGTGTGAATCCACAAGGGCGACCGGGTCACCCACCCCCCGTAGCAGAGGTTTCGCATGCCCTCCTCGGCCACCGCGCCGGTGGACGCCGGCTCCCCGCCGCCGCCCCAGCAGCCGACCAACGGCCTGGACCGCTTCTTCAAGATCTCGGAGCGCGGTTCCACGGTCGCCCGGGAGGTACGCGGCGGATTCGCGACCTTCTTCGCGATGGCCTACATCATCGTGCTCAACCCGATCATCCTCGGCAGCGCCAAGGACATGTACGGCAACCAGCTCGACAGCGGTCAGCTCGTGACCGCCACCGTGCTCACCGCCGCCCTCTCCACCCTCCTGATGGGCGTCATCGGCAACGTGCCGATCGCGCTGGCCGCCGGTCTGGGCGTCAACACCGTCGTCGCCCTCCAGCTCGCGCCGCGCATGTCCTGGCCGGACGCGATGGGCATGGTGGTCCTCGCCGGTGTGGTGGTGATGCTGCTGGTGGCGACGGGCCTGCGCGAGCGGGTGATGAGCGCCGTGCCGGTCGGCCTGCGCAAGGGCATCGCGATCGGCATCGGCCTGTTCATCATGCTGATCGGCCTGGTCGACTCGGGCTTCGTCTCCCGCATCCCGGACGCCGCCCACACCACCGTCCCGCTCCAGCTCGGCGCGGGCGGTCACCTCGCCGGCTGGCCGGTGCTGGTGTTCGTGCTGGGCACGCTGCTCACCCTCGCGCTGATCATCCGCAAGACGCCCGGCGCCATCCTGATCTCCATCGTCGTCATGACGGTGGTGGCGATGGTGATCCACGCGGTGGCGAAGGTCCCGTCCTGGGGCCTGACCACCCCCAAGTGGCCCGGCAACCCGGTGGCCACCCCGGACTTCGGCCTGGTCGGGGATGTGAGCCTGTTCGGCGGCTTCGAGAAGGTCGGGCCGCTGACCGGCTGCCTGTTCGTCTTCACCGTGCTGCTGTCCTGCTTCTTCGACGCGATGGGCACCATCCTGGGCGTCGGCGACGAGGCCAAGCTGATGGACAAGCAGGGCAACTTCCCCGGTATCAACAAGGTCCTCTTCGTCGACGGCATCGCCGTCGCCTCCGGCGGCGCCACCTCGTCCTCCGCCACCACCTGCTTCGTGGAGTCCACGGCGGGTGTCGGCGAGGGCGCCCGTACCGGCCTCGCCTCCGTCGTCACCGGCGCGCTGTTCTCGGTGGCGCTGTTCCTGACGCCGCTGGCCACCATGGTGCCGTCCCAGGCGGCCACCCCCGCGCTGCTCGCGGTCGGCTTCCTGATCCTGGCCGGTTCGGTCCGGGACATCGACTGGAGCGACTTCACCATCGCGGTGCCGGCGTTCCTGGCCATGGTGATGATGCCCTTCACGTACTCGATCACCAACGGCATCGGCATCGGCTTCGTCGCCTTCAGCGTGCTGCGGCTGGCGGCCGGGCGCGGCCGGGAGGTGCCCGTCGCGATGTACGTGGTGTCGGCGGTGTTCGTCTTCTACTACGCGATGCCCGCCCTCGGCCTCACCTGAGCCGCCCGGGTCGCCGGGGTGGCCCGGGCCGTCGGGTCGCGGCGGTCACCCACGGCCGTAGAACCTCTCCGTCTCGTCGACCGCCGCCTCGAAGCGGGCGTCGAAGTCGTCACGCATGAGCGTCCGGACCACATAGTCCTGGACGCTCATGCCGCTTCTGGCGGCGTGCCGCCGGATCCGGTCGAGCAGCTCCCCGTCCACGCGCAGGCTGAGCACGGTCGATCCCATGCCGGTCAGCGTGACCGCCGACTCCTGCCTCGTGCGTCACATTCCGGATATCTCTCACTCGTTCGGGTGACACGAGGAGGAGGAGGGGTGAGCTCCGCACTGGTATTTAGCTTGGGTAATGAGTTATGCTAAACACCATGCCTGACCTTTCCCACGGTGACGACGCGGCCGCCGTGAACTCCCTCCGCTCGGCCGTCATGCGGCTGGGCCGGCGCCTGAAGCACCAGCGCGTCGACGAATCGCTGAGCCCGACCGAGATGTCGGTGCTCGGCACCCTCGCCCGCTGCGGCTCGGCCACCCCCGGTGAGCTGGCCCGCAAGGAGCACGTACAGCCGCCGTCGATGACGCGGATCGTGGCGCTGCTCGAAGCCAAGGGACTGGTCCGGCTGGAGCCGCACCCCGACGACCGCCGGCAGAAGGTGGTCAGCCAGACCGAGACGGCCGAAGCCATGCTGGAGGAGTCCCGCCGCAAGCGGAACGCCTGGCTGGCCTCGCTCGCCGAGAGTCTGGACGAGGACGAGTGGGCGAGGCTCCGCGCGGCCGCCCCCGTACTGGAGAAGCTCGCCCATCTGTAAACACATCGGTGAAACGCGCGACTGCCAAGGAGGCGACCCCTTTTGAGTACGGGATCCGGAGCATTCTCCGCCCCCGCACACAACCACGACAACACCAGCACCACCGCGACCTCGGCGGGCAAGGGGACCTTCTCCTCGCTCAAGGTCCGCAACTACCGCCTGTTCTTCACCGGCGCCATCGTGTCCAACACCGGCACCTGGATGGCCCGGATCACCCAGGACTGGCTGGTCCTCGGGCTCACCGGCTCAGCGGCGGCCGTCGGCATCACCACGGCGCTGCAGTTCCTGCCGATGCTGCTCTTCGGCCTGTACGGCGGTGTCATCGCCGACCGCTACCCCAAGCGGCGCCTGCTGCTGATCAGCCAGGGCGCGCTGGGCCTGTGCGGCCTGGCGCTGGCCGTCCTCACCCTCTCCGGGCACGTACAGGTCTGGCACGTGTACCTGATCGCGTTCCTGCTCGGCATGGTCACCGTGGTCGACAACCCGGCCCGGCAGTCCTTCGTCTCCGAGATGGTCGGCCCCCACCAGCTGCGCAACGCCGTCAGCCTCAACTCGGCCAACTTCCAGTCGGCGCGCCTGGTCGGCCCCGCCGTCGCCGGCCTGCTCATCGCGTCCATCGGCAGCGGCTGGGCGTTCCTGGTCAACGGGCTGTCCTTCCTCGCCCCGCTGGCCGCCCTGCTCATGATGCGCACCGGCGAGCTGCACAAGGTGGAGCGCGCCCCGCGCGGCAAGGGACAGCTCCGTGAGGGCCTGCGGTACGTGGCCGGGCGGCCCGAGCTGATCTGGCCGATCGCGCTGGTCGGCTTCGTCGGCACGTTCGGCTTCAACTTCCCGATCTGGCTGACCGCCTTCGCCGACGAGGTCTACCACGTCGGAGCGGGGACGTACGGGTTCCTCAACACCCTGATGGCGATCGGCTCGCTGGCCGGCGCCCTGCTGGCCGCCCGGCGCGGCAGCTCCCGGCTGCGGATGCTGGTCGGCGCGGCCGTGCTCTTCGGCGCGCTGGAGATCGTCGCCGCCTTCTCGCCCGCCTTCTGGCTCTTCGCCCTGCTGCTGGTCCCGATCGGCATGGTGGGCCTGACGGTGAACGTCACCGCCAACTCGTCGGTCCAGATGGCGACGGACCCCACGATGCGGGGCCGGGTGATGAGCCTGTACATGATGGTCTTCGTCGGCGGTACGCCGCTGGGCGCGCCCCTGGTGGGCTGGATCACCGACACCTACGGCGCCCGTGTCGGGTTCGCCACCGGTGGCGCGGTCTCCATGGCCGCCGCCGTGGTGATCGGCCTGGTGCTCGCCCGGGTGGGCGGGCTGCGGCTGCGGCTCGACCTCCGCCGCGGCCAGCCGCACGTGCGGTTCGAGCCACGGGAGCGGCTGACGACCGCGGCGTGAGGGCCGCGGCCCGCCGCCACCGTGCCAGACTCCCGGCATGAGGCTCTTCGCTGCCGTGCTGCTGCCGCCCGTGGCGGTCGACGAACTCGCCGCCGCCGTCGACCGCTTGCGGGCCCTGGACGAGCCGGGCGCCGGCGCGCTGCGCTGGACCGGCCGGGCCGGCTGGCACCTCACCCTCGCGTTCATGGGTGAGGTGGACGAGCGGCAGCTACCGGAGCTGCGCACGCGCCTGGCCCGGGCCGCGCAGCGCACCGAGCCCTTCCCGCTGCGCCTCCACGGCGGCGGCCGGTTCGGCCGCCGGGTGCTGTGGGCGGGCGCGGCGGGCGGGCTGGACGAACTGCGGCTGCTCGCCGAGCGCGCGGACGCGGCGGCCCGGCGCAGCGGCATCCCGATGGACGAGCACCGCCGCTACCAGGCCCACCTGACCCTGGCCCGGGCCCGCTCCGAGACCGACCTGCGCGGCTACGTGGCGGAGCTGAGCGACTTCGACGGCACCCGGTGGCAGGTGACCGAGCTGCACCTGGTCCGCAGCAACCTGCCGACGAGCGGCGCCGCCGGGGACCAGCCGCGCTACGAGACGGTCGGCAGCTGGCCCCTGGGGCGGGGCGCGGCGGAGCCCGGGTTAGTCTCGAAGGGTGGACCCCAAAACCCGTAACCGGATCATGGCCGGTGTGCTTGTGCTGATGTTCGTGATCATCGCGGTCGCCTCGGTGGTCTGACGCGCGTACGCGTCACCAGGCGAACGCCTCCGGGGACGGCCCCGGACCGGGGAAGATCCCCTCCAGCTCCGTCAGCACCTCGTCCGCCAGCTCCAGCTCCACCGCCCGCCGCGCGGACTCGAGCTGCTCGGCGGTGCGCGGCCCGACGATAGGGCCCGTCACCCCGGGCCGGGTGAGCAGCCAGGCCAGCGCCACCTCGCCGGGCTTCAGGCCGTGCTTGTCGAGCAGGTCCTCGTACGCCTGGACCTGTGCCCGCACGGCCGTGCTGGCCAGCGCGTCCGCCGACCGGCCCGTGGTGCGCCGGGTGCCCCTGGCCTCCTTCTTCAGCACCCCGCCGAGCAGTCCGCCGTGCAGCGGCGACCAGGGGATGATCCCGAGGCCGTAGTCCCGGGCGGCCGGGATCACCTCCATCTCGGCGCGGCGTTCGGCCAGGTTGTACAGGCACTGCTCACTGACCAGCCCGACCATGCCGCGCCGGGCGGCGGCCTCGTTGGCCTGGGCGATCTTGTATCCGGGGAAGTTGGACGACCCGGCGTAAAGGATCTTGCCCTGCTGGATGAGGACGTCGATCGCCTGCCAGATCTCCTCGAAGGGCGTGCGGCGGTCGATGTGGTGGAACTGGTAGAGGTCGATGTAGTCGGTGCCCAGCCGCTTGAGGCTGCCTTCGACGGCCCGCCGGATGTTCAGCGCGGACAGCCGGTCGTGATTGGGCCAGGCGTCCCCGTCGCAGCCCATGTTCGCGTACACCTTGGTGGCCAGGACGACCTTGTCACGGCGGGTGCTGCCTCTGGCGAACCAGGAGCCGATGATCTCCTCCGTCCGCCCTTTGTTCTCACCCCATCCGTACACGTTGGCGGTGTCGAAGAAGTTGATCCCCGCGCCGAGCGCGGCGTTCATGATGGCGTGACTGCCGGCCTCGTCGGTCTGCGGCCCGAAGTTCATGGTGCCGAGGACGATACGGCTGACCTTGAGTCCGGTGCGTCCGAGCTGCGTGTATTTCATGGATGTACAGCCAACGCCTTCGAGCGCGCTCCGGGCAAGAGCGCCTCGCTGGCCGCGCCGGTCCGTCCCCGTGGCACCCGGCCTTCCCGGTGCCGTGGGCTCACGGGGGCGCACCTACGATCGAGCCCATGTGGACACTCGTAGTCGTTCTGGTCGCCGCCGGTCTGGTGCTCTCCGGCGTCGAGACGAGGCTCAAGGGCACGAATCGCAGGATCGCCCGCCTTGAGCACAAGATCGATCTCATACTCGACCACCTGGGCATCCAGGACACCGACCCGGCGCTGGCGCAGGTGGCCGAGCTGGTGCGGCAGGGCAAGAAGATCGAGGCGATCAAGCAGTACCGCACGCTGACCGGCGCCGACCTCAAGGAGGCCAAGGACGCGGTGGACCGCCTGGACGCTCAGTCCTGAGCGCCCAGACGGGGGCGGGGTCCGCTACGGAAGGGTGGCGACGAACTCGGCCCAGGCGGTGGGGGAGACGGCCAGGGCCGGGATGGTGATGTCCTTGGAGTCACGGACATGGACGGTGTGGGGGCAGGTGGCCACCTCGACGCAGGCCCCACCTTGGTCGCCGCTGTAGGAGGACTTGGTCCAGGTGTAGGCGACCTCGACGCAGTCGCCGCCCTGGCCGCCGCTGTAGCTGGACTTGAACCAGTTGAGGTTGGTGCTCATAGCTCGCGTGCCACCTGTTCGATGAGTTCGGCGGAGTCTTCGGGATTGAGGGCCTGCGCCCGCAGAATGCCATACCGTGCGAACACGTCCCCAACATCGGGCTGCTCACTGAGAAAGTAGCGTCCGCCCTGCCCCTCGACGTAGACGAGTTGACTTTCGCGCTTCGCTGTCTCCAGCAAGATGAAGGGTCCGTTGAGGCCGGCATGGGTGTGCCGGTCCTCTGGCATCACCTGGATCTCTACATTGCGCAGCCGCCCGATGTGGAGGACGTGGTGGAGATTCTCCTTCAAGGTCCCCGGACTGCCGAGCGGTTTCGCCAGCGCGGCCTTCTCCAGTACGAAGCTGACCAGCGGCGCGGGCTTGCGGTGGAAGAGTGCCTGCCGAGCCATCCGGGCAGCTACGCCCGCTTCGATCTCCTCGTCATCTAGAGACGGACACGCGCAGCTGAACACGGCGCGAGCGTACGCCTCCGTCTGGAGCAGCCCAGGAATCAGGTGGGTCTCGTACCAATGGACACCCGCCGCCCTCGCCTCCTCCTCCAGGTAGTCCTCGAACCAGGCGGCGACACCACTCGCCTTCAGCTCCTCCGCCACCTCCACCAGTGCACCTTGTGCACCCAGCAGCTCGTCCGCCACGTCCACGAAGTTGCCCCTCGGGCGGCGTTCGCCGCGTTCGATCATGGCCACCTGGGACTTGGAGTAGCCGGTGTGGTGACCCAGCGTCTCCTGCGAGACCTTCGCGCGCTCCCGGTGGAAGCGCAGCAGCCTCCCGAATGCCTTGGCGGCACCCGGGCTCCCGTTGTTTCCGATGTTCACATCCGACCTCCGCACGTGCACAGCCCGTCACAGAACGTGTGTGGCGCTGGTCACAGTAGACATCGGCCGGGAAGCTGTCCGCATGGATCAGCGCAATTCACTTGACACGGTGCCCACTTGGGTGCCTGCCTCCGGACATGCCCTGCGGCACGCGGGCATCCACTTCGACGCCGTGCGGATCGGAGGGCTGCGCGGCGAGGAAGTGGCGTACGAGCTCATGGAGTTCACCGACTTCGCCGCCGGGCCGATCGTCCGGGAGCTGGCGGGCGCGCAGAACGTGTACTTCCTGCTGCCGCCGCGGACCGCGTCCGGCTACGCCTGGCCGGCCGGGGCGCGGGCGCTGAGCCGCAATCACCGGAGTGAGGCGTTCGTGGGGGTGCCCGCGCTGCGCGGGCTGACCTGGCCGCTGGACTGGCGGTCGCGCCCGACGGGCGAAGTGCCCTTCGTGGAACCGGACTTGTTGCACGAAATCGTGGTACGTACGCTAGTGTGACCGAGTCAATACGCTCCGTGTAAACGGGGCGGTCCCCGGGGGTGCGCCAACACCGTCCGAGGACCTTCACCGCCAGTGGAAAGCCAGGTCCACCCACGATGCTTCGGCATGCTATCGCGCCCGTTCGGCGCTACACGAAGGCCTCGCACGACATCGTGCGCCACCCGCGTCTGAACAGTGACGCGAAGGTGCTCATCCTGTACGTCCAGGGGCTTCCCGAGGGCGAGGCCGCCAGGCCGCTCAACGAGCACGCGACGAAGATGGGCATGAAGCCCCGGGCGTACCACCGGGCCAAGGAAGCGCTGGTGGCGTGCGGGTTCTTCTTCGAGTGGCGGTGGCAGAACGGCCGGGGCCGCTGGACGACGGACCAGTTGATGGCCAACGTCAGCCTCACGCGGGAGGAGGCCGACCGGGTCCGCGACGGGGTACCGCCACCGAGTCCCCCGGAACCGACGGTCGGTCCACCGGGGCCCCGGGTGGTCGGTGGCTCTCCTCCGGAAGACAAGAACGGGGAGAAGAACATCCCCCACCCGCCACCCGAAGCCCCACCCGAAGCCCCGGCGGTGCCCGGGATCCCCGGGGCCACCGAGCCCTCGGCGGTCCCCGAGGCCCCTGGGGCCGCCGGGGGGCCGGAAGTCGCCGAGGCGGAACGGTTGTTGCTGTCGCTGCGGCACACCCACCGGGACCTGCTGCTCGGCGTCCGGGAGGCACGCGGCCTGGCCGACGCGGCGGCCGAGTGGCTGCGGCGCGGGGTCCCGGCGGCCGACCTGCGCCAAGCCCTCACCTCGGGGTTGCCGCCGGGCGGCGTGCGCTCGGCGGTGGGCTTCCTGCGGCACCGGCTGACCGAGAAACTGCCCGTTCCCGCCGGGCCGCCGACCCGCGCGGGACTCATCGCCTGCGCCGGTCCTGGTGACGACCACGTCTTCCGCCCGGTCGGCGACGAAACCCTCTGCGCCCCCTGCCGCCGCCGGGCCGCCGCCCGTGCGTCGGGTGGCCCGCCGCCCCGGCGTCCCGTCTCCTGGCGGCAACTGCTCCAGGAGGGCGTCGGGCCCGTGTGACGCGGCCGGGGGCGCGGTTTTGGGCACACCCGCGGGTCTATCGTGGACGGCATGTCCGCTCCTGAGCTGATCCGCATCGTCTCCCGCGACTCGCCCATGGCCCTGGCCCAGGTGGAGCGCGTCCGCGCCGAGCTGGGGGCGCTGCGCCCGGAGATCCGTACCGAAGTGGTGCCGGTGAAGACCACCGGCGACAAGTGGATGGGCGACCTGGCGCAGGTGGAGGGCAAGGGAGCGTTCACCAAGGAGGTCGACGCCGCGCTCCTCGCCGGTGAGGCGGACCTCGCGGTGCACTGCGTCAAGGACGTGCCCGCCGACCGGCCGCTGCCCGCCGGTACGACGTTCGCCGCCTTCCTGGAGCGGGACGACGTCCGGGACGCCCTCGTGCACCCCGGCGGTCTCACCCTGGACGAGCTGCCGTCCGGGACCAGGATCGGCACGTCGTCGGTGCGCCGCGTCGCCCAGCTCGCCGCGTCCCACCCGCACCTGGAGTGCGTGCCCTTCCGGGGGAACGCCAACCGGCGGCTGGAGAAGCTGGCGGCCGGGGAGGCGGACGCGCTGCTGCTGGCCGTCTCCGGGCTGGAACGCATCGGCCGCACCGACGTGATCAGCGAGATCCTGTCGCCCGAGGTGATGATGCCGCCGATCGGCGCGGGCATCCTGGCCCTCCAGTGCCGCGAGGACGACACCGCCGTCATCGACACGGTGAGCGCTCTGGGCCACCCGGACACCCACCGCGAGGCCACCGCCGAGCGGATGTTCCTGCACGTCCTGCAAGGGCACTGCAACAGCCCGATCGCCGGGTACGCGAAGTGCGAGCGAGGCGGGGAGCTCTCGCTGCGGGCGAGCGTGTTCACCCCGGACGGCAAGACGGTCCTCAACGCCCATGAGTGGGCGGGCCGCCTCGACCCGGCGACCCTCGGCACCTCGGTGGCCGTCGCCCTCCTGCGCCAGGGCGCCAGGGACCTGATCGACGGCATCGCCCACTAGCGGAAACCACGTCGACCGGGACGCCGTTCCGCGGCTAGCCTCGGTCGTCATGACCACGCTCCAGACGATCCACGGCGTCCCCGTCCTGATGTGCCCGGCCGATGGCGAGCCCATCGCCGGGGAACGCCAGGCCCTGGACCTCATAGGCGACGCCGGGTACCAGGGGGCCCAGTGGGTCGTCGTCCCCGTCGAGCGGTTCGACGCGTCGTTCTTCGAGCTGCGCACCCGTGTCGCGGGCGAGATCGTCCAGAAGTTCGCCAACTACCGGCTGGGGCTCGTCGTCCTCGGCGACGTCTCCCGCCACACGGCGGCCAGTCCGGCGCTGCGGGACTTCGTCCGCGAGTGCGACCGGGGACGGCAGACCTGGTTCGTCGCCGACACCGAGGAGCTGGCGGAGCGGCTGGGGAGCGGTTCGGGCGGCTGAGCCGGGAGCCCGGCGGCCGGCGCGGGGCGCCGGGAACGGCCGGGGCGGCGCACTCCGGCGCGCGGTGTGCGGTCCCCTCCGCCATGTGGCCGATGGGGCGGGCCGGTTACTGGACGGGGTGCCCGGGGGGCGTTAGACCAGCGGGGATGACAAGGCCCGTGCCCCGCGCCCGTGACGGCGGCGACCTCCGGCCGCGTGGCCGGCCGGCGCGCGGGCGGTCCCGGGCGCCGGGACGGACGGCGGCGGCGGGGCTCGGTGGGGCCGCGGTGCTGTACAACTGCTGGCTGCTGGAGCTGGTCCTGCCCACCGGGCTCGATCCCCGGCACTCCTACGTGAGCGAGCTGTACGCGGCCGACCAGCCCTACCGGGCGGTGTTCGGGGGCACGGAGGCCGCGTGCGCGCTCCTCCTGGGGACGGTGGCCCTGCTGGTGCGGGGCCGCGCGACCGGTGCCGTGGCGCGTGCCGGGTGGTGGGCGCTGGCGGGGTTCGCGGGGGCGTCCCTGGGCGACGTGCTGCTGCCGATGCGCTGTGCCCCCTCGGTGGAACCGGCCTGCGAGGCCGTGCACGTGTCGCACACGGTCACCAGCGCCCTGGTGCACTTCTTCCTCTTCTCCGCCATGGTGCTGCTCGTCCGCGCACCGGGCGCGGGCCGCTGGGGCCCGGTCGTGCTCGGGTGCGCGCTGGTGTCGTCGGTCAGCACGGTCGGGCCGCTGATCGGGCACCCCGGCTGGCACGGTGTCCCGCAGCGGGCGCACCTGCTGGTGGTGGGGGTGTGGCTGGTGCTGCTCGCCCGCTCGGTGCTCGTACCACCGGCGCGGGAACGGCGGCCGGGGCCCGCGCCGGAAGAGGTCGGCGCGTGGCGCCCCTAGGGTCGGTCCTCCTCGCCGTGCTGTTCGCGGTGCTGACGGCCGTGGGCAACGCCACCGGCACGGTGCTCCAGCGGATCGCCGCGCGCCGCGTGCCGCCGGGTGACGCCTTCAGCGTCCGGCTGGTCCCCCACCTGCTGCGCAGTTGGGCCTGGCTGGGCGGTATCGCCGTCATCGTCGTGGCCGCGGTGTGCCAGGCGGTGGCGCTGGCGCTGGGGACGCTGTCGCTGGTGCAGCCCATCCTGGTGACCGAGCTGCCCTTCACCCTCCTGATCGCCGCCGCGATCTCCCGGCGCCGGCTGCCCACGACCGGCTGGGTGGCGGCCCTCCTGATCGCCGCCGGGCTGGGCCTGGCCCTGGCCGCCGCCGCGCCGGACGAGGGGCACGCCCGTGTCCCGGCGGCCGTGTGGGTCTGGACGCTGCTGGCCACCGGCGGTGCCATGACGGCCGGTGTGCTGGCGGCGCTGGCCCGGCCCCGGGGCAAGGCGCGCGCCGCCCTGTTCGGTTCGGCCTCCGCGATCGGCTACGGACTGACCGCCACCTTGATGAAGTTCGCCGTCGACACCTTCGAACGGGACGGCCTGGGCGCCTTCCTGGCTTGCTGGCAGACGTACGGGTTCGTCGCGGCCGGGGCGTGCGCGCTCTTCCTGCTGGCCAACGCCATGGAGTCCGGCCCGCTGGTCGCCTCGCAGCCGGCCCTGACCCTGGGGGAGGCGCTGGTCAGCGTGGCGCTCGGGATCGCGGTGTACGGCGACCGGCTGCGGGCCGGCTGGTGGCTGGTCCCGGAGGGCGTCGGCACGGTGATGATCACCTGGGGGGTGCTGCTGCTGCCCAGGGTCAGGACGGAGGAGGAGTGAGCCGGCGTCCCGCCCCGCGGCCGGTGCCGGACGGTCAGTGCCGGGCGGTGTAGGGGCCGCCGATGTCCCACGCCTGGTGCATCGCCGTCGCGAAGGCCGCGGCCAGCTTGTGCTCGCCCGACGGGCCCGGATGGGTGCCGTCGTAGGTGTCGGTGTACAGGTCGTAGGAGTCCGGCGCCGACGCCAGCAGCAGCGGCGAGCCCGGCTCGTCGAGGTCGGCGACGGCCTTGGCCAGCAGCTCGTTGAAACGGGCGCACTCGGCGGCGAAGGGCGGGTCGTCGAGGGCCCGTACGTTCGGTATCACCGGCAGGACGACCGTCCGGACGCGCGGATTGGCGGCGCGCGCCCCGGCGATGAACGCCCGGGCGTTGGCGGCGGTCTGGTCACTGCCGGTGTAGAAGCCGAGGTCGATCAGGCCGAGCGCGACCAGCAGGACGTCCGCCTTGGTGGCGGCCACCGTCTCGCGGATCAGCGGGGCCATGTGCAGCCAGCCCTCGCCCCAGCCGGCCAGGTGCTTGCGCGCCTTCTCCGGGAAGGCCGGATCGGCGTAGTCGTGGGAGACGGGGGCCCCGGCCACCGTGTCGTACAGCTCGGTGCGCGGGCCGACGATCCGGTACGGGCCGCCGTAGGTGGCGCTGAGGTGCTGCCACATCCGGAAGCGCCAGGTGTAGTCGCCGGCGCGTCCGATGGTCTGGGAATCGCCGACGAACATGAAACGCATGGGGGCCATCATCCCCGACCGGGGCCGCGCCGCGCGATGTGACCGTGGACACTGGGGGGATGCGTTCGTTGCGTACGACTCCGGTGGCGGCCCTGGCCGCGGTGTTGCTGGCCGCTGCCCCGGCGGGCGCGGCCGACGAGGACGGGGGGTTCACCATCGAGGACCCCCGGATCACCGAATCCAGCGGTCTGGCCGCCAGCCGCGCGCACCCCGGCGTCTACTGGACGCACAACGACCAGGACGGGCCGTACGTCTACGCGGTGGACTCCCGCACCGGCCGGACGGTGGCGACGGTCACCATGCGCGGCGTCGGCAAGCCGCGTGACATGGAGGCCGTCTCCGTCGGCGGCGACGGCCATGTGTACGTCGGCGACATCGGCGACAACCTCAACGGCTCCTGGCCGAACGTGTGGATCTACCGGTTCCGCGAGCCGGAGCGGCTGGGCGACCGGACGGTGGACGCCACGCAGTACACCGTCCGGTACGCCGACGGGCCGCGCAACGCCGAGGCGATGATGGTGCACCCCAGGACTGGCCGGGTGTACATCGCCAGCAAGAACGAGGAGGGTGGCGGGCTCTACGAGGGGCCCGCCCGGCTCACCACGGGCGGCACCAACGTCTTCCGGCGCGTCGGCGAGGTGCCGTGGGTGACGGACGGGGCGTTCTCGCCGGACGGCAGCCAACTGCTGCTGCGCGGCTACTTCAGCGCGCGGGCCTACGCCTGGCGGGACGGCCGGCTCGGCGCCGACACGGCGGTACGGGCGCCGATCCAGGGCCAGTCCGAGTCGGTGACGTACACGACGGACGGCTCGGCGCTCATGTTCGGCACCGAGGGCGGGCGCAGCGAGGTCGTCCGGGTCCCGGTGGCCGGGCAGGAGGACAGGCCGCCCGCCGGCCGGGGCAGCGGCGCGCCCGACGCCGCCCCCGCTCCCGGCGGTGGCGAGGGCCGGGACCACACCTGGACCGTCCTCCTGCTGGCGGGCGTGGCCGTCGTGGCGATGGGCGGCAGGAAGCTGCGGCGCCGGTCCTGAGGCACCGGCCCCGGAGGCGGGGCGGCGTCAGCTCTCCCCGCGCTCGGCGACCAGCGCCTCGAAGCCGCGCAGCAGGGCGCGCAGGCCGAACTCGAAGTGGTCGAAGGCGGACGAGAAGGCGTCGTCGGAGAGGGCCGCCATCATCGGGAACTCGCCGCTCTCCATGGCCCGTACCAGGAACGGCTCCTGGCTGCCCCAGAACTCCTCGTCGCTCAACCCGGTCTCCTTCGCCGCCTCGGCCGCCTGCGCCTCCATGCGCGCGATACCGGCCACGAAGCTCTGCACCGCGATGATCACCGAGATGGTCTCCGGGTCGCTCAGCTCCATGCCCCGCAGCCCCGCCAGGGACACCTCCAGGCCGCGTACCGCGCTGGGGCCCAGGACGGAGCGGGCGCTGTTGACCTTGAGCAGCCAGGGGTGGCGGCGGTAGAGGCCGAGCTGGGTGCGGGCCAGCGTGCCGACGGCGGCGCGCCAGTCGTCGCCGGGGGGCGGCGCGTCCCCGTCGAGCGGGGTGCCCTGGACGCGGTCGAGCATCAGGTCGAGCAGCTCGGCCTTGCCGGGCACGTACCGGTACAACGACATGGTGCCGACGCCCAGTTCGGTGGAGAGGCGGCGCATCGAGACGGCGCCCAGGCCCTCCGCGTCGGCGACCTCGACGGCG
Organism: Streptomyces sp. NPDC050856; assembly: GCF_040653855.1. Classification (NCBI taxonomy): domain Bacteria; kingdom Bacillati; phylum Actinomycetota; class Actinomycetes; order Kitasatosporales; family Streptomycetaceae; genus Streptomyces; species Streptomyces sp. NPDC050856. The sequence continues at coordinate 140,213 of NZ_JBFAGV010000012.1, read as the reverse complement.
GCGGTGACGATCCGCTCCAGGGTCAGGCCCCGCTTGGGACCCCTGGTGGCCGGCTCCCCGGTGCCCCAGAGGAGTTCCAGGCTGCGCGCGATGTCGCCGCTGCCGCTCGTCGTCGCGTCGTTCTCCCTGCTCATGCGGGTCAGCGTAGCCCCCGGAAAAAAAACTGAGTACGCCGTACGCGCTATCGGGTACGGTGTACTCGGTTTTGGTTGGTCCACAGGGGAGGGCGGCATGGAGTCGTATGCGGTACGGGCCGAGGGCCTGCGGAAGAGGTACGGGGACAAGCTCGCCCTGGACGGGTTCGACCTGGCGGTGCGCTCCGGCACCGTCCACGGGCTGCTGGGCCCCAACGGCGCGGGCAAGACCACCGCCGTGCGGGTGCTGGCCACGCTCCGGAGGTTCGACGGCGGGCGCGCCGAGGTGGCCGGGGTCGACGTGGCCCGTGATCCCCGGCGGGTGCGCGCCCTCATCGGCCTCACCGGCCAGTACGCCGCCGTGGACGAGGTCCTCAGCGGCCGGCAGAACCTGGAGATGTTCGGGCGGCTGTTCCACCTCGGCGGGCGGCAGGCCAAGCGCCGCGCCGCCGAGCTGCTGGAGCGGTTCGACCTGACCGGGGCCGCCGAGGAGAGCGTCGAGGGCTACAGCGGCGGTATGCGCAGACGCCTGGACCTCGCCGCGTCGATGATCCTCGCGCCCCGGGTGCTCTTCCTGGACGAGCCGACGACCGGGCTGGACCCGCGCGGGCGCGGCGAGGTGTGGGAGGCGGTCCGGACCCTGGTCGCCGGCGGTACCACCGTCCTGCTGACCACGCAGTACCTGGAGGAGGCCGACAGGCTGGCCTCGCGGGTCACCGTCATCGACCGGGGCCACGCCATCGCCGACGACACGCCCGAGGCGCTGAAGAACCGCGTCGGCGGCGACCGCATCGAGGTGGTGGCCGCCGAGCCGGGCGACCTGCCCCGGGTGGCCGAGGTGGTCGCCCGGGTCTGCCAGGGCGAGCCGCGCGTCGACGAGGCCGAACGCCGGGTCCACGCACCGGTCGCCGACCGGGTGGCGGCGCTCACCGAGGTCGCCAGGTCGCTCCAGGACAAAGGCGTGCAGGTCGAGGACATCGGACTGCGCAGGCCGAGCCTGGACGACGTGTTCCTGCGCCTGACCGGGAACGTCACGGGCGAGGAGGTGGCGGCATGAGCAGCGTGCAACCGGTCACCGGACGAGGGCGGCTGTTCTGGGCGGTGGCCGACTGCTGGAACGTCGTGCGCCGCCAGTTGACCCACTATCAGCGCAAGCCCGTCTACATCGCCTGGCAGCTCGGCTTCCCGATCCTGTCGGTCCTGCTGTACGGGTACGTCTTCAGCGGCGCGATGCGGCCCCCGGGCGGCGGCGGGGCGGACGGGTACCGGGACTTCCTGATGCCGGGCATGTTCGTGATGACCATGGCCTTCGGCTTCATCAACACCGCGACGGCCGTGGTCACCGACTCCAACAAGGGCGTCATCGACCGGTTCCGCTCCATGCCGATGGCCCCGTCCGCGGTGGTCAGCGGGCGTGCCGTCACCGACCTGATCGTGGCGTGCGCCGAGTTGACCATCCTGGTGGGGACCGCGTTCGTCATGGGCTGGCGCTCCGCAGGCGGTCTGCTGGGGACGGCCGGCGCCTTCGCGCTGCTGCTGCTCCTGCGCTACTGCCTGATCTGGGTGGGCGTCTGGCTGGGCCTGCTGGTGCCCAACCCGGAGGCGGCCGGCGGGCTGTTCGTCATCGCCTTCCCGCTCACCATGATCTCCAGCGTCTTCGTGCCGCCCGGCACGATGCCCGGCTGGCTGGGCGCGGTCGCCGCCTGGAACCCGATCTCCTCGACCGCGGCCGCGACGCGCGAGCTGTTCGGCAACCCGGTGGGCAGCGACGGGAGCTGGATCCAGGAGCACGCGCCGCTGATGGCGCTGGTGTGGCCGCTGGCCATCACGGCGGTGTTCCTGCCGCTGGCGGTGCGGCGCTTCCAGCGGCTGAGCCGGTGAGCCGGGGGCGGGCCCGCGAAGGGGGTGCGGGCCCGCCCCGGTCACCGGCCCGCCCGGGGGCCCGGCCGGACCGGGCCCCCGGGCGCGCGGCCGGGACTACGCCGGGCACTCCTTCCAGGCCAGGCGGTAGATCGTCTTGATGTCCCCGTCCGTGGAGTCCATCGCGATGAAGCTGTTGGTCTTCGCCGGGTCGGAGGTGCCCGCGTTCACCCGCAGCTCGGTGTTGATGTTGAAGTTCCGCTTGACCCCGCACGGCGCCCACACGAGCTGGCCCCAGTCGGTCTCGTCGGTGGCCTGCCAGTTGGTGTCGTAGGGGCCCCGGAAGGGATGGGTCCTGACCGCCGTGTCGGGGGAGCCCTGGAAGTAGTACGAGGCCTTCTGGGTGGCCGTGGCGCCGGACTCCAGGTGCGCGTAGCCCCGGTAGTCGGCGCTGGCGACCGCGTAGGTGAAGCCCTGCGGGACGTGCACGATCAGGTTGAGCTGGCAGTTCTTGCGGAAGTCGGTCGGCTTGGCGCCCAGGCCCACCTGCGCCAGGTAGTGGCTGTAGGTGACGGTGAAGGCCGTGTTGTCCGGGGAGACGGCGACGGCCGCGGTGCCCTGCGGGCAGCCCGAGCCGTTGACGGTCGCGATCTCGATCACGATCTTGTCGGGTGGTGCGACGATGCCCGCCGCCGCCGTGTGGGGCGCGAGGAGCGTCGAGGCGAGGGCCGCCGCGGCGGCGCCGCCGGCGAGCAGGGAGGTTTTGGACATGGTGCTCCGATCGGTTGCCGGTCGACGTGGGGGGTCCAACCGCTGGATGGCGTGATCATGTCAAAGAGCGGGTGCGTGCCGGTGCTGGTCGCGCGGAGCGCGGGACGCCGGCGAGAGCTCGCCGGAGTGCTACGGATGGTAGGGACGCGCGCCGGGGCCGGATAGGGCGGTTATCGGCCGCGCGCGACGCGTGAGGGGCCCGGCGGCGCGCCGCCCGGTACCCCGCCGGGAGCGCCGCGTCCGCTCCGCCGGACGCACGAGGGGCCCGGCCGCGCGGCCGGGCCCCTCGTCACACGTCGGACGTGCTCACAGCTTCTCGATCACATAATCGACACAGGACGTCAGCGCCTCGACGTCCGCCGGGTCGACCGCCGGGAACATCGCGACCCGGAGCTGGTTGCGGCCCAGCTTGCGGTACGGCTCGGTGTCCACCACGCCGTTGGCGCGCAGCACCTTGGCCACCGCCGCCGCGTCGATCTCGTCCGTGAAGTCGATGGTGCCGATGACCTGCGAACGCTTCGCCGGGTCGGTGACGAACGGCGTCGCGTACTTGGACTCCTCCGCCCAGCCGTACAGGGCGCGCGCGGAGGTCGCGGTGCGCCGCACCGACCAGTCCAGGCCGCCCTGCCCGTTGAGCCACTTGAGCTGCTCGTTGAGCAGGAAGAGGGTCGCCAGGGCCGGGGTGTTGTACGTCTGGTTCTTCAGCGAGTTGTCGATCGCCGTCGGCAGCGAGAAGAACTCCGGGACGTGCCGGCCGGAGCCGTGCACCCGCCGGGCGCGCTCCAGCGCCGCCGGGGAGAACACGCCGATCCACAGGCCGCCGTCCGAGGCGAACGACTTCTGCGGCGCGAAGTAGTAGACGTCGGACTGGGTGATGTCGACCGGCAGGCCGCCCGCGCCGGACGTCGCGTCGACCAGCACCAGCGCGCCCTCGTCGGCGCCGGCGACCCGCTGGACGGGGGCGGCCACGCCGGTGGAGGTCTCGTTGTGCGTCAGGGCGTACACGTCGACGCCCGCCTCGGCCTCCGGCTCCGGGTGGGTGCCCGGCTCGGAGGAGATCACGGTGGGCTCGGCCAGCCACGGGGCCAGCTTCGACGCCTTCGCGAACTTGGAGGAGAACTCACCGAAGGTCAGGTGCTGGGACTTGTTCTCGATCAGCCCGTGGGTCGCGATGTCCCAGAAGGCGGTCGAGCCGCCGTTGCCCAGGATCACCTCGTACCCCTCGGGGAGGGAGAAGAGGTCCCTCACGCCCGCACGCACCTCGCCGACCAGGTTCTTGACCGGGGCCTGGCGGTGGGACGTGCCGAGGAGGGAGGTGCCGGTGGCGGCCAGGGCGTCCAGCGCCTCCGTGCGCACCTTGGAGGGGCCCGCGCCGAAACGACCGTCGGCGGGCTTGATGTCAGCGGGAATCCGGATCTCAGCCACGGGCCGGAGCCTAGCCGTTGACGGACACGGCCGAGGGCCGTGTCCGTCCGGTGAGACGTGCCCGGAGCGTGACGGTGGTCTCAGCGCAGGCGTACCGGAAGGTCGAACAGGTCGTTCTGGGTGACGACCGGCTTGTTGCGCAGCCCGGACACCGGCACGGCCAGGTCCAGCCCGGGGAACCGCTCGTACAGGGCGGGCAGCGCGATCCCCGCCTCCAGCCGCGACAGCGCCGCGCCGGGGCACACGTGCGGGCCGTGGCCGAAGGAGATGTGCCGGTTGGGCGAGCGGGTGACGTCGAAGACGCCCGCCGTGGGCCCGTGCTGCCGCTCGTCCCGGCCGATCGCCGCGTACGACACGATCAGCGCCTCACCCCGGGGGAGGACCCGGTCACCGACCTCGACGTCCTCGGTGGCGAACCGGAACAGCACGTGCGAGGTCGGCGTCGAGAAGCGCAGGGTCTCCTCGACCACCGCGTCCCAGCCGACCCGGCCGGAGCGGACCAGTTCACGCTGTTCCGGATGGGTGGACAGGTTGACCACGGCGTTGACGATCAGCGAGATCGTCGTCTCGTGACCCGCCGCGACCATGAGCTGGAGGGTGGAGACGACCTCCTCGTCGGTGAGGCGGTCACCGCCCTCGGAGGCGGCGATCAGCGCGCTCGTCAGGTCGTCGCCCGGCTCGGCGCGGCGGGCGGCGACGACCGCGCGCATCATCCCGGCCAGCTCCTCCAGGGTCGCCCCGACCTCCTCCGGCGGCGTCTGGGTGGAGAAGAACTTGTCGAACAGCACCTTCAGCCGGGGGTGGTCGGCCGGGTCGATGCCCATCAGGTCACTGACCACGTACATCGGCAGCGGGTAGGCGAACTCCGCCTTCAGGTCCACCGTGGCACCCGGCTCGTGCGCGGCCAGCGCGTCCAGCAGGCCGTCGGTCAGCTCGCGGATCCGCTCCCGCATCCGCTCCACCCGGCGCGGCGTGAGCGCCTGGGCGACCAGGGCGCGCAGCCGGCGGTGGTCCTCGCCGTCCACGGTGAGCATGGAGCGGCCCGGGTTGGCCAGCCCGATCAGCGGCCAGTCCGCCGGTATCTCACCGCGCCGCCAGGCGCCCCACACCTCGATGTCCTTCACCAAGCGCCGGTCGGTGAGGAGCTCGCGCGCCTCCGCGTGGTGCGTGACCGCCCACGCCGGCACGCCGCCGGGCAGTTCGACCCGCGCGAGCGGGCCCGCCGCGCGCAGGGCGGCGCTCTCGCCGTCGAGGTCGGTGACGAACGGGTCGAGGACGATGGGCGTGCCGGTGGTTCTGCCGCTGGTCATGCGGTGCCTCCGAGGGCCGGGGTCGGGGTGAACGTCACGGGCAGGTCGGTGAGGCCGCGCAGCCACGGCGAAGGGCGCCGGGTCAGCGCGTCGGCCGGGACGGCCAGGTCCAGGTCGGGCAGCCGGTCCAGCAGCACCTCGATGCCGGTACGGGCGATGACCTCGGCGATCTCCTGGGCGGGGAAGGGACAGCGGTGCTCCCCGTGGCCGAAGGAGAAGTGGGCGCTGTTGCCGCCGGTCAGAGCGGTGTGGTCGATGTGCACCTGCGGGTCGGCGTTGGCGGCGGCCAGCCCCAGCAGCAGCAGGTCGCCGGCCTTGATGTGCCGGCCGCCCAGGTGGGTGTCGCGCGAGGCCCAGCGTCCGGCCACGTTCTGGGAGGGGGTGTCGGCCCACAGCACCTCGTTCATCGCCTCGGCGACGCTGTGCCGGCCGCCGGACAGCGAGGCGGCGAACCGCTCGTCGGTGAGCATCAGCCGCAGCGAGTTGCCGATCCAGTCGGCGGTCGGCTGGTGGCCCGCCGCCATCATCACCATCAGGTCCTGGGCCATCTCCTCGTCCGTGAAGCCGGACGGGTCCTCCAGCATCCGCGACACCACGTCCTCGCCGGGCTCGGCCCGCTTGGCGGCGATCAGCCCGAACATCGACTCGGCGAGGTGCTGCTGGCCGGCCAGCGCGCGCTCCCGGCCGTCGATCATGTCGTTGAGCGCGGTGACCAGGCCGGGGCCCTGCTCGTCGGGCACGCCGTAGATCTTCACCAGTACGCGGACCGGGAGCAGCATGGCGTACTGGGCGATGATGTCGGTCCGGCCGGCGCCGCAGAACGCGTCGATGAGCCCGTCCGCGTACCCCTCGGCGTGCCGGCGCAGGGTGAAGGGGTCGACGGACTCCAGCGCGGTCGCGATCATCGCGGCGCGCTGCTGGTGGCGCTCGCCGACGGTGTAGAGGATCGACGGCTGCTTGCGGCCGATCATCGGCAGCAACGGCCAGTCGGCGGGGATGCGGTCCCACTGGTTCCACAGGTCGGAGTCGCGGCTGAACAGCACCGGGTCGCTGGTGACCTGGTGCAGCTCCCGGTAGTCCAGCACCAGCCAGGCCGGCACGTCCCCGTCCAGCACGACCGGGGCGACCGCCCCGTGGTCGCGCCGCAGCTCGCGGTACAGCCGGCCGGGATCGGTCTGGAACCGGGGCCCCGACAGCGGGACGGGGCCCCGCGCGTGGGGGCAGGACGGCGAGGAGGGGACGGGGGCGGTCATGCTCTGGCCTCCTGGAGCGACAGGCTCCTCAGGTGCTCGACAAGGGTGATCAGTACGTACTTGCTGGAGGAGCGGTCGCGGGCGTCGCACTCCACCAGCGGCACGTGGTCGGCCAGGTCGAGCGCCTCGCGGATCTGCTGCTCGGTGTGGACCGGGCCGCCGAAGTCGTTGCAGGCCACGATGAACGGCGTGCCGTGGTGCTCCAGACGGTCGATCGCGTACCAGGAGTCGGCCAGCCGGCGGGTGTCGACCAGGACGACCGCGCCGAGGGTGCCGGAGAAGAGCCGGTCCCACAGGAACCAGAAGCGCTCCTGCCCGGGGGCGCCGAACAGGTACAGCACATTGCGGGCGTCGAGCGTGATGCGGCCGAAGTCGAACGCGACGGTGGTGGACGTCTTGGTGCCCACCTGCGCGATGTCGTCGACGGCCTCGCCCGCCCGGGTCATCGTCTCCTCGGTGTTGAGGGGACGGATCTCGCTGACGGACCGGACCAGGGTGGTCTTGCCGACTCCGAAGCCACCGACGACGACGATCTTGAGACCGTTGTCGGCGGTGCTGCTGAGCGGTGTCCGTTCAGAGGTTGCGGAGTCCAACGAGCACCTGTTCCAGGATGTCGGGGTCGGGGACGCGGCGGGAGGAAGCCCGCGTCGTGCGGGGATGCCGGGCGCTGATCCGGCCGGTACCGAGCAGGTCGGCCAGGAGGATGCGCACGATGCTGACCGGCAGGGCGAGTTCGGCGGCGATCTCCACCACCGCGGTGGGGCGGCGGCACATCCGCAGGATCGCGGCGTGCTCGGACTGCATGCCGGGCACCGGGTCCGACTCGGTGACCACCAGGGTCACCAGGTCGAACGGGGTGTCCGAGCCGGACCGGGTACGGCCGCCGGTCACGGTGTACAGCCGGTCCGGGGTCTCGTCCCGCGGGTTGCGGGGCGGGGCCGTCACGAGGTGCGGGGCTCGGCGCTGAGGTACTCGCCGAGCTGCTCGACCAGCTCGCTCATGTTGTGCCCGATCAGGCCGACGTCGGAGTCCTCGGCGGCGACCACCGCCAGGTGGGCGCCGTCCCCGGCCTCCACGATGAGCAGCACGCCGCCGTAGAACTCGGCCATCGCCGACCGCACGCCGCCGGAACCGTCGCCGAACTCGATGGACGCGCCGTGCGACAGGCTCTGGATGCCCGCGGCGATGGCGGCTAGCTGGTCGGCCTGGTCGACGGAGAGCTCCGGGGTACGGCACAGCTTGAGCCCGTCCCGGGACAGGACCAGCGCGTGGCGGGTGCCGGGCGTGCGCTGGAGCAGGTTCTCCAGCAGCCAGTTGAGCTTCTCGTCGGTGGTGGACGTCGTGCCGGTCATCGGGAGGTGCCTTCCGTGGTGGTGCGTACCGCTTGGCGGAAGCTGCTGAAACGGGCCGCCGGGTTGGCCGGTTCGGCCGGCCGGGCGGGCGGGGCGGGGGTGCCCTCGGGGTGGGCGGCGGCGAGGGTCTGGCCGCGGCGGCGCTTGGGCAGGCCGCTCTCGCCCAGCTCGGGTGCGGGCGCGGGAGCCGTCGCGGGCGCGTCCGGAGCGCCCGGTGCGTCGGGTCCCGCGGGGGCGCGGGTGGCCGGGACGGCCGGTTCCAGGGCGGGACGGTCGTGGCCGGCCGGACCGGGGTGCGCGGCCGGTTCCAGGGCCGGGCGGTCGTGGCCGGCCGGCTCCAGGGGAGCGGGGACCCGCGTCCGGACGTCCGGGCGGGCGTCCGGGCGGGCGCGGGTGATCAGGTCCTGCGGGATCATCATCAGCGCGCCGGTGCCGCCGCGGGCCGAGGGGCGGAACGACACGGTCAGGCCGTGCTTGCGGGCCAGGCGGCCCACCACGGCCAGGCCGAGCCGGGTGCCGGACAGGCCCGTGAGGTCGGTGTGCCCGGCGGTCACGGCCCGCTCGGCGCGGCGGAGCTGGACGTCGCTCATCACCAGGCCGCTGTCCTCGACGGTGATGACCAGCCCGGCCGGGACCTCCTCCACGTACACGTGCACCTCGGCGGTGGGCGGCGAGAAGTTCGCCGCGTTGTCGAGGAGTTCGGCCAGGGCGTGCATGACGCCCTCGGCGGCGTGGCCGGCGATGGCGGCGTCGCAGGTGGAGTGGAGGCGTACCCGCTGGTAGCCGCCGATCCGGCCCATCGCGCCCCGCAGGATGGACTCCATCACGATCGGCCTGGCCCAGCGGCGGCCGGAGCGGGCGCCGGTCAGGACGGCGATGGAGTCGGCCAGCCGGCCGGCCTGGGCGGTGCGGTGGTCGAGGTGGAGGAGGTCGGTCAGGACGTCCTCGTCGGAGTGCCGGTGCTCCATCTCGCGCAGGTCGGCGAGCATGCTGGTGGCGAGGGCCTGCATGCGTCCGGCGGCGTTGGCGCAGGCGGCCAGGGCGGCGGCCCGGTTGGCCTCGCTGCGCGCGGCCTCCGCACGGGCCCGGCCGGCTTCGCTCCGCGCCTCGGCGCGGTCGCGTTCGGCCTCGGCGCGGGCCTGGGCGACGGCCTGCTCGGCCTCGGCGCGGGCCTGGGCGACGGCCAGTTCCGCCTCGGTGCGGGCCTCCGCGGCGGCGCGTTCGGCCTCGGCGCGGGTCTCGGCGATGGTGTGCTCGGCCCGGGACCGGGCCTCGGCGGTGGCGCGGCCGGCCTCGGCCGCCACCCGGGCCGCCTCCGAGCGGGCCTCGGCGACCGCGCGGTCGGCGGCGGCGGCGCGGTGCGCGGTCTCGGTGGCGAGCGCGGCGTTGCGGGCGCGCAGGTGGCGGGCGGTGTGCAGGGCGTACGCGGCGGTGGTCACGGCGGCGGTCAGCAGCACGGCGGCGGTGGCCGCGCCCCACGCCAGCGGGGTGCGCACGGAGTCGGGAGCGACGGCCACCGCCCCCACGCACAGGAGGCCGGTGACGGCCGCCGATATCAGCAGGGCCGGCGCGACCGGCCGGAGGGAGGGGCGCAAATCGTCAGTCCTCAAGGCATGAGTGGGGATACGGAGCCGTCAATTCCCGATCAATTTGAGGTCACTATAGGAGAACTGACGATCACTTTGGGAAGTTCTTGGGGGCTTTCTTACGAAGATCGGACCACATGCGGAGAAGCTTACGGCGCGGCATTCTGACTGGATGGGCGATCAGCGGCGGGAACGACAGCAGCGGCCGGAGCCAGGGCCACCGGCCCGGCGGGCCCGGCGGGACCCCGGACCCGGGGACCGGCGGGACACCGCGCGGCTCGCGCGGGCGCTGCGCGCGGCGGTGCGCGGCGAGGTGGACTTCGGGGCGGCGGCGCGGGCGCTGACCACCATGGACGCGTCCAACTACCGGCGCGTCCCGGTCGGTGTCGTCGCCCCGCGCGACGCGGCGGACGTGGCGGCGGCCCTGGAGGTGTGCCGGGAGCACGGGATGCCGGTGGTGCCGCGCGGCGCCGGTACCTCGATCGCCGGTCAGGCCACCGGCACCGGTGTCGTCCTGGACCTCACCCGTCACCTGGGCGGCGTCCTCGACGTGGACCCCGGCACCCGGACCGCCGTGGTGCAGCCGGGGGTGGTGCTGGACGACCTGAACGCGGCGGTACGCCCGTACGGGCTGACCTTCGGGCCCGATCCGTCCACCCACAGCCGGTGCACGCTCGGCGGGATGATCGGCAACAACGCGTGCGGCTCGCACTCGGTGGCCTGGGGCACGACGGCCGACAACGTCCGTGAGCTGTCGGTGCTCACCTACGGCGGCGCCCGGCTGCGCCTCGGGCGCGGCGGCTGGGACGGCGCGCCGGCCGGGTTGCGGGAGCTGATCGGCGGGAACCTCGTGGCGATCCGCACGGGCTTCCCCGAGGGCCTGCCCCGCAGGATCTCCGGCTACGCCCTGGACGCGCTGCTGCCCGAGCGGGGCACCGACCTGGCCCGCGCCTTCTGCGGCAGCGAGGGCACCCTCGGCGTGGTCACCGAGGCGGCCCTGCGGCTGGTCGACTCGCCGCCCGCCCGGGCACTCGCCGTCCTCGGGTACGCCGACGAGAGCCGGGCCGCGGAGGCGGCCCCCGGTCTCCTCCCGCACCACCCGCTCACCGTCGAGGGCATGGCCGAGGACCTGATCCGCGACCCCGCCGCCCGCGCCGCCCTGCCGCGCGGCGGCGCCTGGCTGTTCGCCGAGACCGGCGGGACGACCCCGCAGGAGGCCGCCGCCCACGCGGCCCGGCTGCTGCGCGCCGCCGACACCCCGCACGCCACCGTCGTCACCGACCCGGCCGCCCGGCGCGCCCTGTGGCGGCTGCGCGAGGACGCCGCCGGGACGGCCACCCGGGGCCCCGGGGGCACCGAGGCGTGGCCCGGCTGGGAGGACTGCGCGGTGCCGCCCGCCCGGCTCGGCCCCTATCTGCGCGCCTTCCGCGCCCTGCTCGCCGAGCACGGCCTGCGCGGCACGCCCTACGGCCACTTCGGCGACGGCTGCGTGCACGTCCGCGTCGACTTCGACCTCACCGGGCCCGAGGGCGTACGGCGCTTCCGGCGGTTCTCGTCACAGGCCGCCGACCTCGTCGTCGCCCACGGCGGCTCGCTCTCCGGCGAACACGGCGACGGCCAGGCCCGCGCCGAACTCCTGCCCCGGATGTACGGCGACGAACTGGTCGCCCTCTTCGGCCGGTTCAAGGACCTGTGGGACCCGGACGGCGGGATGAACCCGGGCGTGCTCGTGCGTCCGGCCCGCCTCGACGAGAACCTGCGCTTCGAGGTGCTGCCGCGCGAGCGCGTGGAGGTCGCCTTCGGCTACCCCGAGGACGGCGGTGACTTCGCGACCGCCGTACGGCGCTGTGTGGGCGTCGCCAAGTGCCGGGTCGCCGGGCCCGGCCGGGGCGCCGAGGTGATGTGCCCGTCGTACCGGGCCACCGGCGAGGAGCGGTACTCCACGCGCGGGCGCGCCCGGCTGCTGCACGAGATGCTGGCGGGCGAGCTGATCACCGGCGGCTGGAGGTCACCGGAGGTGCGGGAGGCGCTCGACCTGTGCCTGGGGTGCAAGGGCTGCCGCTCCGACTGCCCGGCGGGCGTCGACATGGCCACGTACAAGGCGGAGTTCCTGCACCACCACTACGCGGGGCGGCTGCGCCCGGCCGCCCACTACGCCCTGGGCCACCTGCCGCGGTGGCTGCGCCTCGCCGCCCCCCTCGCCCCCGTCGTCAACGCCGCCGCGGCCGTGGGCCCGCTGGCGGCCCTGGCCAAGCGGGCGGCGGGCATCGCCCCGGAGCGGGACATCCCGCGCCTCGCGCCGCGCACCTTCACCCGCTGGTTCCGGCGCCGGGACCGGGCGTCCGGGGACCTGATCCTGTGGCCCGACACGTTCACCGACCACCTCTCGCCGTCCGTGGGCCGCGCCGCCGTCACGGTCCTGGAGGCGGCGGGACTGCGGCCGGTCCTGCCGCCCGCCCGGGTGTGCTGCGGCCTGACGTACGTCTCCACCGGCCTGCTCGGCCACGCCCGTGCCGTCATGCGCCGCACCCTCGACACCATGGAGCCCGTCCTGGGCACGCCCGTGGTCGTCCTGGAACCGAGCTGCGCGGCCACCCTGCGGACCGACCTGACCGAGCTGCTCCCCGACGACCCCCGCGCCCGCCGCCTGGCCGGATCGGTCCGCACCTTCGCCGAGGCCGTCGAGGAGTACGCCCCCGACTGGCGGCCCCCGCGGCTGGACCGCCCGGTCACCGGCCAGACCCACTGCCACCAGCACGCCGTCCTGGGCGACAGCGCCGACCGCCGCCTGCGCGAGCGCGCCGGGCTCACCGGCGACCTGGCCGGCGGCTGCTGCGGGCTGGCCGGCGACTTCGGCCTCCGGCGCGGCCACTACGAGGTCTCGGCCGCCTGCGCCGAGGACCAGCTCCTCCCGGCCGTCCGCGCGGCCGGTCCCGGCACCGAGCTCCTGGCCGACGGCTTCTCCTGCCGCACCCAGCTCGCCGAGCTGGCGGGGGAGCGGGCCAGGCACCTGGCGGAGGTGCTGGCGGAGGCCCTGGAGGGGCGGGGCGGGGGCTGACGGGCGGCGCTTACGGTGGAGGGTGGGCTTCCGAGGTTTAGTGCAGTATGTTGTGCCGAAAGTCCAATCGAATGCACCTACTGGAAGAAAGTCGTGAGGCCCCGGTGTGAACGACGCCGCCCGTACGGACACCGCCGCCCGTACCGCAGACGCCTCGGCCGTCGCGCTGCCGGAGGCCGCCGCCGCGCATCCCCGGGCGGCCGTGGGGCGGCGGGTGGCGCTCGGGCCGGTGGCGCTGGTGGTGGCCGGCGGGCTGTCCGTCCAGTTCGGCGCGGCCGTCGCCGTGCTGCTCATGCCGCGTGCCGGAGCGCTCGGGGTGGTCACCCTGCGGCTGATCCTGGCCGCCGTCGTGCTGCTCGCGGTGTGCCGGCCCAAGGTGCGCGGGTACTCCCGGGCCGACTGGGGGACCGTACTGGCGTTCGGCGCCGCCATGGCCGGGATGAACATCCTCTTCTACCAGGCCGTCGACCGGATCCCGCTGGGCGCGGCCGTCACGCTGGAGGTGCTCGGGCCGCTCGTGCTGTCGGTGGCCGTCTCGCGGCGGCCGGTCAGTTTCGTGTGGGCCGGGCTGGCACTGGCCGGGGTGGTGCTGCTGAGCGGCGGGGGCTTCGACCGGCTGGACCCGCTGGGGGCGGCGTTCGCCCTGTCGGCGGGCGCGATGTGGGCGGCGTACATCGTCTTCAGCGCCCGCACCGGGCGCCGGTTCCCGCAGGCGGACGGGCTGGCGCTGGCCATGGCGGTCGGGGCGGTGATCAGCCTGCCGCTGGGCCTCGCCGAGGCCGGCTCCAAGCTGCTGGTGCCGTCGACCGTCGGGCTGGGCCTGGCCGTCGCGCTGATGTCGTCGGTCCTGCCCTACACCCTGGAGCTGCTGGCGCTGCGCCGGTTGCCCGCGCCGACCTTCGCCGTCCTGATGAGCCTGGAGCCGGCGATAGCCGCGACCGCCGGTTTCCTGGTCCTGAGCCAGGCGCTGTCCGTCACCGACGCGCTGGCCGTCGCCCTCGTCGTGGCCGCCAGCATGGGGGCGGTCCGGTCGCAGGCGGGCGGCCGGGCGGCCGGGGAGACCCGCACAAAGTAAAGCAAGCATGCTTGCTTGTTTTCGGTGGCGCTGCCATGCTCCGGGACACACACCGCCGTGTCCCGGAGGGAGCGCGCCGTGTCCGACGCCGCCGCGGTACTGCACGATCTGCGCGACGAGAGCGAGGAGCTGGACCGGCTGGTCCGGGACCTGACCGGGCCGGAGTGGGCCGCGCCCACCCCCGCGCCCGGCTGGACCGTGGCCCACCAGATCGCCCACCTGGCCTGGACCGACGCCGCCGCGCTGCTCGCCACCACCGACCCCGGGGTGTTCGCGGCCCGGGCGGCCCGGGCGCTCGCCGCCCCGGACTCCTTCGTCGACGAGGGCGCCGCGGCGGGCGCCGCCCGGCCGCCCGGCGAGCTGCTGGCCCGCTGGCGCGAGGGCCGCGACCGGCTCGGGCGGGCCCTGCTCGCCGCACCGCCGGGCGCGCGTCTCCCCTGGTACGGGCCGCCCATGAGCGTCACGTCGATGGCCACCGCCCGGCTCATGGAGACCTGGGCACACGGCCAGGACGTGGCCGACGCCCTCGGCGCCGTCCGGGCCCCGACCGCCCGGCTGCGCCACGTCGCCTGGATCGGGGTGCGCGCCCGGGACCACGCCTTCGCGGTACGGGGCCGCACGCCACCGGCCGCCCCCTTCCGGGTCGAGCTGGTCGCGCCGGACGGGGGCCTGTGGACCTACGGCCCCCAGGACGCCGGGCAGCGGGTCACCGGCCCCGCCCTGGACTTCTGCCTGCTCGTCACCCAGCGGGCGCACCGCGACGACCTGGCGGTACGGGCGGAGGGCCGCGACGCCGACCGGTGGCTGGACATCGCCCAGGCCTTCGCCGGCCCGGCGGGCGCCGGCCGCCCGCCCCGGAGGGCGGCATGAGCCCGGGAGTGCTGCGGATCGGCAACGCCTCCGGCTTCTACGGCGACCGGTTCGACGCCGTGCGCGAGATGCTCACCGGTGGCGAACTGGACGTCCTGACCGGCGACTACCTCGCCGAACTCACCATGCTCGTCCTGGCCAGGGACCGGCTGAGGGACCCGGCCCTCGGCTACGCCAGGACCTTCCTGCGCCAGATGGAGGAGGGCCTGGGGCTCGCCCGGGAACGCGGCGTGCGGATCGTGACCAACGCGGGCGGCCTCGACCCGGCCGGCCTCGCCGGGGCGCTGACCGCGCTCGCCGGCCGCCTCGGCCTGCCCGTGCGGATCGGGTACGTGACGGGCGACCGGCTGCCGGCCGGCGAAGGGGCGACCGCCGGGGAGGGAGTGCTGACGGCCAACGCCTACCTGGGCGGCGCGGGCATCACGGCCTGCCTGCGCGGCGGGGCCGATGTGGTGGTGACCGGCCGGGTCACGGACGCGGCGCTGGTCAGCGGTCCGGCGGCGTGGTGGTTCGGCTGGGGGCCGGAGGAGTACGACCGGCTGGCGGGCGCGGTGGTGGCCGGGCACGTCCTGGAGTGCGGGACCCAGGCGACCGGCGGCAACTACGCCTTCTTCCGCGAGCACGACGTCCGCCGCCCCGGTTTCCCGCTCGCCGAGCTGCACGCGGACGGAACGGCCGTCATCACCAAGCACCCCGGGACGGGCGGGGTGGTGGACACCGGGACGGTCACCGCGCAACTGCTGTACGAGACCGCGGGCGCCCGGTACCCGGGACCGGACGTCACGGCCCGGCTGGACACCGTACGGCTGGCGCAGGACGGACCCGACCGGGTGCGGATCAGCGGCGCACGCGGCGAGGCGCCGCCGCCGACGCTCAAGGCCGGGCTGAACCGGCTGGGCGGCTGGCGCAACGAGGTCGTGTTCGTGCTGACCGGGCTGGACATCGAGGCCAAGGCCCGGCTGGTGCGGGAGCAGATGGAGGACGCGCTGGGCGCCTCGCGTCCCGCCGAGGCGCGGTGGGAACTGGCCCGCACCGACCGGCCGGACGCCCCCGACCAGGAGACGGCGAGCGCGCTGCTGCGCCTGGTCGTGCGGGACGCCGACCCGGAGCGGGTGGGCCGGGCGGTGAGCGCCGCGGCGGTCGAGCTGGCCCTGGGCAGCTACCCGGGCTTCCACCTGACCGCGCCACCGGGGAAGGGCGCGCCGTACGGGGTGTTCGAAGCGGTGCACGTGGACGCCGACGCGGTGGAGCACGTCGCCGTACTGCCCGACGGGACGCGCGGCGTGGTCGGCCCGCCGGTACGGACCCGGGTCCTGGAAGCCGTACCGGAACCAGAGCTTCCGCCGCCGCTGCCGCCGGGGCCGGTGCGGCGCGCACCGCTCGGGCTGGTGGCCGGGGCGCGCAGCGGCGACAAGGGCGGGGACGCCAATGTCGGTGTGTGGGTACGCACGGACGACGCCTGGCGCTGGCTCGTCCACACGCTGACCGTCGAGCGGCTGCGCCACCTGCTGCCGGAGGTGCGGCCCCTGGCCGTCGAACGGCACGTCCTGCCCGGTCTGCGCGCCCTGAACTTCACCGTCGCCGGGCTCCTCGGCCAGGGCGTGGCCGCCCAGGCGCGGTTCGACCCGCAGGCCAAGGCGCTCGGCGAATGGCTGCGCTCCCGGCACCTGCCCGTCCCGGTACGGCTGCTCCCGCCCCACGAGGGCCGGCGGCCGGCCCCCGGGAGCCCATGACCGCCGCCGGCCCGCCGTACCCGGCCGCCCGCCCGGCCCGCCGTACCCGGCCCGCCCGTACCCGACCGCCCACCGGAGGCGACCGACGTGACCGTTCTCCCCTCGGCCCTGGACACCGCCGCACCCGAGTACGCCGCCCACCGCGCCGCCATGCTCGCCAAACTGGCCGCCCTGGACGCCGAGCACGCCAAGGCCCTGGCGGGCGGCGGCGGGAAGTACGTCGACCGGCACCGCGAACGCGGCAAGCTCCTGGCCCGCGAGCGCGTCGAACTGCTCCTCGACCCCGACGCGCCCTTCCTCGAACTGTCCCCGCTCGCCGCCTGGGGCAGCGACCACGCCGTCGGGGCCTCCCTGGTCACCGGCATCGGCGTCGTCGAGGGCGTCGAGTGCCTGATCACCGCCAACGACCCGACCGTGCGCGGCGGCGCCTCCAACCCCTGGACGCTCAGGAAGGCCCTGCGCGCCAACGAGATCGCGTACGCCAACCGGCTGCCCTGCGTCAGCCTGGTGGAGTCCGGCGGCGCCGACCTGCCCTCGCAGAAGGAGATCTTCATCCCCGGCGGGGCGCTGTTCCGCGACCTCACCCGGCTGTCGGCGGCCGGCGTCCCCACCGTCGCCGTCGTCTTCGGCAACTCCACCGCCGGCGGCGCCTACATCCCCGGGATGTCCGACCACACCGTCATGATCAAGGACAGGTCGAAGGTCTTCCTCGGCGGTCCGCCGCTGGTCAGGATGGCCACCGGCGAGGAGAGCGACGACGAGTCCCTGGGCGGCGCCGGGATGCACGCCCGTACGTCCGGCCTCGCCGACCACTTCGCGGTGGACGAGCGGGACGCGCTGCGCCAGGCGCGCCGGATCGTCGCCCGGCTCAACCACCGCAAGGCGCACCCCGATCCGGGCCCCGCCGAACCGCCGCGGTACGACCCGGAGGAACTGCTCGGGATCGTCCCCGGCGACCTGAGGAGTCCCTTCGACCCGCGCGAGGTGATCGCCCGCATCGTGGACGCCTCCGACTTCGACGAGTTCAAGCCGCTGTACGGGCCGAGCCTGGTCACCGGGTGGGCCTCGCTGCACGGCTATCCGGTCGGCGTGCTGGCCAACGCCCGGGGCGTGCTGTTCAGCCAGGAGGCGCAGAAGGCCGCCCAGTTCGTCCAGCTCGCCAACCAGCGCGACATCCCGCTGCTCTTCCTGCACAACACCACCGGTTACATGGTCGGCAGGGAGTACGAGCAGGGCGGCATCATCAAGCACGGCGCCATGATGATCAACGCGGTGTCGAACTCCCGGGTCCCGCACCTGAGCCTGCTCATGGGCGCCAGCTACGGGGCCGGGCACTACGGCATGTGCGGGCGCGCCTACGACCCGCGCTTCCTGTTCGCCTGGCCCAGCGCCAAGTCCGCCGTCATGGGCCCGCAGCAGCTCGCCGGTGTCCTGTCGATCGTCGCGCGGGCCTCGGCCGCGGCGAGGGGACAGGCGTACGACGAGGAGGGCGACGCGGCGCTGCGCGCCATGGTGGAGCGGCAGATCGAGTCCGAGTCCCTGCCGATGTTCCTGTCCGGGCGACTGTACGACGACGGGGTCATCGACCCGCGCGACACCCGCACCGTGCTCGGGCTGTGCCTGTCGGCGATCCACACCGCCCCGGTCGAAGGCGCGCGCGGCGGCTTCGGCGTCTTCCGGATGTGAGGCCCTGATGACCATCGAGACCGTCCTTGTCGCCAACCGGGGCGAGATCGCCTGCCGCGTCTTCCGCACCTGCCGGTCGCTCGGCATCGGCACGGTCGCCGTGCACTCCGACGCGGACGCCTCGGCGCTGCACGTCCGCGAGGCGGACGCGGCGGTACGGCTGCCGGGATCGGCGCCCGCCGACACGTACCTGCGCGGTGACCTGGTCGTCGCGGCCGCGCTGGCGGCGGGCGCGGACGCGGTGCACCCGGGCTACGGGTTCCTGTCCGAGAACGCCGGCTTCGCGCGGTCCGTGCTGGACGCGGGCCTGGTGTGGATCGGTCCCCCGCCGGAGGCGATCGAGGCGATGGCGTCCAAGACCCGGGCCAAGGAGCTGATGGCGGCGGCCGGGGTGCCGCTGCTGGCCCCCGTCGACCCGACGGGGGCCGGCCCCGGGGACCTGCCCCTGCTGCTGAAGGCGGCGGCGGGCGGTGGCGGCCGGGGCATGCGGGTGGTCCGGGACCTGGCCGTCCTGCCGGACGAGCTGGCCGCGGCGGCGGCCGAGGCACGGTCGGCGTTCGGCGACGGCGAGGTGTTCGCGGAGCCGTACGTCGAACACGGCCGCCACGTCGAGGTGCAGGTGCTCGCCGACGCCCACGGCACGGTCTGGGCGCTGGGCACCCGCGACTGCTCGCTCCAGCGGCGGCACCAGAAGGTCATCGAGGAGGCCCCGGCGCCCGGCCTGGACCCCGCGCTCCGGGAGTCCCTGCACACCTGGGCGGTGGCCGCCGCCGAAGCGGTCGGGTACGTGGGCGCGGGCACCGTGGAGTTCCTGGTCGCCGGCGGCCGGGCGTACTTCCTGGAGATGAACACCCGGCTCCAGGTCGAGCACCCGGTCACGGAGGAGGTGTACGGGATCGACCTGGTCGCCCTCCAGCTCCGTACCGCCGAGGGCGCGGCGCTGGCGGGCGGCCCGCCGCCGCCGCGCGGCCACGCGGTGGAGGCCCGCCTGTACGCCGAGGACCCGGCCCGCGACTGGACGCCGCAGACCGGCACCCTGCACGCGCTGGAGGTGCCCGCCGGGGAGGGCCTGCGCGTCGACACCGGATACGCGGCCGGTGACCGGGTGGGCGTCCACTACGACGCCATGCTGGCCAAGGTCGTCGCCCGGGCGCCCACCCGCCCCGAAGCGGTGCGCAGGCTGGCCCACGCGCTGGCCCGCGCCCGGGTGCACGGCCCGGTCACCAACCGCGACCTGCTCGTCAGGTCGCTCGGGCACCCCGACTTCCGCGCCGCCCGGCTCGACACCGGGTTCTACGAGCGGAACCTCGCCGCGCTCACCGGGCCGCCCGCCGGTGAGGCGTACGCGGCCGTCGCCGCCGCGCTGGCCGCCGCCGCGGGCCGCGGCGGGCGGTTCGGCGGCTTCCGCAACGTACCGTCGCAGCCGCGAAGCGCCCGGTACGGCGATCACGAGGTCCGCTACCTGGCCACCCGGGACGGCCGCTTCACCGTCGAGTCCCACCCCGGGGTCCGGCCGGTCCACGTCACGCCCGAGTACGTACGCCTGGAGGTCGACGGAGTCGTACGGGGCTTCCAGGTGGCCGTCCACGGCACCCATGTCCACGTCGGCCCCCACCGCCTGGCCGTCCACCCCCGGTTCGCCGATCCGGCGGCCCGCGCGGAGCCGGGCTCACTGCTGGCGCCGATGCCCGGCACCGTCGTCCGGGTGGCCGATGTGGGGACCGGCGACCGGGTCGAGGCGGGGCAGCCGCTCGTCTGGCTGGAGGCGATGAAGATGGAGCACCGTATCGCCGCTCCCGCCTCCGGCACGCTCACCGCGCTCCACGCCGTCCCCGGCCACCAGGTCGAGGTCGGTGCCCTGCTCGCCGTCGTCCGCACCGCCGTACCGGAGGAGACCTCATGACCAGCGTGGTCGAAAGCGAAGAGCACCGGGCGCTGCGCGCCGCCGTCGCCGCCCTCGGCCGGCGCCACGGCCGCGGCCACGACCGGGACGCCCTGTGGGCAGAGGCCGGCAGGCTCGGCTACCTCGGCGTCAACCTGCCCGAGGAGTACGGCGGCGGGGGCGGCGGCATGGCCGAGCTGTCCATCGTGCTGGAGGAGCTGGGCGCCGCCGGGTGCCCGCTGCTGATGATGGTGGTCTCCCCGGCCATCTGCGGCACCGTCGTCGCCCGCTTCGGCACCGGCGAGCAGAAGCGGCGCTGGCTGCCGGGCCTGGCCGACGGCACCCGCACCATGGCCTTCGGCATCACCGAGCCCGACGCCGGCTCCAACTCCCACCGCATCACCACCACCGCCCGGCGGGACGGCGGCGGCTGGGTCCTCACCGGGCGCAAGGTGTTCGTCTCCGGAGTGGACATCGCCGACGCCACGCTCGTCGTCGGCCGCACCGGGGACGAGCGCACGGGGCGGCTGAAGCCCTGCCTCTTCGTGGTCCCGCGCGACACCGAGGGCTTCGGACGGCGCCGGATCGACATGGAGCTGCACGCCCACGAGAAGCAGTTCGAGCTGACCCTGGACGAGGTACGGCTGCCCGCCGAGGCCCTGGTCGGCGACGAGGACGCCGGGCTGCTCCAGCTGTTCGCCGGACTCAACCCCGAGCGGATCATGACCGCCGCGTTCGCCGTCGGCATGGGCCGCCACGCGCTCGGACGGGCCGTCGCCTACGCCCGGGAGCGCCAGGTCTGGCGGACCCCCATCGGCGCCCACCAGGCCATCGCCCACCCCCTCGCGCAGGTCCACATCGAACTGGAGCTGGCCGCGCTGATGATGCGCAAGGCGGCCCACCTGTACGACGCGGGTGACGACACCGGCGCCGGCGAGGCCGCCAACATGGCCAAGTACGCCGCCGCCGAGGCCTGCGTCAGGTCCGTCGACCAGGCCGTGCACACCCTGGGCGGCAACGGGCTGACGCGTGAGTTCGGGCTCGCCTCCCTCATCACCGCCTCACGAGTGGCACGCATCGCTCCCGTCAGCCGGGAAATGATTCTCAACTACGTGTCCCACCAGACCCTGGGACTGCCCAAGTCCTACTGACCAGCGACGACCGGGAAGGACCCCCGGCGCCGTCCTGCTGAGGGAGCGAGAAGGCGTATGACGAGGCCCGTCACCGCCGCGCACGAGCGTGGCATCACCACCCTGACCCTGAACTCGCCGGACAACCGCAACGCCCTGTCGGCGCGGCTGGTGCGCGAGCTGTCGGAGGCGCTGACCGACTGCGCCGCGGACCCGGCGGTACGGGCGGTGGTGCTCACCCACACCGGTGCCACCTTCAGCGCCGGCGCCGACCTCAAGGCGCCGCCCAGCCCGTACACCTTCGTGGCCCTGCTGCGGCAGATCGTGGAGTCCCCCAAACCGGTGGTGGCCCGGGTCGCCGGGCACGTACGGGCCGGGGGGCTGGGGCTGGTCGGCGCGTGCGACATCGTGGCGGCCGGGACGGGCGCGGACTTCGGGCTGACGGAGGTCAGGATCGGTGTGGCGCCCTCGGTCATCTCGCTGTCCCTGCTGCCGCGTCTGGACCCGCGGTCCGCCGCCCGCTACTACCTCACCGGTGAGCTCTTCGACGCCGTGGAGGCGGCCCGGATCGGCCTGGTCACCGTGGTCGGGGACGACGTGGACGCGGCCCTGGCCCCCATCCTGGACGGGTTGCGCCGGGCCTCCCCGCGGGGGCTGGCGGAGGCCAAGCGGCTGGTCACGGCTAGGGTGCTGGAAACCTTCGAGCGCGACGCGGAGGACCTCGTGCAGCGCTCGGCCTCGCTCTTCGTCTCGGCGGAGGCCCGCGAGGGAATGACGGCCTTTCTCGAACGGCGGGACGCTGCATGGGTGTTGTGACGTCGGCGGCAACGACCAGAGCACCGAAGCAGGACCGCAGCCGGGCCACCCGGCAGCGACTGCTGGAGGCGGCGGTGGCCTGCCTGGCCGAACGGGGCTGGGCGGGCTCGACCGTCTCGGTGGTCGCCGAGCACGCCGGCGTCTCGCGCGGCGCCGCCCAGCACCACTTCCCCACCCGCGAGGACCTGTTCACGGCGGCCGTCGAGTACGTCGCCGAGGAACGCTCCCAGGCGCTGCGCGACCTGCCGGTGCAGAGCCGGGCGGCGGTCGTGGCGGCCCTGGTCGACCTGTACACCGGGCCGCTGTTCCGGGCCGCCCTGCACCTGTGGGTGGCGGCGTCGAACGAGGAGCAGCTACGGGGCCGGGTGACCGAACTGGAGGCCAGGGTCGGCCGCGAGACCCACCGCATCGCCGTCGAACTGCTCGGCGCCGACGAGACCCGGCCGGGCGTCCGGGAGACCGTCCAGGGCCTCCTGGACATGGCGCGCGGTCTCGGGCTCGCCAATCTGCTGACGGACGACACCGCCCGCAGGCGCCGGGTCGTCACCCAGTGGGCGGAGCTCCTGGACGAGGCCCTGGGGTGACCGGGTGGTGCCCCTCGGCGAAGGGGCACCCCGGCGCACCGGACGTCAGCCGGTGATGTCCTCGAAGCCGGCGATCTCGCGCGGGCTGCGCGTACCCGGCCCCACGTACCGGGCCGAGGGGCGCACCAGCCGGCCGGTGCGCTTCTGCTCCAGGATGTGGGCGCTCCACCCGGCCGTGCGGGCACAGGTGAACATGGACGTGAACATGTGCGCCGGGACCTCGGCGAAGTCCAGCACGATCGCGGCCCAGAACTCCACGTTCGTGGCCAGCACCCGGTCCGGGCGGCGGGCGTGCAGCTCCTCCAGGGCGGCCTTCTCCAGGGCCTCGGCCACCTCGAAGCGCGGCGCGGCCAGCTCCTTGGCGGTCCGCCGCAGCACCCGGGCGCGCGGGTCCTCGGCGCGGTAGACCCGGTGGCCGAAGCCCATCAGCCGCTCGCCCTTGTCCAGGGCCCGCCTGACGTACGCGGTGGCGTCACCGGTGCGCTCGATCTCCTCGATCATGCCCAGGACGCGGGAGGGCGCCCCGCCGTGCAGCGGGCCGGACATCGCGCCGACCGCGCCGGACAGGGCGGCGGCCACGTCGGCGCCGGTCGAGGCGATGACCCGGGCGGTGAACGTCGAGGCGTTCATGCCGTGCTCGGCGGCGGACGTCCAGTAGGCGTCGACGGCCTTGACGTGCTTGGGGTCCGGCTCACCGCGCCAGCGGATCATGAACCGCTCGACCACCGACTGGGCCTTGTCGATCTCGCTCTGCGGCACCATCGGCAGGCCCTGGCCGCGCGCCGACTGGGCGACGTAGGACAGCGCCATCACCGCGGCGCGCGCCAGGTCGTCGCGGGCGCGCTCCTCGTCGATGTCGAGGAGCGGCTTCAGACCCCACACCGGGGCGAGCATGGCCAGCGCGGACTGGACGTCGACGCGGATGTCCCCGGAGTGCACCGGGATCGGGAACGGCTCCGCGGGCGGCAGGCCGGGGTTGAACGCCCCGTCGACCAGCAGGCCCCAGACGTTCCCGAACGAGACGTGACCGACCAGCTCCTCGATGTCGACGCCCCGGTACCGGAGAGCGCCGCCCTCCTTGTCCGGTTCGGCGATCTCCGTCTCGAACGCGACGACTCCCTCGAGTCCGGGTACGAAGTCGGACATCAGGCGGCTCCTCGTGATGTGTGCGACGGGTTGCGGTGTGTGTTCCCTGCCGCCCCCACCGCGGATGGTCACCCAGCGGTGTCGTCGGGATCGTAGGAAGAGAACAGTGACCCAGCCCATGAGTCTGTCGGGTTCCCCCGATGCGGGGAAGCGTGACATCCGGCACACTGCGCCGAACCCGTCGGCGGGATTAGCGCCACTCCGTGCCGGGCAAGCTGGCCTTCTGCGGCAGGATGGCTCCGTGACCGACGCTCTCGACCCCGCAGCCCTCGCCCCCGCGGCAGTGGACCCGGCCGACATGCGCGAGCAGTATCGGACCGCCGAGCTCGTGGAGTCCGCTCTCGCGCCGGAGCCGGTCGAGCAGTTCGACCGCTGGTTCCGGGAGGTGGTCGCCGCCGCCGCGATCCCCGAGCCCAACGCCATGGTCGTCTCCACGGCCTCCCCCGACGGCCGCCCCTCGTCCCGCACGGTGCTGCTCAAGCACTACGACCGGCGGGGCTTCGTCTTCTTCACCAACTACGGCTCCCGCAAGGGCGTGGAGCTGGAGAGCAATCCGTACGTCTCCCTGCTCTTCCCCTGGCACCCGATCGCCCGCCAGGTCGTCGTCACCGGTACCGCTTCCCGGGTGTCCGCCGAGGAGACGGCCGCCTACTTCCGCACCCGCCCGCACGGCTCCCAGCTCGGTGCCTGGGCGAGTGAGCAGTCCTCGGTGATCGGCTCGCGGGCGGAGCTGCTGGCCCGGTACGAGGAGCTGGCGGCCCGCTACCCCGAGGGCGAGCGGGTACCGGTGCCGCCGCACTGGGGCGGGTTCCGGGTCGCCCCCGAGGCGGTGGAGTTCTGGCAGGGCCACGAGAACCGGCTGCACGACCGGCTGCGGTACGTGCGGGACGGCGCCGGGACGGCCTGGCGGGTGGAGCGGCTCTGCCCCTGAACGGCAGGAACCCGTGGGCTCGGGTCCCTCCGGAGAGGAAGCCGGCCGGACGTACCGGCGAGCCCACGGGTCGGTGACTGCTGGGATTTCGGCAGGTGGCCTGCCGATGTGCACGGAGTGCGACGACGGGCCGACTAGCCCGCAGCCACCTCGCTTGTCCGGTGGGAAATCACTACCGAACCACCTCCTTTCCAACGTGGGACCCACCCTAGGCAGCGACCCGGCGCCGGACAAGGGAATTTCCGCCGACGGGATTTACCGGAACGGGGTGTGTCCTGAGTCACGTTCCAGTTGAATGGCGGTGGTGCGTCTGCACATCAGTACACGTCCTGCGGGGGGTGCCGGGATGAGTGCGTCCAGGAGCGAGGCAGCCAGTGCGCTCGGCCCCGACGAGCCGGGGCGGGCGGCCCCGGGAGCGGACCTGCTCGCCGCGCTGCTCGACGGGATGGACGCCGCGCTGTGCGCGTTCGACGCCGAAGGGGTGATCACCCACTGGAACCGGGAGGCCGAGCGGATCCTCGGCTGGAGCGCCGAGCAGGCCGTCGGGCGGCACGGGTTCGCCGGGTGGGCGGCCCGCGGCGCGGACGCCGGTGAGGTGCGGGCCCGGCTGATGGCCGCGATGGACGCGCCCGGGCGCCAGGTCCACGAGTTCCCGCTGCTCCGCGCGGACGGCGGCCGGGTCCTGGTACGGGCCCAGTCGGCCGGCGTGCGGGGCGCGGACGGCACCCCGGCCGGGGTGTACTGCGCGTTCAGCGAGGTCCACGCGCAGATCGACCTGGAGCGGTCCATCGCGCTGAGCGAGGCGCTGTTCGCGGACGTGTCCTGGGGCGTGGTCCTCGTCGACGTGGACCTGCGGCCCACCGTGGTGAACGAGTACGCGGCCAGGGCCCTGGGCCCGTCCCGTACGGCGCTGCTCGGCCGGCCGCTGGGGGAGGCGGTCCTCCAGGGCGTGGAGGAACTGGAGGGAGTCCTCCAGCACGTCCTGGCCGAGGGCGCTCCCGGCGCGCCGGCGGACCTGTGGGTGAGCGTGCGCACGGCGGACGGGGAGCGGCGGCGGTGCTGGCGCAGCGGGTTCGTCCGGCTGTCCTCGCCGCTCGCGGAGGAACCGGTTCCGCTGGGCGTCGGCTGGCTGTTCCAGGACATCACCGAGTCCAGACTCGCCGAGCAGGAGGCGGACCGGCTGCGCTTCCGGTCCAGTCAGCTCCACCGCGCCGGGTGCGCCGCCGCCGAGTGCGAGGACCCCCTGGAGGCGGCGGCCGTGTACCTGGACTTCGCGCTGGCCGGCTTCGCCGACCACGTCGTGGTGGACCTGGCCCGGGGTGAGCGCCTGGTCCGCGCGGCGGCCACTCCCACCGGGGCGCCGGGTCCCGTGGCGTGGACGCCGGACGCCGGCATCCCGGTGCGGTACGCGGCGGGGCACCCGGCGGTGCGGGCGGTGGACCGCGCCGGCTCGGTGCGCGCGAGCGCCCGCGGGGGGCGCCCGGCGCGGGAGTGGGCGGCCGGCCACCAGTGGCCCGGTGACGCGGTGCACGCCCTGTGCGTGGTGCTGCGCAGCCGGGGCCGGACCCTGGGCGTGGTGACGTTCCTGCGCGCGGGCGACCGGCCGGCCTTCGAGCGCCCCGACGCGGTGTACGCGGAGAGCGTGGCCGCCCGGGTGGCGGCGTCGGTGGACCTCGCGCGGGGGCCCGGGGCCGGGCCCGGCAGGGGCCCCCTAGCCCCTGCCGGGCCCGGCAGGGGCTAGGGGGTGTCCCGCCGGGCTCGCGGCGTCCGGCCCGATCGACGAGACACCCCTAGTGGCGGAAGAAGATGCGGTCGGCGTACTGGTCCATCACCCGGCCGTTCCACTCGTGGCCGCCGTCCACGTTGCCCGAGCGCAGCAGGGGCGGTTCGACGCCGCGGGCGATCAGGTGCTCGGTCGCCGCGGCCATGGTGGCCTGCATCAGCGCGCTGGTCACGACCGTGGAGGCCGGGGCGAACGGCGCGTCCACCGACTCATGGGTGAGCTCCGCGTCGCCCACCGCGATCTTGGAGTCCAGCACGATGTCGCAGTGGTCCTTCAGGAACGTGCCCGACGCGTGCCGGGACCTGGTCTCCCGCGCGTACGCCGGCGAGGTCACCCCGATGACCGTCAGGCCCAGGGCGCGCGCGTTCATCGCCATCTCGACGGGCAGGGCGTTGCGGCCGGACAGCGAGATGACGATCAGCACGTCCCCCGCCCGGGCCGGCGAGGAGTCGAGGACCGCGCCCGCCAGGCCGTCGACCCGCTCCAGCGCCGAGCCGAGCGTGGCCGGCATGACGTCGACCCCGACGACCCCCGGCACGGCGAGCAGGTTCACCGGAGCCAGCCCGCCGGCCCGGTAGACCACGTCCTGGGCGGCCAGCGAGGAGTGGCCGGCGCCGAAGACGAACAGGCGGCCACCGGCGGCGACGGCGTCGGCGACGGCCGCCCCGGCCGCGTCGATGTTCTCCGCCTCCTCGTCCCGGGCCCGCCGCAGCAGGCTGATCGCGGCGTCGAAGAACTGACCGGCCAGCTTGCTCTCGCCCATCGCCTGCCCCTTGTCGTCGTGTCGCCGATCACGTTGCGGTCCGGACCATTGCTCTGTCAATCCCGTCCGATGGCCGGTCCCGCACCGCTCGCGGCACGGTTGTCGGCGGTATGCGCAAGAATTGAGACAGGGCCAGCGCACCATTCTTTGAATGCCACAGCACCGAGGGGCACGTATGTCCGGACTGATCGACACCACGGAGATGTATCTCCGCACCATCCTCGAACTGGAAGAGGAAGGCGTGGTGCCCATGCGCGCCCGTATCGCCGAGCGGCTGGACCAGAGCGGTCCCACCGTCAGCCAGACGGTCGCGCGGATGGAGCGCGACGGTCTGGTGACGGTCGCCGGCGACCGTCACCTGGAGCTGACCGACGAGGGCCGCCGCCTGGCGACCCGGGTCATGCGCAAGCACCGGCTGGCCGAGTGCCTGCTGGTGGACGTGATCGGCCTGGAGTGGGAGCAGGTCCACGCCGAGGCGTGCCGCTGGGAGCACGTGATGAGCGAGGCGGTGGAGCGCCGGGTGCTGGAGCTGCTGCGCCACCCGACCGAGTCGCCCTACGGCAATCCCATCCCGGGCCTGGAGGAGCTGGGCGAGCAGGCCGGGTCCGAGGCCTTCCTCGACGAGGGGATGGTGTCGCTGGCCGACCTGGACGCGGGCCCGGACGGCAAGACCGTGGTGGTGCGCCGGATCGGCGAGCCGATCCAGACCGACGCCCAGTTGATGTACACGCTGCGGCGGGCGGGTGTGCAGCCCGGCTCGGTGGTGAGCGTGACCGAGTCGCCCGGCGGTGTGCTGGTCGGCAGCAGCGGTGAGGCGGCCGAGCTCGGCGCCGATGTCGCGTCGCACGTCTTCGTCGCCAAGCGGTAGCCACCGGCCCGGCTCCCCGCCCC
Organism: Streptomyces sp. NPDC050856; assembly: GCF_040653855.1. Classification (NCBI taxonomy): domain Bacteria; kingdom Bacillati; phylum Actinomycetota; class Actinomycetes; order Kitasatosporales; family Streptomycetaceae; genus Streptomyces; species Streptomyces sp. NPDC050856. The sequence continues at coordinate 112,174 of NZ_JBFAGV010000012.1, read as the reverse complement.
GGTTTCGCCTTCCGGCCCCCCGCGCCCTTTTCTCCGGTCCGTCCGGTCGGGGAACGCGCTTTCGTACGGAACGGCAGCGCCCGGGGGCCTCGCGTGCCAGTCTGGGTGCAGGCATATGACCTGAGGGTGTGGGCCGCCGGCCACGGCCGCCGCCGCACCGGGGAGGGAGCGGGTGCCATGGCCTCGGCCGTTCGCCGTCGCGCGTACCCCCGGCACATGGAGCGCCCCGGCGCCCGATCGCGGCGCCGGGGCGTCACCTCCCCTGTGTCGACCCGGAGCCCCGAGCTCCCAGGGTCGTTCCCGTCGGGCCCTTTTCCCCGAGTGGCCCGCCTCCCGTTGAAGATCTCCCCTCGGCGGCGCCCGTCAACCCTTGAGCGGTGTCACTCGAACGAGCGGTGTTGTGGCCCGGACCCCCGTTTTCGAATATAGGTTCGATAGTCTGACCGGGCTCGTACGACCGACAGAAGGGGGTGCCAGGCCGGATGGCGCGACGTATCGACCTGACCGGAGCCGATGGCTTACGCCTCGCCGCGTGGGACTTCGCCGACCCGCCCAAGGGCCCGGAGCCCGGTGGCGCCGGCCGGGCGCCGGACCGGGCGCCCGGGGTGCTGCTGCTGCACGGTCTGATGGGCCGTGCGGCGCACTGGGCCTCCACCGCCCGCTGGCTCACCGAGCGGTACCGGGCCGTCGCCCTCGACCAGCGCGGTCACGGCCGCAGCGACAAACCGGCCGAAGGACCCTTCACCCGCGAGGCCTATGTGGCCGACGCCGCCGCCGCGATACAGCAGCTCGGACTGGCCCCCGTCACCCTCGTCGGCCACTCCATGGGCGCGCTGACCGCGTGGCAACTGGCCGCCCAGCGTCCCGACCTGGTCCGTGCCCTGGTCATCTGCGACATGCGGGCCTCCGCCCTGGGCGCCGCGTCCCAGCGGGAGTGGGAGGACTGGTTCCACTCCTGGCCCCTGCCCTTCGCCACGCTCGCCGAGGTGCGCACGTGGTTCGGCGAGGACGACCCCTGGACCGAGCGGCCCAACCCCGCGCGGGGTGACTTCTTCGCCGAGGTGATGGCCGAGCGCGCCGACGGCTGGCGCCCCGTCTTCTCCCGGCGCCAGATGCTCGTCTCGCGCGAGACCTGGGTGCACGACGCCCACTGGGAGTCCCTCGCCCAGGTCCGCTGCCCCACCCTCGTCGTGCGCGGTCTCGACGGCGAACTGGGCCGCGCCGAGGCCCAGGAGATGGTCCGGGTCCTGCCCCACGGCCAGTACGCCGAGGTGCCGGACGCCGGCCACCTCGTCCACTACGACCAGCCGGACGGCTGGCGGGCGGCGGTGGAGCCGTTCCTGGAGGAGACCACCGGTCACCACCATCCCGCCCCCGCCCGCTGACGCGTCCCCCGGTCACCCGCCCCACCGGCGGCCGGGGCGTCAGGCTCTGCTCACCGCCGCCAGGATCTCCGGCAGGCGCCGCGCCGTCCTCGGGGCGGCCAGCCGCAGGCCCGCCCAGGTGAGCAGCACCGCCCAGGCCGCGCCCAGCGGGAGCGGCAGCCAGAGCCAGGACTCCGCGCCCGCCATGTGCAGCCAGATCGTCAGCGCGATCACCGGGGCGGACAGCAGGGCCGCCGCGACCATGCCGCCCAGGACGGACAGCCACGCCAGGCCCGCCTGCCCGGGCGCCACGTTCTTGTAGGCGCTGTCCTGCGGGATCGAGTACGGGAAGCGCGAGGAGGCGACCGCGCCGGTGCCGAGCATCGCGCCCAGCACCGCCAGGGACACCCCCAGCGCGTCCGGCAGACCGCGCCAGTCGCCCAGGACCGCCGCCGTCGCCACGGTGACCAGCACCATGTACGGCAGGGTGATCACCAGCAGGGCCAGGGTGCGCGCCCGCAGTTCGAGGTAGGCGTCCCGTGCCGAGGAGATCGTCATGGCGACCATCCAGAAGGCCGAGGTGTCCTGGCCGAACTGGTTGTAGGTCTGCGCGCCGAGCATCACCGCCGCGAAGCACGCCAGGTAGACCGACCCGGAGCCCTGCAGGGCGTTGAATAGCGGCACGATCAGGCCGACCGCCAGCGAGGTCACCCACGCCGCCTTGGTCTTGGGATCACGCCACACGTACCGCAGGGTGCGCTGCATCACCGCGCCCGTGCGCCCCTGGGGCCACAGCTTGCCTGGCCCGGAGGCCGACGCCCGGCCGTCGCGGCGGGACGGTCCGGCCGCCGCCAGGGTCGAGCCGTCCGGCGCCGTCATCAGCTTCACCAGACTGCGCCGCCACGCGAACAGCAGCGCGGCCAGCGCCGCCACGCTCAGCAACAGGCGTGCGGCGGCGATGCCGTACGCGCCCTCGCCCGCCGCCTCCACCGCGCCGAGTGCCGACGCGGGCGGGATCCACCGCACCACCTCGGCGGCCGGCTCCAGGGCCGACAGGCCGCCGGCCCGGCCGAGCCGCTGCACCCCGAAGTTGACGAACTGCGCGCCCACCGCGATCACCAGACCGCTCAGCACCGCCAGGTCCCGCCCCTTGCGGGAGGTCAGCAGCCGGATGTTGGCCGCCGCGACCGCCCGGGCCAGTGCCACGCACACCAGCAGCACCAGCGGCACGGCGAACACCGCCACCGCCACCGCCGCCGCCCCGTGCGCCAGCGCGACGGCCGAACCGACCGCCACACACAGCGTGAACAGCGGCCCGATGCCCACCAGCGAGGACACCAGCAGCGCGCGCACCAGCGGCGACGGCCGCAGCGGCAGCATCACCAGCCTGGTCGGGTCCAGCGTCTCGTCACCGCCGGGGAAGAACAGCGGCATCACCGCCCAGCTCAGCGCCAGCATCCCGGTCAGCAGCACCACCAGCGCGCCCGCGTGCGCCTCGCCCCGCAGCGCCACCAGCCCCAGCAGCAAGGCCGCCGCGAACAGCAGCGCCAGGACGGCCGAGGTGACATACGCGGCGGTGCGCCCCGTCGACCGCCGCAGCCCGCTGCGCAGCAGCGACAGCTTCAGCCGTACGAAAACCCCCGTGAGCGTCACCGGCCACCGCCCAGCCAGTCCAGCGACTCGCCCGTGTCCCGGCCCGTGGCCCCGACCAGTTCGAGGAACGCGGCCTGCAACGAGGGCGCCTGGCCCCGTACCTCCGCCAGCGGGCCCTGCGCCCGGATCCGGCCCGCCGCCATCACGGCGACCCAGTCGCACAGCGACTCCACCAGCTCCATCACATGGCTGGAGAACACCACCGTCGCCCCCGACCCGGTGTACCGCTCCAGCACCCCCCGGATCGTCTGCGCCGACACCGGGTCCACGCCCTCGAACGGCTCGTCCAGGAACAGGACTTCGGGGTTGTGCAGCAGCGCCGCGGCCAGGCCTATCTTCTTGCGCATCCCGGTCGAGTAGTCGACCACCAGCTTGTGCTGCGCCCCCGCGAGGTCCAGCACCTCCAGAAGCTGCGCCGCCCGCTTGTCGACCTCGGCACCCGGCAGCCCCCGCAGCCGCCCGGTGTACGCGAGGAGCTCCCGTCCCGACAGCCGCTCGAACAGCCGCAGCCCCTCCGGCAGTACCCCGATCCTGGCCTTCACCTCGACCGGGTCGCGCCACACGTCGCGCCCGGCCACCTCGACCCGGCCGCCGTCGGGGCGCAGCAGGCCCGTCACCATCGACAGCGTGGTGGTCTTGCCGGCGCCGTTGGGCCCTACCAGGCCGATGAACCGGCCCGCCGGGAACGTCAGATCGACTCCCGCGACGGCCACCTGTTCACCGAACCGCTTCCACAGCCCCTCGACACGTACGGCGGGCGGCGCCGTACCCGGCGTCCCACCCGCCGCGTCCACCGTCGTCGTCTGGTCCGGCATGGTCACTGCCCTCCGTAGTCCCCGTCCGGTACGGGGCCCACCCTATGTACGCGGCCATCGCGCGGGGGAGGGTCGGAGACCGGCAGTTCCCGCTGGTCAGCCTTGCCGGGCACGCACCGCCGCGGCGTCCCGGCCGCAGGCGTACGCCAGCGGGCTGATCAGCTCCTCGACGTCCGGCAGCCACCGGTTGGCGGGGGTGGGCCGGCGTGCCCACTGCACCGCCCCGTGCCCGCCGACCCTGGTCGGCGGGGCGGCGACGTACTGCCCCTCGCCGTGTCCGACCAGGTCGACGGCGCTCGCCGACCAGCCCAGCTTCCGCACCAGGTCGGGCGCCTTGGCCGCGCCGCCGGGCAGCACGAAGAACAGCATCCGGCGGTCCGGGGTGCAGGTGACCGGGCCGAGCGTCAGGTCCATCCGCTCCATCCGCGCCAGCGCGAGGAAGCCCGCCGACTCCGGCACGTCCAGCGCGTCGAAGGTACGGCCGGTCGGCAACAGGATGGACGCCGTTGGCTGCTTGGCCCACATCCGGCGCGCGGCCACGGCACTGCCCGTGGCCTGTGTCGCCCAGTCCGGCCGGGCCGGGTGCGCGCCGGGCGCCGGGCAGTTGGCGTCGCCGCAGCTGCACCGCTCGGTGCCGCCGACCGCCTCCAACCACGTACCGGGGAACACGTCCCAGTGCCGCTCTTCCGCATACCGCACGGCACTGTCCAGCAGTTGCTCACCTCGCTGTTTGGGGATCTGTGCGGCTTCGGTGACTCCGAGGGTCTCTTCCACGGAAAGGCTCAACTACGGGTGGCATCCGGGGTTACGGGGCGCGGGAGGGGAGGCCGAGGAGCATCGATTCGCCATGCGGGGCGCATGGATGCACCGGCGGGGGCGCGCGTGGGGAGGGGGAGCGATGGGTGGGTAGCCACAGTCGGGAGTCACACCAATACGGCAGTCTCCCACGTTGGCACGACGTATCAGCATTTTCCGCTCTACCTCGCTCTTCCTCGGTATTCCAACCTCACATTCGGCATTGTCCGCATAGTCGCCGGGCAGTGATCAGCGGACTGATCACCGCGGCACCAGGGGGTAGTCATGGCAGCGAGGCCACTCGTGGCCCGTCAGCCGAACGAACGGCTGCAGGCTCTCATCCAGGAAGCAGGTTGCTCCAACGCCGGGCTCGCCCGCCGCGTCAACATGGTCGGCGCCGAGCGCGGTCTCGACCTGCGGTACGACAAGACGTCGGTGGCGCGCTGGCTGCGCGGCCAGCAACCGCGCGGCCGGGCGCCCGGGATCATCGCCGAGGCGCTGGGCCGCAAGCTCGGACGGACCGTCACCATCGACGAGATCGGCATGGCCAACGGCAAGAACCTGGCGTCCGGCGTCGGGTTGCAGTTCTCGCCGACGGTGCTGGGCGCCATCGAGCAGGTCTGCGAGCTGTGGCGCAGCGACGTGGGCCGCCGGGACTTCCTGTCCGGTTCCACGGTGGCCGCCTCCGCGCTCGTGGAGCCCAGCCGGGACTGGCTGATCACCGGCGCGGACCCGCAGGTGGCGCGGCAGGCCGGGGCCCGGGTCGGCGCCTCCGACGTCGAGGCGGTACGGGCGATGACCGCCGCCCTGGTGGACCTGGACCACCGGTTCGGCAGCGGGCACGTACGGCCCGTGGTGGTGCACTACCTCAACAGCGTGGTGTCCGGGCTGCTGTCCGGTTCCTACCGCGAGGCGGTGGGGCGGCAACTGTTCGCCGCCGTCGCCCGGCTGACCGAACTCGCCGGGTACATGGCGGTGGACACCGGCCAGCCCGGCCTGGCGCAGCGGTACTACATCCAGGCGCTGCGGCTCGCGCAGGCGGCGGGTGACCGCGGCTACGGCGGGTACGTCCTGGCCGCGTCCATGAGCCACTTGGCGGCCCAGCTCGGCAACCCCCGGGAGATCGCCCAGTTGGCCAGGGCGGCGCAGGAAGGCACGCGGGGACACGTCACCCCGAGGACGGAGGCGATGTTCCTGGCGGCCGAGGCGCGGGGGCACGCGCTGCTCGGGGACGCGCGCGTGTGCCAGGAGGTGGCGGGCCGCGCGGTGGCCGCGCTGGACCGGGCCGACGCGGACTCGGGTGACGACCCGGCGTGGATCGCCCACTTCGACCACGCCTACCTCGCCGACGAACTCGCCCACTGCCACCGGGACCTGGGACAGGCGGACGCGGCGGCGCGGGCGGCCACCGACTCGGTCGACGGCCACCCCGAGTCGCGGGCGCGGCGCCGGGCGATCGGCCTGGTCCTGCTGGCGACCGCGCAGGTCCAGCAGCGAGAGGTGGAGCAGGCCTGCCACACCGGCACACGGGCGATGGAGCTCCTGGGCACCCTGCGCTCGTCGCGCGGCGCGGAGTACCTGGAGGACCTGCAACAGCGTCTGGAGCCCTACGCGAGCGAGGCGGCGGTGCGCGAGTTCGGCGCGCGCCTCGAACTGCAGGCCGCCTAGCGGCCGCTACAGGCCGGCCGGCGCGGGGCTCTCCCGGGGCGGGCGGGGGAGGGAGCAGTCGCACGTGTGGCCGGCCGTGGCCCCGTACCCGTCATACCCGTCGTACCTGTCGTACCTGTCGTACCCGGCGCAGCCGTCGTACCCGGCGCGCTGCGCGGCCGCGGCCGAGTGTGCCGCCAGCACGTCCTTGAAGTGCCGGTGGCGCCGCAGTTCGAGGTGGTCGGTGCGCCGCATCCGGCTGGTGGGCGGTGGGGCCAGAGCGGCCAGTGCGGTGCAGAGCGTGGCGACGACCAGGGAAATCCACAGCAGCGTGTCTGCCACAACAGTTCTCCTTTCTTGCTGGTCGGCGGAGGCGAGGGGCCGGCGGACCGGCCCCCCATGACACCCGCACAACGCAGTGGCATATGCCGGGTTACGGGGCTCCGCGGTAAGTGGAGCCATGAGGACCGGAGCCGTTCTCGGCGGCCGGTGGAGCGGTGCCCCCGGCGGCCGTCTTCGCCGGCCGCAGCCCGCCGGCCGGTGGCGCGGGGTTGCGGTGCCGGGGGTTGGACTGGCGCGGCGGCCTGGTCAGGGTGATCTGCCGGACGAGCTGCTGGAAGCAGGCCAGGGCCGCGAGCGAGGGCAGGGCCGCCGCCGCCGCGTCGGTGAAGGTCCGGGGCGCCTCGGCCACGCACAGCAGCATGGCGACGGTGGAGAAGAGCAGGACCACGGCCCAGGAGTGCACCGCCCGGCGCTGGTGCAGGGCCGCGCGCAGGATGGACAGGGAGGCGACCATCCACGGCCCGTAGACCAGCAGGGGCCACCAGCGGGCCGCGTCGTAGGGGGTGCGGGGCTCGGCGATGTGCCGCAGCGGGTCGTAGGTCACCATGCCGCCGAAGACACTGACCATGGACACGATGACGGCGGCGACCGCCGCGATCAGGAAACTGGTCGTCTGCAGCAGGTTCAGTACGGGTTTGCGAGCCGGTGCGCGGCGGTGCCCGGGGCCCGCGCTGCGCACCGGCGGCAGTTCGGCGGTGATCTGGGCGAGCCCGGCCAGGGAGTCGTCGACGGGCGGGGTGTCGGTGCTCTCGGCCGGCGGAAACGTCTCGGCAAGGAGGTGGGCCAGTTCCTCCGCCGGGTCCCAGGTGACGTCCAGGGGGTCGAGCGGGGGGAAGGGGCGCGGTGTGGCCGAGGGATGGAGCATCCCGTAGGCGCCGTACTCCCCGTACTCCCCGTACGTCCCGTAGTCCCCGTGGCTTCCGTACTCCCCGTACGTCCCGTACTCGGTCACCGGCTCCGGTTCCGGCCAGGCGGCGGGCGGGCGGGGGCCACCGCGGCTGTGACGGCCGCGTCCCTCATGCATGACAGCTCTGCCCGGTCCGCCCGGCCCGGTGCGCGCCGACGGGGTCCCCGGTGTGGGACAGTCTGTCGAAGTCGGCCTGGATCTCGCTCATCGCCGCCAGGAACTCCTCCAGGACCGAGGAGGAGTACCGCAGGTCGACGCGTCGGCCTCCGCGGTCCAGCGTGGCGCTCGCACCGGGCGCTACATAGGCGGAGCCGGGGGTGAAGATCCACCCTCCCATCCGGACCGCCCGGTCGCCGGCACGGGCGTCGGCGCCGGGAGCGCGCCGTGGACAGGGGGCGGGAACGCGTGCTGTTGTCATATTCCCTCCAACGCCGTGAGGGTTCGTCCCGGTGCGCGGCAATCGGGTGATGCCGTTGCGGCATTTGGGTGGTTGATCCAGGTCTTTAATCGGTTCTGCACGTGCCATGGGGTACGCGGGCACCCCGTCGCGCGCCGGGCGGAGCCGGCCCGGACACGGCCTCCGCGAGGAGCCCGCGAACCGGTGACCGCGCGGTCCGAGCAGGGACTTCACCCCAAGCGGAGGCAGCCCCCGGGCGACCGGCGGCGGCCTCGTGGACCTGGTCGCAGCGGCCGCCCCGGCGACGGTGTCCGGGGTGAACAACCGATTAACGGCAAGGGTGTTCACCGGCCGTAGAACAGCGTCCACGGAAGGGTTCTTGTTACTGCGCCCACACATGTGTGCGCCGGGCTCGGTGCACCCGGTAGCGTGAGCCGACGATTCCGTAGGTATAGACGTGGGAGTCCCGGTGACGCAGAGCGGACAGGGCCAGGAGCCGCACCATCCCGCGGCGCGGCCCGCGCACGAGGGTGTCGTGCTGCCCGCCGAGGGCGGCGAGACCTGGAGCGCGCAGGGCGCCGGACCGGCCGGTGGCCGCCCCTGGGACGGCCAGTGGGCCCCGCGGGGCGAGCAGTACCCGCAGCCGCAGCAGCCGGGCGAGTACTCCCCGCAGCAGCCGCCCCAGCCGGGCGGGTACCCGCAGCAGCCGCCCCAGGGGCAAGGGGTGTACCCGCAGCACCAGGCCGCGCCCCAGCCGGGCCCCTACCCGCAGCACCAGGCCGCGCCCCAGCCGGGCCCCTACCCGCAGCACCAGGCCGCGCCCCAGCCGGGCCCCTACCAGCAGCAGCCGTACGGGGCGCCCGCCGCCCAGCCGCTGCCGCCGGAGGCGCCCCGCGGGGCGGGCGACGCGGACGCCACGCGGTACCTGCCGCCCGTCGCACCGGGCGCCGGCCCGCTCCCGGCGGAGCACCCGGCCGAGTCCACGCAGTACCTCGGCACCCGGCCGGCCGCCGGCTCCGACGCGGACGCGACACAGTACATACCGCCCGTCGCGGCACAGCAGGGCTACGGCGTCCGGCCCGGCACGCCCGACGAGCGGCAGCCTCCGGCCGAGTTCGACAGCCTGTTCCGCGCGGAGTCGGGCGGCGCCACGCAGCACCTGCCCCGGTACGCCGACCCGGCGCCGTCCCCGCCGCGGCCCGAGCAGCCGCAGTACGAGCAGCGGCCCGCGCGCCGCTCCTCGAAGCTGCCGCTCATCGCCGGCGTCGTGGTCGGCTGCGCCGTCGTCGGTCTTGGCGCCGGCGCGCTGCTCAGCGCCGGTGGCGGTGAGGACACCGACGCCAGGAGCGAGAACACGAGTGTCGCCGCCGCCTCCTCGCCCGCCCCGGACGCCTCCACCCAGACCGCCGCCGACCCGGCCAGGACCCAGGCCGAGGCGCTGGACAGGCTGCTCGCCGAGAGCAACAACAGCCGTGACGCGGTCATCAGGTCCGTCGAGAGCATCAAGGCGTGCCAGAACCTCGACCAGGCCGCCGCCGATCTGCGCGGCGCGGCGGCACAGCGGCGCGGACTGGTGACGAAGCTTCAGGGGCTGTCCGTGGACAAGCTGCCGGACAACAGCGCGCTGAGCGCCGCGCTCACCAGGGCGTGGCAGGCGTCCGCTTCGGCGGACGACCACTACGCGGTGTGGGCGACCCAGGTGAAGGGCAAGAAGGGCTGCAAGGACGGGCACGCCCGTAACACCGGGCACACCGCCCAGGCCAACCGGGCCAGCGGCGAGGCGACGGCGGCCAAGCAGCAGGCGGCCGGCCTGTGGAACCGCATCGCCACCACCTACGGCCTGACGCCGCGCCAGCCGACGCAGCTCTGACCGGGGCGGCGTCGGCGCCGGGCCGGCCCGGGCCGCGCCGGCGGAGCCGGGCGGCTCACCGGACCGGAGCGGCGTGCAGCGCCGGTCCGGTGTCGACGAAACCGTCCCGCTGGGACAGCAGCCGCCCCTCGCGGACGACTTGGAACGTCACGTTCCGGTTCACTATGCGGGGGAAGCTCGGCGTGCCGAGCATGTCCTCGTAGCGCCAGCGCAGTGGGGGAGTGAGGCCGCCGGTGTCGACCCGCACGCCCCGGTCGAGGGCGTGCGACACCCGGATGGCGGTGATGTCGTCCCGGTGGAGCGACTCCACGGCCCGGCGCAGGACGGTGTACGCGATCCAGGTGGTCTGGACGCCCGCGTCGGCCGGGTCGATGCGGTTGTCGCCGAAGGCGTGCTCGCGGATCACCTTCTTCATGGTGTCCCAGCGGGCGTCGTCCGCGACCGGGTACCAGCCGGTGATGTACGCGCCCTCGAAGGGGCTGTTCGGCCCGCCGGTACGGTCCACGAGCGGCTGGTCCACGCTGCCGAGCACCGAGGAGACCTTGACGCTCCGGCCGTCGTCGGGCAGCCGGCGGAAGGAGTCGAAGAAGTTCGCGGTGCGCTCGCCGAGCGCGGCGGAGACGCAGCCGCCCTCCTCCCCGGCCCGCCGGCGGGCCTGCCGGGCCTCCTCGGTGTACTGCCCGGCGTCCTCGACGGCCTTGATGTCGGCGGCGGGGCGCCGGCCCCGGCCGGCCAGTCCGGCGTTGAGCAGGTGCGGCAGGTCGTCGCCGGTCACCGTGTCCGGCCGCACCAGGGAGACCTGCCGGCAGACGGCCGCCAGTTGCATGCCGTTGCCCGCCAGCAGCACCGGCTGGCCGCCGTTGACCGGGTAGGAGAGGTAACTGGTGAACTCGTCGGCCGAGACGCCGTACCCGCCGATGTAGGGGATGCCGGCGGCCTCCAGCGGCGCCATGAAGGCGCGGCCGTTCTGGCTGTACGAGCCGACGACGGCGACCGCGCCCTCGGCGACCGCGCGCCGGGCGCAGGCGGCGGCCCCGGCCGGTGTGTTGCGCTCGTTGCAGGTCAGCACGCGCAATGGGTGGCCGTCGATGCCGCCATCGGCGTTGACCCAGCGGGCGTACGCCTGCGCCATGGCCGGCATGCCGGGCATGTTGGTCGCCCGGGTGTCGTCGGGCGCCCAGGTCATCACCGTCAGGGGATCCCTGGCGCCCCCCGTGGCACCAGGGATCACGCCGCAGCCGACGAGGAGGCAGGCCGGGACGAGAGCCGTCGCGGCCCTGCGGAGGAGGGAGTAAGGGGAACGTCGCCTGCCGTTACCGGTCATGCTCCCGCACAATTCCGCCTCATGGGTAACGCGGCGGTGGGCACGGTTCAACGCTCGGTGACCCCGAGGTGAATTGCGGGGGGCGGCCGGGCCGCGCTGTGGGGGAACGTACGATCGAAACGTGTCCAGTTCCGTGAACTCTTCCCGTCGCGGCCGCCGCTCCTCCACCATGGGCGGCATGCCGCTCAATGACATGCCCTGGCGGCGCTGGCGCTGCAATGTGCGCTCGGCGCTGCACATGCTCTCCGACCCCGGGTTCCACCAGGAGTGCTGGCTGGCCGGCCGGGAGGGGTACGGGGACGTCACCGACGCCGTCTACCGGCTGGTCGAGGACACCTGGCTGGACAACTGGTCCGCCGAGAAGTACGTCGGGACGATATTCCGCGACTCGGGCGAGGCGGCGCTGGTCGACGTCGCCGTGCTGCGCGTCCTGCGGATCATGCACCAGGTCGGACCGGACGCTCCCGTCTCCGCCTACCTGGGCCACCACGGATGGCCGGAGGCCGTACGGGCGGCCCGTGACGCCCATGTCCGGCTGGCCGTCAACGACGGCGAGGACCCGGACACGCCGCCGCGCCCGCTGGACGTCCTGCGGATCATGACCCGGTCCGCCTGACGGACCGCCGGCGGGCGGACCGGGCGGAATATGGCATCCTGCGAGGATGACTGACCAGTACGTCCTCACGCTCTCCTGCCCGGACAAACAGGGCATCGTGCACGCCGTGTCGAGCTACCTCTTCATCACCGGCTGCAACATCGAGGACAGTCAGCAATTCGGGGACCGGGACACCGGCCTGTTCTTCATGCGGGTGCACTTCTCGGCCGAGGCACCGGTGACCGTGGACAAGCTGCGGGCCGGTTTCGCCGCCGTCGGGGACTCCTTCGGCATGGACTGGCAGATCCACCGCGCCGACGAGCGCATGCGGGTCGTGCTGATGGTGTCCAAGTTCGGGCACTGCCTGAACGACCTGCTCTTCCGGACCCGGATCGGCGCCCTGCCCGTCGACATCGTGGCGGTCGTCTCCAACCACACCGACTTCGCCGAGCTCGTCGCGTCGTACGACGTCCCCTTCCACCACATCCCGGTCACCAAGGACACCAAGGCGGCGGCCGAGGCGGAGCTGCTGGAGCTGGTGAGCGCGGAGAACGTCGAGCTGGTGGTGCTGGCGCGGTACATGCAGGTGCTCTCGGACGACCTGTGCAAGCAGTTGAGCGGCCGGATCATCAACATCCACCACTCCTTCCTGCCGAGCTTCAAGGGCGCCAAGCCGTACCACCAGGCGCACGCGCGCGGGGTGAAGCTGATCGGCGCGACCGCTCACTATGTGACGGCGGACCTCGACGAGGGCCCCATCATCGAGCAGGAGGTCGAGCGGGTGGGCCACGGCGTCACCCCGGAGCAGTTGGTGGCGGTCGGCCGCGACGTGGAGTGCCGGGCCCTGGCCCGCGCGGTGAAGTGGCACGCGGAACGCCGCATCCTGCTGAACGGCACGCGCACGATCGTCTTCCCGTAGCGCCCGGCCCCGGGCGCCCCGCGCGCCCTCGGGGCCACCGCCCGCCCCGCGTGTGGGGCGGCTAGAGGCGGCTGAGGGAGGCCGCCGCGAAGAGGACGTCCTTGATGGCCTCGCGGTCGCCGTCCTGGCCCGCCGCCGCTTCCTCCGGAGCGATGTGCCCCGCCACGAGCTGGCAGAACTCGACCCCGTCCATCGCCACTTGGGCGACCCTCCGGTCGGGCGAGCCGAGGGCGGCCGGGGAGTCCAGCGGGATGTACCAGTCGCCACCGCCCGAGCCCTCGACCTCCAGGTGGAGCGACCGGCCCGGGGAGCCGGCCGTGACCAGGTGGCGGGCCGGACCGGCGAGCCCGGCGCGGCGGCGCTGGGCGAGCGCGGCGGGCAGCAGCCGGGCGGCCAGGTCGACCATGCCGTGCAGATGGGCGCCGCTGGGCGGCTCGTACGGGTAGGCCACCGCGTTGGCGATGTCGTCGGCGTGCACCCAGCACTCGAAGGCCCGCTCCAGCAGTGAGTCGCGCAGGGGCAGGGCGAAGTCGCCGTACGAGACGGACAGCTCGGCCACGCCGCGCCCGGCGAAGGACACCGTGCGGATCAGGGTGTGGCTCTGATCGCGCCAGGGCCCGCGCACCGTCCGGGTGGGCGGATGCTGCGCCTCCCGCCAGTACGCCTCGGTGCGGTCGGCCGGCGCGACGGGCGCGGGCCCGCCCACCGGGTCGTCCAGGCCGAGGGAGGAGGCGACCAGGCCGTCCACCGCCAGCAGGTGGCCGATGACCCCGGCCACCGTGGTCCGCCGGGTCGCCGGCCGCTCGCCGTCGAACCACTTCAGCCGGACCGGGGCGTGCCACTCCGCCGCGCCGATGTCCCGCAGCAGCGCGTCGAGCCGGGCCGTCTCCGCGTCGTAGGGGCCGGCCCAGTCGGGCACCGGGACCCGGGCCGGGCGGCGGCCCAGGCAGTTCTCCAGCACCCGCGAGCGCAGCAGCGGGTCGAGGTCCAGGTCCCGCTCGTGGTGCAGCAGCCCGACCGCGTCGCGCAACCGCAGGGCCTCCTCCGCGCAGGGCGCGCACTCGGTCAGGTGATCCTCGACGGCGGCCGTCTCCTCGGTGGAGCAGGCGGCCAGGGCCCACGCCCCGAGCAGGGACTTCAGGACGCTGTGGGGCAACGACAACGGCACGGGCGGCAGCTCCGGTTCGGGCGCCGCGGGTAGCTGCGGCGGCGGGTCGTAGTCGTCGGCGGCTCGTCTGGGTCCCGGTATGCGCGGTACGCCGCGCACCTCGTCCCCGTCCCGCCCGTCGTCCCGTCCGCCGCCCCACCAGTCGTCCCGGCCGTTCCCGTCCAGCGGCCCGGTCACGGCGCGTTCCCGGGTCCGGGCGGCGGCGAGCCCTCCAGCGGCCTTGAGTGGGCGGTGGACAGCAGTTGCAGCCCGAGCCGCAGCCGCCGGCGCGCCTCGTCCTCGGTCACTCCCAGGTCGGCCGCGGTCTGGCGGTAGTCCCGGCGCTGGAAGTAGGCCAGTTCCAGCGCGGCCCGCAGCGGCGCGGGCATGGAGGTCACGATGTAGTCCGCCCGCGCGGCCACCGCCGCCCGGCGCACCTTCTGCTCCAGTTCCTCCGCGCTGCCCCCGCCGCGCTCCGCGTGCGCCGCCGTCTCGAGCTGGCGCAGCCGGTGCACGGCCTGGCTGCGGGCGAGCCTGGCGATCCAGGACCGCATGGAGCCCTCGCGCCGGGGGTCGTAGGCGTCCGGGTTCTCCCACACGTAGCCGAACACCTCGCGGGTGATCCGGTCGGCGGCCTCCTCGTCCTCCAGCACCCGGTGGGCCGTGTTGTGCACCAGCGAGGCGAACCGGTCGTAGAGCTCGCCGAGCGCGGCCGCCTCGCCGCGGGCCAGCCGCTGCTGCATCCGGCGGTCCCAGCGCGGTGGTGTGTCCTTCGCCATACGACAAGTCCTCCCGACCCGACTTCTTTCGAATGTAGTGGTCGGCACCGGCGACGCACTCCCCTTTGTCGCAAGTGCGCCCCCCGCACGCCGGGGGTGGTAAAGGGGGGAGCCGGCCGGGGCCCCATCGTGTTTCATGGGGTGAGGGGTGGGGCAGCTGCGACAGGAACGACTGCCTCCGGTTGTATCGGTCGACGAAGGGTGCGGCGCGTGACGCTCACGGTGGACGAAGTCGAGCACGGCACCTGGACGGTGCTGCGGGTCCGGGGTGAACTGGACCTGGTCTCCTCGTCCGTCGTCCGGCGGCGCGTCCACGACGCGGTGGCCGAGGGCCGCCACGACGTGGTGCTCGACCTGTCGGAGGTGTTCTTCTGCGACTCCAGCGGGGTGGGGGTGCTGATCGCCTCCCGCCGGCTGCTGCACTCCTGCCGGGGCCGGCTGCGGCTGGTCCTGCCGGCCCGGGGGTCCGAGGAGGGCTCGCACGTCAACCGGGTGCTGGCCGCGCTGGGCGTGCGCCGGCTCTTCGAGGTGTACGCGGACGTCGAGTCGGCGACCGCTGAGCGGGCCGAGCCGCTGTCCGCGTGATGACCGCGCCCGGTCCACGTCGTACCCTCCCGGGCATGGACGCACAACAGTTGTACCAGCACAGGGTCACCTCCCGGTTCGCCGCCTTCGACCAGGACGGCAACGGCTACATCTCCCGGGAAGACTTCACGACCGCGGCCGGCCGGCTGCTGGAGGAGTTCGGCACGCCGTTCCGCTCGGACCGGGGCCAGGCGCTGGCCGGCGGCGCCGAGGCGTTCTGGCAGGGCCTCGCGGGCATCGCGGACGTGGACGGCGACCAGCGGGTCAGCCGGGCCGAGTTCGCCAACGGCGCGGTGAAGCGGCTGCGTGACAGCCCGGACCGGTTCGCCGAGATCGCCCGCCCCTTCGTGCGCGCCGCGCTCGCCGTCGCCGACCAGGAGGGCGCGGGCCGGGTCGGCACCGCCGAGCTGGAACGGGCGCTGGTGGCCCTGGGCGTCGACGCGGACAGCGCGTCGCTCGCGGCCGACGCGCTGGACGTCGACCGGACCGGCCGGGTGGGCGAGGAGGAGGCGGTGGGCGCTCTCGCCCGGTACTTCGTCACCCGCGAGACCCACCCCGGCGAGTAGCGCCCGCGCCCCGTGGGACGCGCGCGGGTGCCGGGCGGAGCGGTACGGCTGTTCGTCTCTGTTCGACTACCCGCGGTGCGCGTCGCACAGTATGCAGGACGCGTACTCCTTCGCGCTGGAATATGCCCGAAGCGCTTGTTGCGGTGACTGTACGTCAACCATGCTGGCCCACAAGGAAATCACGTTCAGTGACGGCTGTTGCGACTGTTGTCACTGTGAGGCGCGAGGCGATGTGTCCGCCGGTATGGATGGTGTGAGCGGTGCAGGTGCTTCAGGTTCAGTTGGAGATCGACCCCGACCCGGCCGAGGTCGGAAGGGCGCGGAGATGGGCGCGGTCGCGCCTCGCCGGGTCCGGGATAGGGGAGGACGAGCCGCTGGCCGAGACGCTGGTGCTGCTCATCTCCGAACTCGTCACCAACGCCGTGGTGCACACCGGCTGTCCGGCCGTGCTGCGCATGCTCTTCGGGGCGGGCGCGGCGGAGGCCGGGACGGTACGGGTGGAGGTGGCGGATGTCAGCGCCCGGCCACCGCGGCAGCGGCACGCCGACGGCGACGACACCCACGGCCGGGGCCTGGAGCTGGTGGACGGGCTCGCCGACCGGTGGGGCTGGCAGGCCGAAGGCGCCGGCAAGCGGATCTGGTGCGAGGTGGACCGGGGCGCGCCGGCCGTGGGCGGGATGCGTGACCCGGGAGCGATGGGCCTGAGGCCCCGCGTCCTGGACGATCCGTCACGCACAGTCACTCATACCGCTTGACGAGTGGAATTCCCGGGAGTCGTTGACGGGTGGTGCCCGGCTGATGACCCTGGGATGAGCGATTCGCGGCGAGGGGACGCCGAGGGCCCGGGGCCCTCGGCGAGTGCGGGTCGCGGCCGGCGGAGGCTTGCCGGCCCTTCGGGGCGCGGGAAGCACCACAGGGGCGCCGGAGCCGGGTGGCGGTCGCCGTGCCGGGCTCGGGGCGCGCATGCGCGCATGCGCGCACCGCCACCCGTGAACAGCGGTCTCCGCGCCGGGCGGCCACGCCGGGCGGCGGGCCCGGGCAGCCGCCCGGCGCCGCGTCCCGGGACGCGGCAGGGCCGCAGCCCCACCGGCGCCGACGGGACGGCGAGCGCGCCCGGATCCAGGCGGGTGAGCGCGTCGGCGGGTTCAGCGGCAGACGGCCAGCGCGTCCAGGGCCATCGCGCCCTGCCCGCGCTCCAGCACCATCAGTGGGTCGATGGCCAGCTCCGCCAGCTCGCCGCCCAGTTCCAGCGCCATCCGCTGCACCCGCAGCACCACTTCGACCAGCGCGTCCACATCCTTGGGGCGCGCGCCCCGTACCCCGTCCAGCAGGGTCCGCGCGGGCAGTTCGCCGAGCATCGCCCGCGCCTGCTCCGCACCGAACGGCGGCACCCGCACCGCCGTGTCGGGCAGGACCTCGGCGAGCGCGCCACCCAGCCCCACCGTCACCGTGGGACCGAACAGCGGATCGTGCCTGACGCCCACGGCGGTCTCGACACCCCGCTCGACCATCTGGCAGACCAGTACGCCCTCCAGGCCGATGCCCTCGTAGCGGGCGATCTCGATCAGCTCCCGGTAGGTGTCCCTGACCTGGCCCGCCGACGTGAGCCCGACCTTCACCAGGCCCAGTTCGGTCTTGTGGGGCGGCTGCGGGGCGGACACCTTCATCACGACCGGATACCCGACCAGCCCCGCGGCCCGGACGGCCGCCGCCGCGCTGGTCACCAACTGCTCGCGCGGTACGCGGATGCCGTACGCCCGCAGCAGCTGCTTCGCCGCGTGCTCGCTCAGGCGATGGCCCGGGTGGAGCAGGGCCCGCGCCTTGCGGTACGAGGGGGACGGCGTGCGGGGCGCCTCGTCGAAGGGGGAGCGGTAGGCGGCGGTGAACCGGTGGTGGTCCAGGTACGCCCGGACGGCGGTGACGCAGTTGCCGGCCGTGCGGAAGGTGGCCACCCGCGACGAGCCCAGCAGCGTCTCGCGGTAGGCCGGTTCCGTGCCGAGCGGCGATTCCCACACCGCGCACACCAGCTTGTCCGTGGTCCGGGCGGCCGCCACCAGGTCCCGGGCCGGTCCCTCGCCCCCGGCCGGAGAGGCCCCGCCGACCGGGCAGATCAGCACCCCGACGGCGGGGTCGGCCAGGATCGTGTCGATGATCCGCCGGTGGTGCCGGTCGCCGTCCGGCCCGGCACCGCCGTCGACCGGGTTGGCCACCCCCAGGTGTCCGGGTATCCACCGGCGCAGCTCGTCCTGCCGGGACCGCGCCAGCGCCGGCAGCGCCAGCCCGGCCGCGGCCGCCAGGTCCGCGACGTGCGCGCCCGTGCCGCCCGCCGGCGCGTACACCGCCACGCCCTCGGCGACCGGCCCGCGTGCCCGGGCCAGCAGGGCGGCGGTGTCGCCGAGCTGGTCGAGCGCGGTCACCTGGACGACGCCGTACTGCCGCATGGCCGCGTCCACCACCTGGTCCGCGCCGGCCGGACCGCCGGCGGTGGCGGGGCCGGTCCCGGTCGCGGTGCGGCCGGCCCGCACGGCGACGACCGGCACGCCCCGGCGGGCCGCGCGGTCGGCCGCCAGCAGGAAGGAGCGGCCGTCCCCGATCCCCTCCAGGTAGCAGGCGATGGCCCCGACCTCGGGGCGCTCGGTGAAGTACGCGATGAGGTCGGCGGCCCCCAGGTCGGCCCCGTCGCCGGTGCACGCCCAGTGGGAGAGGCGCACGCCCAGCTCCTGGAGGGTGTGCACGGACCGGCCCTGGAGCGCCGTGCGGGTGATCAGCGCGATGGCGGGGCCGTCGAGGTCGTCCCGGATCTCCGCGAAGACGCCGAGGCCGCCACCGGGGCCGAGCAGTCGCGGTCCGGGCCGCCCGGCGGCCGCCGCGGACCCGTCGCGGGCGGCGGCGCCCGCCTCGCCCGGCCCGGTGGCCCCGGACGCGAGGGCGACGGCGAAACCGGCCTTGGCGGCGGCCAGTTCGCCGATGACGGTGAGCGGATCGCCACCCAGGATCACGGCCACGTCGACCGGCTCGGGCAGGTCCGCCACGGTGGGGACGCAGGGCACCCCGAACACCGACGGGCGGGCCGGGCCCACGGGGTACGGGCGGGCGCCGACCCGCTCGGCCCACCGCAGCAGCGACCGGGTGAGCGCCGCGTCGGGGTGGCCCTCGGTGTCGGACGCCCCCACCACGGCGACGGACCCGGGCCGGAAGAGCCGGTCCAGCTCGGGCACGGGGGCGTACAGCGGGCGACCGCTGACGTCGAGGTCGCCCTCGGCCGCGGTGACGCCGTGGACGGTGCTCCCGGGGGCCCGCCCGCAGGCCACCACCCGGGCGCCGGGACCGGTGGTGAAGGTGCCGTGGGTAGATCCAAGCATCGTTCCGCCGCTCCTGCCCGTCGCCAACAAGATTGACGCGGCGTCAGGTTACCGAGCGGAAGGCGGGTCAGGAAGGGTGCCGGGAGGCCACGGCCTTGGCGATCTTCCTGGCGTCGATGGCTAGTTCGCGGAGCGTGCCGCTGATCGGGGTGGTGAAGCCGGTGAAGTACAGACCCGGCGCACACGCGTGGGTGCGGGGCCCGTGGGCCACCGGGCGGCCCGCGTCGTCCAGCACGCCCAAGTGCCCCACCAGACCCTCCAGCGCACGCCGGTACCCCGTCGCGGCGATCACCGCGTCCGGCGCGAGCCTGGTGCCGTCCGCCAGGACGACCTTGCCGTCCTCGAAGGACTCGACCGCGGCCACCGGCTCGACCCGGCCGCGCCGGACCGCGTCGATCAGTCCGACGTCCTGCACCGGGATCGCGCCCTGGCGCACCCGCGAGTACAGGCCGGTGTCCGGGCGCGGCAGGCCGTGGGCCGACAGGTCGGGCACCGACAGCCGGCACATCACCGCGGCGACGGCGTCCACCAGGCGCACCGGCAGCCGGCGCACCAGGATGCCGGTGGCCTGCGCGGGCCAGCCCGCCGTCGAGCGGCGCACGATGTGCGGCACCGTGCGGACGGCCAGCCGCACCCGGGCGGCACCGCCCTCGGCCAGGTCCACCGCGATCTCGGCGCCCGTGTTGCCGGTGCCCACGACCAGGACGTCCTTGCCCGCGTAGGGGGCGGCGTCCCGGTACTCGGCGGCGTGCCGCACCTCGCCGCCGTACGCGGCGCCGTACGCGGCGAGGCCCGGCCAGTCGGGTATGTACGGCGTGTGGTTGTGCCCCGTGGCCACGACCACCGCCCGCCCGGTCAGCCGCCGCCCGCCCGTGCCGTGCAGCAGCCAGCCGCCGCCGTCCACCGCGTCGACCCGGGTGACCTCGACGCCCGTGACGACGTCCAGGTCGTGCACCTCGGCGTACTTCTCCAGGTACCGCACGACGTCGTCGCGCGCCACCCACCGCCCGAAGGAGCGCGGCATCCTGAGGCCCGGCAGCGCGGACAGCCGCCGGGTGGTGTGCAGGTGGAGCCGGTCGTAGTGGCCGCGCCAGGAGGCCCCGACGGCGGCGGACCTCTCCAGGACGACGGTCCGCACGCCACGCTCGCGCAGGGCGGCGGCGACGGCGAGACCACCGGGGCCGCCGCCGATGACGTAGACGGGGAGAACCGGTTCGCGGGGGGTGTCAGCACTGAATGCGGGCATGAGTGCTGAGCGTAATGACATGCTCACTTAATGGGTCGCGGTCAAGGAGGGAATCGGTTGCGAATCGGTCACGACACCCCGTCGCCCGGTCCGCCCCTCACTCCTCCGGAGGCCGGCAGAGCTGCGCGGTGACCACCGCGTGCAGCAGTCCGGGGTCCACGAACTCGCCCTCCACGGGCGGTCCGCAGCGCCACGACAGCGGATAGGTGTTGCCGTGCGCGGCCGGGATGCCGACGTACTGGTCCCGCGCGCACGGTCCGAAGCACCTCGCCCCGGGCGGCCAGGTGTGCTCCTTGCTGCTGCCGGGCGGAATCAGGAAGTACGTCCAGCGCCCGCCGGCCACCTCGCGCACGACGGGGCCCGGCCGCCCGTCCGTGGCGTCGGCGAGGTGGTGCAGCACGGCCTCGCCCCGGACGCCGCGTACCCGGATGGCGTCGAAGTGGATGCCGGCGAGGCGGAGTTGCAGACCGTTGGCCGGTACCCAATCGGGGAGTCTTTCGTTCGTCATGGCTACGAGGATCGGGCCGGATGCGTAGCGTCACCAGAGGGACACGATCCACTTCGGGGCGGTGTGGGAAGGACGGTGGCGGTGGTGGGATCGAGTGGTGAGCCCTCGCCGGCGCGCAGGCACGTGGGCGAGCTGGTCAAGAAGTTCCGCACGCTGGCGGACCTGACGCAGAAGGACCTCGCGGACCGGCTGCTGATGTCGGAGTCGCTGGTGGGCGCGTACGAGCGGGCGGAACGCATCCCGACGACGGCGTTCCTCGTCGACGCGGACGCGGCGCTGGGCGCGCAGGGGGTGCTGCGGTCGTGCGTGGAGCTGATGGAGGAGGAGAAGTACTCGCCGAAGTTCCTGAACTGGAAGCGCACGGAGGCGGACGCGGCGAGCATCAGCGCGTACGAGTGCATGGTCGTGCCGGGGTTGCTGCAGACCCCGGCCTACGTGCGGGCGCTGTACGAGACCCGGGTGCCGATGTGTGAGCCGGACGAGACCGAGCGGCATGTGCAGGCGCGGCTCGAACGACAGGAGGTGCTGGACCGCAGGCCGAAGCCGATCGTGAGTTACGTGGTCGAGGAGTCGGCGTTTCAGCGACCGATCGGCGGTGAGCCGGTGCTCAAGGAACAGCTCCTGTATGTGCTGGAGTCGGTCAGGGCCAGGAACCACCTGACGGTGCAGGTCATGCCGACGCAGCGGTCGGTGCACGCGGGGCTCATGGGGTCGTTGAAACTGCTGAGTACCCGGGAAGGGCGGAATCTGGGGTACACGGAGGGCCAGGGCGGGGATACGTTGATCTCGAAACCCGAAGAGGTCAACCAGCTCATCGACCTCTTCGGCGCGCTGCGGGCCCAGGCGCTCACGCCCTGGGAGTCCGTGGAACTGATCGAGAGGATGGCGGCGAAGCTATGAACCCCGGCCTGGTCTGGTTCAAGAGCAGTTACAGCGGTAACACGGGCGGCGAGTGCGTCGAAGTCGCCTACGACTGGCGCAAGTCCAGCTACAGCGCCAACGAGGGCGACGCGTGCGTCGAGGTCGCCGCCTGCCCGCACTCCGTGCACGTCCGTGACTCCAAGGTCCCCGACGGTCCCGCCCTCGCCGTCACCCCGGGCGCCTGGGGCGCGTTCCTGGAGTCGTGCGCGAAGGTCCAGGTCCTCGTCACGCGGCTGTGACATGGAGCGGATGGCTCCAGAACACAAGATCCATAACGTTGTCCGTGCAGCCCGCCAGGCTCGACGGACATCACCGAACAAGCGGACAGGCGGCTGCTCCTCCTCGTCCCACGCCATCCGTTCAGGAGCCGTCATGCGTACCGCCCTTCGCGCCACCGCCCTCCGTGCCACCGTCGTCTCCGCCGCCGCCCTCGTCGGTGTCACCGCGTCGGCCACCGGCGCCTCCGCCACCACCACGGGGAACGCCACTCCCGCGCGGGTGGTGATCGCGGAGAACTGCGTGGTGAGCCAGACCGTGCCCTCGGTCTTCGGCGGCTGGAAGGTCACGCTCACCAACAGCGCGCACACCGGTGCCACGGCACAGCTCAGGGACGAGAAGGGCCGGTCCGTCGCGAAGGTGGACCAGTACCGGACGGTGGACACCTCGGTCGGCCTGAAGGTCACCGGCGTGATCTCCTCCGCGCCGGTCTTCCACCAGCGCAGCCAGGGCGGCGACATGCCCTGGACGCCGACGGCGTTCCCGAAGCTGCCCGCCGCCTGCAACGTCAGCGGCACCCTGGTCGGCACCACCTCCCTGCCGGGCGGGCTGACGCAGAAGACGTACAAGGTCGCCAAGCACGACTACCAGGCCCGTCTCTTCCAGGGCGCGTACCTGGTCGGCCACCTCCGCCCCGCCGCCGGCAGCTACGAGGACGTCCGGCGCGTCGGAAACCGCTACGTCACGCTGGACCGCATGGGCTACAGCCTGACCTGGACCGGCACCACCACCACGAGCGCCACGCCCGGCCGCTACAAGCTGTCCAACGGCACGCTCATCAAGCTGACCAGGGACAACGGCCTCTACGGCATCCGCGTGACCACCCCCAAGGGCACCTGGGGCCCGACCACGTACTACGCCAAGGGCAAGTCCCTGCTGGTGCAGGAGGGCAACGCGATGGTCGTCCTGAACGCGAACGGGACCCTTGGCGCCTACGTGCACGGCGCCGCCCGCCAGACCGCCCCGGTCCGCATCGGCGCCTGACCGGCCCCGGAGCACCGCCCCGGCCCTCCGCCGCCCCCGCCATCCGGGGCCGGCGGGGGGCCTACGGCCACAACAGCTCCCGCTCCCACTCCCCGCCGCCGGTGCTCCCGCCGGTGCGGCGGTAGCGCAGGCGTACGTGCCGGCGCCGCTCGTCACCCTGGAAGAACTCGGCCTCGTACGGGTCGAGGACGTACAGCGTCCACGTCTCGGCGTGCGCGTCCGGCTCCGCGGTGGCCCGCTCCCAGGCCGCCTCGCTCGCCCGCGCCAGGGATTCCGGCGAGTCCAGGACCTCGCTCTGGCGCCCCACCAGCGCCGAGGCGAGGGCGCCGGCCGACCGGGCGTGCAGGTCGTCGTACGCCTCCTCGGGCGTACCGGTCACCACCCGCCCCCGCACGCGCACCTGGCGGCCCCGCGCCGGCCAGTAGAAGCCGAGCGCCGCGTCCGGCCGGGCGGCCAGTTGGCGGCCCTTGGCGCTGGTGGCGTGGGAGGCGAAGTGCCAGCCGCGCTCGTCGGCGTCGTGCAGCATCACCGTACGCACGTCGGGGCGGCCGTCGGCGTCGACGGTGGCCAGCGACATGGTGTGCGGCTCGCTCTGCCCGGCACCGGCGGCGTCGACGAACCAGCTCCAAAACAGCGGCAGGGGAGCGTCGGGCGCGGTGCGCGGGTCGAAACCGGGCAGGGCGGTGTCCCACACCCGCAGCGAGCGGAGGGTCTCACGGAAGCGGTCCTGAGTCATGGCCCCATCCTGCCCCCGCGGCCCGGTCCCCGGTTCCGGCCGCCGTGCGGGGCTTGGGCCGCCCGGGGGAACGGAAAACGCCGGCGGTGGCCGGAACTGACCACCGCCGGCGCGACAGGACGTACCGGGGGAGAGGAAGAGGGCGGGCCGGTTACCTGGACGGCCTCTTGCCCGTGATGCCGAGGTGGACCAACAGGGCCAGATTGGGGCGGAGTTCGGCCTGCTTGACGCCCCAGGCGGTGAAGCCCTTCTGGTGCGAGGCGACCGCCGACAGCATGGTGACGAGCGCGCCGGCGACGGCCGCCGGGCTGACGTCCTTGTCGACCTTGCCCTTGCCCTGGAGCTCCTTCACCGCGTCCGTGAGGGAGTTGGTGACCGAGTTGAGGACCTTCATGCGGATCTTGTAGAACCGTTTGTCGCCCTCGGCGGCGCCCAGGTCGACCACGCGCAGGATGGCGTCGTTCCTGCGCCAGAAGTCGAGGAATCCCTCGACCAGTTCCTCCGACGCCTGCCAGCCGGCCTTGCCGACCCAGCTACGGCCGGAGACCAGTTCGGTCAGCCCGGCGCCCTCCTTGGCCATTTCCTCCGCGATTTCGAGGACCGCGCCCTCGACGTCCGGAAAGTACTGGTAGAAAGTCGCGGGTGAAGTGCCCGCCTTCCGGGCCACGTCGATGACTTTGACGTCCCGGTACGGCGAGGAGCTGAGCATCTCGCTGAGGCAATCGAGCAGCTTCTGCCGCGTCGCCTGCCCGCGTCGGCCGGCCACACGGCCGTCGACGGTGCGTACTTGTCCTGTCATGTCGTCAGCTTACCGAGGGGTGATCGGGGCGCGATTCGGCCGACTGCAAATGGGGTGCGCCCCGCTCCAGGGCCGGTCGCGCGCCCGTCCCGGACCTGTTGCCGGACGGTTTCCGGGGTTCCTGCCGGGGTCGTGCCGGTGGGCGGTTTTCAGCCACGTCGGGAACCGGTCCGGGGCGGTGTGCCGCTGCGGCCCGTCGCGCCGGTCGGCTCATCCGGAAAACTTATCAACAGCCTGTGGACAAACTCGGTGGACAAGCCATCCGGGCGGTCAGGTCGTATGCGTGTTCGGTTTCTTTGGCTGCGGGTCGCGCGCCACCCCAGTAGCGTGACTGTGACGGGCACCACACACCCGTACCCAGGAAGGAACCAGGCCCATGGCCGCATTGACAGAGGGCACGCCGTGCTGGGTGGACGCGCTGCTCCCGGACGTCGAAGCGGGCAAGCGCTTCTACGGGGAGCTGTTCGGGTGGACGTTCGACGGCGGCGCCGAGTACACCCACGCGTACAGCGAAGGGCTCCGGGTCGCCGCGCTCGCGCCCAAACGGGACGGCCGCATGCCCACCGTGTGGGGCGTCTACTTCGCCACCCCCGGCATCGTCGCCCTCGGCGCGCGGATCAGGGACGCCGGCGGCCGGATGGTGACCGAGCCCCTGCCGCTGGACGGCTTCGCCGTCACGGCCCTCGCCGCCGACCCGGACGGGGCCGTCTTCGGGCTGTGGGAGGCCGGTGACCACACCGGGTTCGAGAAGCAGGGCGAGCCGGGGTCCTTCTGCTGGACCGAGGTCTACACCAGGAAGAAGGACGCCGTCGACGCCTTCTACGAGTCGGTGTTCGGCTTCCAGGTGCGGGACCTGGACGACGCCTCGATGGACTTCCGGGTGTGGTCCCCGGCCGGTACCCGGGCCGGTGACGAGACGGCGATCGGTGGCCGAGGTGTCATCACGAACACCTTCCCGGCCGAGATGCCCGCGCACTTCCTCAGCTACTTCGCGGTGGCGGACTGCGACGACACCGCCGCCCTGGCCACCCGCCTGGGCGGCAGGGTCACCGAGCCGCCGTTCGACACCCCGTACGGCAGGATCGCGGTGATCGCCGACAACCAGGGCGCGGTGTTCGCGGTCCTCGCGGAACCGATGGCGGCCTGACGGGCACGGCCGGCCGGGCCACCGCCGGAGGTGTCCGGATCAGGGTGAGACACCCCGATCCGCCCCCGGGTTCGCAACCACCGCCCAGGACAGGAAGAATCAGGGGGCACGGGGCCGTACCCTCATGGCCCCGACGGGGAGGTGGCAGGCAAGGTGGAGCAGCTGACGCAGCACGACCCGCGGCGGATCGGCCCGTTCGAGGTACTGGGCCGGCTCGGTGCCGGCGGCATGGGGCTGGTCTATCTCGCGCGGTCCGCGTCGGGCAGGCGCGTGGCGATCAAGACGGTGCGGACCGAACTCGCCGAGGACCAGCTGTTCCGCGTCCGCTTCACGCGTGAGGTGGAGGCCGCCCGGGCGGTGTCCGGCTTCTACACGGCGGCGGTGGTGGACGCCGACCCCAGGGCCGCGGTGCCGTGGCTGGCCACCGCGTACGTCCCGGCCCCCTCCCTCGAAGAGATAGTGAATGAGTGCGGGCCGCTGCCCGCCCCCGCGGTGCGCTGGCTCGCCGCCGGTATCGCCGAGGCCCTCCAGTCCATCCACGGAGCCGGCCTGGTCCACCGCGACCTCAAACCGTCCAACGTGCTGGTGGTGGAGGACGGGCCGCGCGTCATCGACTTCGGTATCGCCTCCGGCGTCTCCAACACCCGGCTGACCATGACCAACGTCGCCGTGGGCACCCCCGCCTACATGTCGCCCGAGCAGGCGCGCGACTCGCGCAGCGTGACCGGCGCCAGTGACGTCTTCTCGCTCGGCTCCACCCTGGTCTTCGCGGCGACCGGGCACCCGCCCTTCCACGGGGCGAACCCGGTGGAGACCGTCTTCATGCTGCTGCGCGAGGGCCCCGACGTGACAGGGCTGCCGGACGAGCTGCGACCGCTGATCGAGTCCTGCATGCAGATGGAGGCCGGCCTGCGGCCCTCACCCGCCGACCTCCAGGCCATGCTCGCCCCGCACCTGTTCGGCGCGGGCAGCGACGACAGCGGTACCGCCTCGGCGTGGCTGCCCGCGCGGGCCACGGCGATGATCGAGGAGCGCCGGGGCGGTCGCCCCGCCCCGCCGCCGCCCTCGGCCCCGCCCGTGCCCCCGGCGCCGCCCGCCCCGCCCCGCCCGGGCCCGTCGGCCGCGGGATCCGCCGGAGCGCACGCCGGCGCCCCGGCCGCCGGGCCCGGCCGGGACTGGGAGCCGGTCCGGCGCGGCGGCGACCCCCGTACCGGACAGGCCCACGGCCCCGCGCCGGCGGGGGACCCGGTACGGCTGCCCGGCGCCAAGGTGCCGATCGGCCCCGGCCCCCGGGTCGCGGACACCCGGGGCGTCTTCACGGCCGACGCCGGGCCCACGACCGGCTGGATCCGCCCGCCGGCCGGTGCCACCGGCCCGGCCCCCGCCGGCCTGGACGGCGGCGCGCCGCACGGCGCGGGCCCCGCCGCCCGCCCGGCGGCGCCGGTTCCGCCGCCGCCCACCGGACCGCCGCTGTCGGCGCCCCCGGCCCCGCCGGAGGGCGCGGCGGCGCCCGGACACTGGCGCCCTTGGCGGTTCCGGATGTCCAACGACGTGTGGGGCACCCCCGTGGTCGACGGCGACCTGCTGTACGTCACGTCCTTCGAGGTGCACGCCCTGGACGTGGCCAGTGGCCGGCGCCAGTTCAAGACCCGGGACGTGGCCTGGTCCATGGCGGTCGCGGGGGGACGTATCCACGCCTCGGACGGGCCGTCGCTGTACGCCCTCGACGCGGTGGACGGCAGCGAGCGGTGGCGGCTGCGGACCGACGCCTGGGTGTACTCCCTCCAGGTGGACCGCGGCACCGTGGTCACCGGTACGCGCGGCGGCGGCGTCCAGGGCTGGGAGGCCGCCAACGGCGCCAAGCTCTGGGAGATCACCGGCGCCCAGACCGACTTCGAGACCCCGGAGGCCGGACCGGCCGTCCACGGCGACACGGTGTACGTGTGGCAGGACGCCCGGCTGCGCGCGCTGGACGCCCGTACCGGCACCGAGCGCTGGTCGTACCCCATCGGCGACGCGGCTTCCTGCGGCGGGGTGCCGGTGCGGGTCACCCCGGCCGAGGACGGCCATGTGTACGTCGCCGCCGGCACCCGGGTGCTGTCGTTCGACATCCTGTCCGGCCGGGTGCGGTGGCACTTCGAGGCCCCGGCGGTCTTCCTCTCGCCGCCCGCCTTCGCGCCCGGGCCCGCGGTGACCGGCGGCGGGATCTACCTGGCGGACTACCTGGGCACGGTGTACGCGCTGGACGCGGCGACCGGCAAGGACCGCTGGCGGATCGCCACCGAGTCCCGCCAGTCCACCGATCCGGTGCTCGTCGCGGACGGCAACGTCCACGTCGGCAGCGGCAGCGCCGTGTACACGCTGGACGCCGTCACGGGCACCCCGAAGTGGCGGTTCGCGGCGGGCGGCGGGATCATCGGCTCCCCGGTGGTCGCGGACGGCCGCCTGCACTTCGGCTCGGCGGACCATGTGCTGTACACCCTGGACGCGAGCGGCGGCCAGCTCCGCTGGAAGCTGACGACGGGCGGTGAGATCACCGGTTCGCTGGTGGCGCGGGCCGGCGTGGTGTACGCGTGCAGCAAGGACCGCTGCGTGTACGCGCTGGACGCGGTGAAGGGCACGGCCACCGGAAGGAGCGCGCCGGCGCGCTAGGCGTCCGGGTGCCGGCGCGGGTCGTGCGCGTCCCGGGGCGGGTACGGGTCGTGCTGGTCCCGCGACGGGTAGGGGTCGTGCTGGTCCTGGGCGGGGTAGGGGTCCGCCCCGCCGCCGTGGCCGAAGCCACCGGCCCGCCGCCCGTCCGGGTCGTGCCCGTGGCCCGGTCCGGGCCCGTACCCGGCGTCGTAGCCGTCGTCACGCCCGTACGCCCGGTCCTCCGGTTCCCGGTCCACCCGGCGGCCGCGGCGGAACGGGCCGCGCCCGTGACCGTCGCCGCGCCCGCGATCACCGTTCACCCGTCCGTGGCGGCGCGTCCGGCCGCGCATCAGGAGGGCGGCCAGCACCAGGAGCAACCCGCCGGCTCCGGCCAGGGCCACTCCCCAGCCGAGCCCCGAACCGTCGGGGTCCACGGTGAGCCCGTCCGCCGCCTGCCCCTGCCGGATCATCCACAGGACGGTGAAGCCCAGGACGACGAGGGCGGCCAGCGCGACCAGCGGCCGGGAGAGCAGCAGCAGCCCGACCAGTGTCAGCAGCGCGGCGAACGCGAACGGCAGCAGGAGCGAGGTGGTCAGGTCGGCCCGCCAGGCGGTGATGCCGCCGAACAGGTCGGCGACGCGGTAGTCGCGGCCGTGACGGCCGTCGTACCAGGCACGGAAGGGACTGAGGACGGCGGCCGCCGCTCCCACGAGAGCGAGGACGGCTCCGATGACGTTGCGGATCATCATGGGCCTCCCTGGGGTGCGGCTCTCGATCACGACGCTACGCCCGGTGGGGACGGGCTGCCACAGGACGGACGCCGGGAACGCGGTGGTTGGGGACCCTGAACGGTGGCGCCGGCGGTGGCGCGGACCGGGCACGGGAGCCGCCCGAAGCGTTGCCGGAGGGCCTCGGGAGCGCTGCTAGGGTGACGTGCGCCCGTCAATTTTGGGCCCGCATCCACATGTCAACGGGGGTTGAACGTGAAGCTTCGCCATGTCCGCTCGGTTGCCGTCCTCGGCGTCGTAATGATCGCGCTCACCGGCGCCCGTGGCTCCGGGGGTGGCGGTTGTGGCGGCGGCAGCAGCCACAGCGGCAGCGGCGACAGCGGCGGCACGAGCGGCGGCAGCTCCAGCACCGGGGGGTACGACAGCTCCTCCGGCTCCGGCACCAGCGGCGGTTACGACGGCTCGACCTCCAGCGGCGGGACCAGCGGGTCGCACAGCGACAGCTCCGGCTCCGGCGGCTCGTCCGGCGTAACCGTCCCGGGCAGCTCCAGCTCCCACCGGGCCATGCGGGACGTCAAGATCGACGAGTGCCGGATGGACGCCTCGGGCAGGAACCTCACCGCGCGGATCACCGTCACCAACAGCGGCTCGCTGGACTACACGTACGACGTCACCCTCCAGTTCAAGGGCGCCACCGGCGACCCGAACGTCCACCGGGCGGTCGCCGAGGTGGACGACCTCCTCGTCCGCGGCTCGGGCTCGCGGACGGCCACGGCCAGCACCCCGTACACCGGCAGCGGCGACGGCTCCGAGTACACCAGGTGCGCCGTCATCAACGTCTTCCGCGACATGGCCTGAGGCAGACCGAAGCAGGGGCCCGGACCAGTACGGTCCGGGCCCCTGTCCCCCGTGTGCCGCGGCGCGGCGGCTCCCCCCGGCCACCGCCGCGACCGCACCCCCGTCGGTGCTGGTCTACTTGGGTGCCGGCGCCGGCGAGTGGCTGTCCAGCGGCTTCAGCTCCGGCTCCTTGAGGGCCGGCGGCACGGGCGAGTGGCTGTCCAGTGTGGTGATCTCCGGGTCCTTGAGGGCCGGCGGGACGGGCGAGTGGCTGTCCAACGTCACCAGGTCCTCGTTCTTCGTGATGTCGCTCATCGTCTTCTCCCCTGAGTGATGGCGTAGTGAGTGGTGAACGCCCGCTCGGCAACTCCCCCGAGGGCCGCCGAACGGGCGTTCCAGGGACGCTCACCTTAACGGTGAGGTCCGCGGCGACTCGTCTGCCCCCCGACGCGACGAACCGACGTAATGAAGGTCCCAGACCGTCATAAACGTTCGATGAACGCCCCCGAAACCGCTGGTCAGGCCGCCTGGAGCGGGGAGAGCAGGCGCCGTACCTCGACGGCCTCCTCGGCGCCGGACTGCTCGTACACGGCCAGCGCCTCCCGCCAGCAGGCCTGCGCGCGTCCCGCCTGGCCGAGACTGTGCAGCGCCCTGCCGAGCAGCGTCAACGCGTTGGCCTGCATCCAGTCACCGCCGATGCAGCCGGTCGCGAGCGCCTGCTCGGCGTGCTGCGCGGCGTTGGCCGGGCGCCGGGAGGCCAGGTGGACCTGCGCGATGCGGAAGTGCGTGGTGCCCTCCCACAGGCGCTGCCGGTTCTCCTGGAAGATGGACAGCGCCTGGGACAGCTCGCCCAGGGCGTCCACGAACCGACCCGCCTGGGTGAGCACGATACCCAGGGCGTAGCGCGCGTTGGCGAGTCGGAGGGTCAGGCCCAGTTCGTCGTAGACGGCGACGCCCTGCCGGGCCAGGTCCACGGCGTCGGCCGTCCGGCCCATGGAGGCCACCACCCGGGAGAGGTTGCACAGCGCGCTCGCCTCACCCGGCCGGTTGCCGTCCTCGCGGAAGGCCGTCACCGCCCGCAGCAGGTAGGTCTCGCCGTCGGCGTACCGGTTGGTGCAGTTGGCGATGATGCCCAGCTCGTTCGGGGCGTTGCTGAGCGTCCAGGGGTCGTTGGTGCGCTCCCCGAGCTCCGCCGCCCGCTCGGCCTCGACGGCCGCCTGGTCGAACAGTCCGGCGGTGCTGTGCACCTGGGCGAGCGTCACCCGCGCCCGGGCCTCGGCGTGGGTGTCGGCCGCCCGCGCCGCGGCGTCCCGCGCGGCGAGCGTGGCCGCCTTGTAGCGGCGCGAGCTGGAGCCGGACTCCGCCAGGTCCTTGGAGCTCAGGAGCAGGTCGACGGCGCGCCGCAGGGTGCCGGGGCCGAGCGACTGCTGCACGCAGGCCAGGATGCAGCCGGCCTCCGCGTGCAGCCAGTCCAGCGCCTCCTCGTCGTCGGTGAACACCTTGCCCGGGTAGCCGGTGGGCTCCAGGTGGTGGACGGTCCGGTCGCCCGGGCGCTCTATCGCGTACACCCGCGCCGCCGTCGCCAGGTAGAAGTCCAGCAGCCGGGACATGGCCGACTCCCGCTCCGCCGGCGGCTGTTCGTCGCGCTCGGCGCACGCACGCGCGTAGAGGCGGACCAGGTCGTGGAAGCGGTAGCGGCCGGGGGCCGCCGACTCCAGGAGGGAGGTGTCGACCAGGGACTCCAGCAGATCCTCCGCCTCGTGCGTCGGCAGGTCCAGCACGGCCGCGGCGGCGGCCAGCGAGATGTCCGGGCCGTCGGCCAGGCCCAGCAGGCGGAACGCCCGCGCCTGGGCCGGCTCCAACTGGCCGTAGCCCAGCTCGAAGGTGGCCTTCACCGCGAGGTCGCCCGCCTGGAGCTCGTCCAGCCGGCGCCGCTCGTCGGCGAGCTTGGCCGCCAGCACCGACACCGTCCAGGTGCGGCGG
The DNA here is from genome assembly GCF_040653855.1 of Streptomyces sp. NPDC050856. Taxonomy (NCBI): domain Bacteria; kingdom Bacillati; phylum Actinomycetota; class Actinomycetes; order Kitasatosporales; family Streptomycetaceae; genus Streptomyces; species Streptomyces sp. NPDC050856. Next base: position 80,311 of record NZ_JBFAGV010000012.1, on the reverse strand, counting down.
GAGGCCAGCCGGGAGGCGGCGATACGGATGGCCAGCGGCAGGAAGCCGCACGAGGCGACCACGTCGAGCGCCGCTTCCCGCTCGGCGGACACCCGCTCCGCCCCGACGATCTTGGTGAAGAGCTGGAGCGCCTCCTCGGGCGACATCACGTCCAGGTCCACCAGGTGCGCGCCCGCCAGGTCCACCATGCGGACCCGGCTGGTCACCAGGGCCGCGCAGCCCTCCGTGCCCGGCAGCAGCGGCCGGACCTGGGCGGCGTCCCGGGCGTTGTCCAGCAGGAGCAGCACCCGGCGCCCGGCCAGCGTGGAGCGGTACAGCGCGGCCCGCTCGTCGAGGGTGTCGGGGATGGCCGAGTCGGGCGTGCCCAGCGCCCGCAGGAACGCGCCGAGCACCGTCTCCGGCTCGGCGGCGCGGGCGCCCGCGCCCTGGAGGTCGACGTAGAGCTGCCCGTCCGGGAAGTACGGCCGGGCGGCGTGCGCGACATGGACGGCGAGCGTCGTCTTGCCCACCCCGCCGATGCCGGCGAGCGCCGAGACGGCCATGACCGACCCCTCGGCGCCGGCGAGCCGGTCGCTCAGCTCCCGTACGAAGGGGCCCCGGCCGGTGAAGTCCGGAACCGTCGCCGGCAGTTGCGCGGGCCGCGACACCGCGGGCGCCGGCGCCGCCTCCTCCACCGGGCGGGCCAGCTCGGCGTCGGCCCGCAGGATGCGCTCCTGGAGCCGGGACAGCTCCGGGCGCGGGTCCACGCCCAGCTCGTCGGCGAGCAGCCGGCGGGTGTCGGCGTACACCGCCAGCGCCTCGGCCTGCCGTCCGCTGCGGTACAGCGCCAGCATCAGCAGCTCCCGCAGCCGTTCCCGCAGCGGGTGGGCGGCGGTCAGGGCGGTCAGCTCGGAGACCGCCTCCGCGTGGCAGCCCACCTCCAGATCCAGGTCGAGCCGGGTCTCGACGAGCTGGAGCCGCCACTCCTCCAGGCGGACGCGCTGCGCCTCGGCGTACGGGCCGGGTACGGAGGCGAGCGCCTCGCCGTCCCACAGGCCCAGCGACCTGCCGAGCAGCGCGCGCGCCTGGGCCCGGTCGCCGGCGGCCCGCGCCTTCTCCGCCGCGGCGGCCAGCTCCTGGGCGACGCTGAGGTCCAGCGCCTCGGGGCGGCCACGGATCGCGTACCCGCCCGACTCGCTGACGAGCACGCCCGGCGGCAGCACCTTGCGCAGCCGGGAGGCGTACGTCCGTACCGCGGCGAGCGCCTGCGAGGGCGGCTCGTCGCCCCAGATGGCGTCGATCAGCTCGGCCGCCGTGGCCGTCCGCCCGTCCCGCAGCAGCAGCGCGGCCAGCAGCGCCCGCTGCTGCGGCGACCCCGACGGCAGCGGGTCGCCCCCGAGCCACGCGCGTACCGGGCCGAGCACACCGAAGCGCAGGCCGCCCTCGCGACCAGGCCGCGGAGCGCGCTGCTCCGGCACTCGTGGCCCGTCTACACGGTCCATAGCTCCCCCTGCCCGTACCGCTGGTTCCGCCCCCGACAGTCTGCCTTGTCAACAACGTACGCGTCAGCACTGGACGACGCCCTGCACAAGGTCGTGACAGGATCTGCGATCAGCACACCTGACGGGCAGTCAGCGACGCGCGGTGGGGAACCGTCACGTCACGGTGGGCCCCACGGTGGGCCGGCCGACGGGGCGGCCGACCGGTCGGGCGGGCTCGAAGCCGGCGAGCATCTCCTCCAGGCCGCGCTGGTCCGGGCCGACGAACGGGTCGGCCCCGGGCGCGGCGGCCAGCATGTCCAGGAACTCCGGCAGCCGGCCCGCCGACGGCGGCAGGTGGGTGCTGAGGATGAGCTCGGGCTCCATCGCCCGCAGCGGCCTGGCCGTGCTCAGGTACGCCACCGGGTCCACCAGGTGCACCCATGGGCTGTCCACGGTCGCCCACAGGAGCTGACCGGCCCGCAGCTCGTCCGACGGGACCTCCGCCACGTCACCGCAGGAGGCCAGGTCCTCGCTGGACAGCGGCGCCCCGAAGCAGTCGGAGCTGAAGCAGGTCCGTGAGCCGGTGTCGACGAACCCCACGGTGGCGGGGTTGTCGAAGAGCGGCGGCCGGAACCCGACCAGCGTCCGGTCGCCGACGTCCAGGCTCTGCCCGGGGTTGAGCAGGTACACCCGGTCCATCGGCAGCGGGCGCTCCGTCGACATGATCCCCGCGCCCAGGAAGGTGGTCACCACCCGCGCCTTGGGGGCGGCGGCCAGCAGCTCGAAGAGCGCCCCGGTGTGGTCCCGGTCCGGGTGCGTCAGCCAGATCCACCGCACGTCCGCGACATCGACGGCCGAACCGAGCGCGTCCATGAAACCCCGGTCGGGCAGGCTCAGCCCGGTGTCCACGACGACGGGCTCCGCGGCGTGCAGCACGAACGCGTTCACCGTCAGGAAACCCATCCCCGGCACGGGCAGGTGGTCGTTGAGGACGGTGACATCACGTCCGAGTCGATGGGTGATCATGCGGCGGCCTCCTCGCACGCGCGCGGTCGGGTCCCGGCGTCCGCTCCGCGCTCCCACCCTCATTCGAGTCTCCTCGCGGCCCGCGCCGGCAGCAAGGGCTACCGGCGCGTATCCGTCCCCCGAACGGCGCGGCCCTGGGTGCGCGCCGCGGGGCCTCCTCCAAGACTGGAGCCGCCCCTCCCGGACGAGAGTCGGCGCCCGCATCGAGATGTTCCCGGTGATGACCGCGGAGGACGTGAGGACCGGACTCCAGCGGTACGCCACGGCCTGAGGCCGCCGCTGTCGGTGGCGGCCTGTTCAATCGGCCGCATGGAGAACACACCGGAACACGCCCCCACGCCCGGCCGGGAGCCCGTCGTACGGGGCGAGGACTGGTACGGCCGGAAGCTCGGCGCCGGGCGGACCCACCAGCGCCTCACCTTCTACGACACCGACTGGACCGAGGTGCTCAACGAGGGCGCCCGCTTCGACGAGTGCGTCTTCGCCGGCGTCCGGTTCAACGCGTCCCGGCACACGGACGCCGCCTTCACCAACTGCGTCTTCCGCGCGTGCGGCTTCTTCGACGCGCGCTTCGAGCGGTGCAAGGTCGTCGGCAGCCGGTTCCAGGGGTCGACGTTCGGGCTGCTGCGGGTGACCGGCGGGGACTGGTCCTTCACCGGCCTGCCCGGCGCCGACCTGCGCAAGGCGGTCTTCGACGGCGTGCGGATGCGGGAGGCCGACCTCACCGGCGCCCGCCTGGAGGGCGCGACCCTGAGCGGCTGCGACCTGGCGGGCGCGGCGCTCCACAGCGCCCGGCTGACCGGTGCCGACCTGCGGGGCAGCGACCTGTCGTCACTGGACCCCCGGACGGTCGACGCGGCCGGCGCGAGGATCGACCTGGAGCAGGCGGCGGTCCTGGCGACGGCGCTCGGCTACCGGGTGGCATGACCGGGCGCGCCGCGGGTCCGGCGCGCGGGGCCGGGCGGGCCGCGGGGCCGGGCGGCGGGCGGGGCCCGCCCCCGGCGCCTAGGCGCTCTCCTCCAGGCGCTGCCCCGGCTCGGTGGCCAGCACGAGCTGGGTGACCGTGAAGCCGTCCAGGGTGCGCACGCCCACCCGGTACAGACCCGGCCTGTCCAGGGTGACCCGGGCGCCGATGCCGCCGTCCAGCCAGCCCAGCAGCGGCGCCGGCACCTCGCGGGAGTCCTCCACATCGGTGATCCGGCAGGTCAGGCCGGCCAGCGAGTCCACCTGGTGCAGCGACAGGGTCCAGGGCCGGCCGGCCTCCACCAGGTCGGGGGTGGACAGCCCACAGCCGGGGTCGCCCTGCGGCGGCCCGAGGTGGACGTCCTCCCGCAGGATCTCGGCGACCGCCTCCAGCGCCGAGCGGTCCTTGGCCACGGCCCCGTGCTGGAGCGGCAGCGTGGTCACCGCCGGGCCGAGCGCGGCCGACTCCTTGTAGACGGTCCCGTCGCCATGGACCTGGAAGTACCGCACCCGGCCCCGGCGGTCGCTGACGAAGGTGCCGTCGGTGTTCTGCCGGGCCCCGTCCAGGTGCGCCTCGACCCGCCCGTCGCGCAGGGTCAGGCTCTGCCAGGTGGGCTGGTTGGTGCCGACGACGGCCCGGTGGTCGGGCAGCTTCACCTGGCGCTGGGCCAGGTGGAAGGCCGCCGACTCCCGTGCCAGGTCCGCGTCCCCGCCGAGCGCGGCCACGTCCCCGGGCGTGAGGTGGCGGACGGACCCGCCGTCGCGGACGCTGCGGTACTGGGGCAGCAGGTCGTGCAGTCCGGGCATGGTCGCGCAGATCGCGCGCAGCTTGCGGTGGGGCAGCGGCACGGGCGCCCCCCGGCCCGTGTTGAGGATGACGGCGGCCTTGACCGCGCCGTGGAAGGGCGTGCCCAGGGTGATGACACCCCGGGTGTCCGTGGCCAGCTCGCTGTCGTAGCCGCCGTCCAGGGCGGCGCGGGCGACCAGTCCGCCCATGGAGTGGGCCACGAACACCAGCCGCGCGGGCCGCTGGTCGACCCGGTGCTCCCGGGCCAGGTGCTGGGCGGGGTGCCGCCGCCAGGTGGTCAGGTGCCGGCGGGCCCGGTCGGCCAGGAGCCGGGCGTTGGTGGCGACGGGGAGCCGCCAGTCGTAGGCGAAGGGCAGGATCGCGGCGTCGTCGGCCACACAGCTCCGCACGAGCGCCAGCAGATCGGTGTACGGCTCCACACCGCGCAGGTAGGGCGTCCAGGCGGAGTGCGAGAGCAGCCCGGTGGCCACGATCCGGCCGGTCCTGCCCTCCAGTTCGTCCTCGGTCAGGCGTAACGCGTCGAGCCCGCCGGGACGGGTCCAGGCGTTGACGTACCACGACGCCCGGTGCAGGCCCCACAGGTGCCTGCCGGTGGTCGTGTCCTTCAACTCGCTGCCCATGATGCCCGGGACGACCACGACGGCGTCCTGGGTGACATGGGCGGGCAGCGGTCCGGGCGGGGCGGGCTGCGGGGTTCGCGAACGTCGTGGCTGCGGGTCCATGGCTGTGAACAATAGGGAAGATGAACGGGGATTGGGCACACATCGAGGTGGACGACCGTCATCCGGACACCACCGCCGAACCACCACCCGCCGCCGGCCCGTGGTCCGGGGCGGCGGACCCCCAGCCGGGCCTGCTGGTCACCCTGGCCGTCGAGGACGGCACCACCCCGTTCAGCGAGGCCATCGACGAGCAACTGGAGGCCGTCACCGCCTGGTGGCACGCCAAGGCGCCGCACGGGCCCGGCTTCGTCCAGGTGCACACCCGCGCCCCGCGCAACCGGCACGACGTGGAACGCTTCCTCGACCAGGCGCAGTTGCGGGACGTCGAACCCGACGTCCCGCTGGTGCTCTTCCTCACCGGCCACGGCCTGGCCGGCGCCCGGCACTACCTCCTGCTGCCGGACACCGAGCGGGACAGGTTGCTGGCCACCGCGCTGCCCACCAGCGAGATCGTCACGGCGGCACTCGACTCCTGCGCCCAGGACGTCCTGGTCGTCGTCAACATGTGCGAGGCCGCCAGCGTGGGCCGGGAGCTGTGGGACCTGCAACGCGACCTGGCCCACAGCCGGCTGACCGCCGCCACGCTGAACGTGCTGGCCACCACCGGCGACCGTACCGCCGTACTGGGGCGGGAGTTCGCGCTGATCCTCCAGGAGGCGCACGCCTGGCTGCGGTCGGCCGGCGGCATCACCCGGCCGTACCTGACGATGGCGGAGTTCGTCGAAGCGCTCGACCACGCGACCAGAACGCTCAACGAGCGCCACCGACGGCGGCTGGAGGGCCCCCGGCCGGTGCTGACCGGGAAGCTGCACGAGCCGACCACCACCCTGCCCAATCCGGGCTACCGGCCCCGGCCGCCGGTCGTCGCCCGCAGCCGCCAGGAGGTCGCCGCCACCTACGAGGAGCTGGAGTACTGGCTCGACAAGGCGAGCGGGCGGACCGGCCCCGACGACCCCGGCTGGTACTTCTCCGGCCGGCAGGCCCTGAACCAGGAGGTGACCGGATTCCTGCACGGGCCGTGCGGCGCGCTGATCGTCACCGGTGGCGCGGCGAGCGGGAAGTCCGCCGTGCTCGGGCGGGCGGTCACCCTGAGCGACCCGGCCTTCCGGACGTCGGAGCGCTACGCCGCGGCGGTGCGGCACTCCCCGCCGGCCACCGTCCCCGCCGAGGGCGCGGTGACCGTGGCGGTCACCGCGCGCAACCGTGACTCGCTCGACCTGCTGCGGGCCCTGGGTGGCGGCCTGGGCGCGGCACCCGACCCGTCCGCCGAGGACGACGTGCGCGGCCGGCAGGCGGCCCTGCGGGCCTTCTTCGAGGTCCCGGGCCCCATGGTCACGGTCGTGGTCGACGCGCTGGACGAGGCCACGGACCCGGCCCGCTGTGTGACGGACGTCCTCGCGCCGCTGGCGGTCCACACCAGCCACCCGGAGGCGGAGCTGCGCGGACGCGGACTGCGGCTCCTGCTGGGTGTCCGCAGTGCCACGCCCTCGTCCACGACCGACCCGGCGCCCCCGACGGACGCGACGGACGGGACGGACGCGGGGGCGACGGCGGCCACGGCCACTGCGGCCAGGGCGGCCAGGGCGGCCAGTGGGGCCGGGGTGGGCACGGTGTCCGCCGGCGTGGCGCACCGGGACCTGCCGGCCCTCCTCCGTGCCGCGTTCCCCGGCGCCCGCGAGGTCCGCACGGACGGCCCGGGCGTGCGGGAGGACATCGCCGGGTACGTGCGCGCGCTGCTGGAGGGCGCGGACGGGTGGAGCGAGCAGGAGGTGTCGCGGGTCGCCACCGACGTCGCGGCCCGGGTCGACCGGTCCTTCCTCGACGCGCGGCTCGCCGCCGAGCAGTTGCGGGCCGGCGGACCCGGCCTGCCGGCCGACCCGGCGTGGAGCGCCCAGCTCGACCGGGGAACGGTGGGGCTGCTCCAGACGGACCTGGAACGCGGCGCGCGCACGGGTCTGCCCGCCGACGAGGCGCTGGCGCTGCTGCGCGCGACGGCGTTCGCGCTGGGGCGCGGAATGCCCTGGGGGGAGGTCTGGCCGGCGGTGGCCGCCGCGGTGCACCGGTCGCCGATCGACCGCGCCGACGAGAAGATCGAACTGCTGCTGACCGGACCGCTGTCGGGGTACCTCACCCACGACAGCGAGGACGACCGGGTCGTCTACCGGCCCGCTCATGACCGACTGGGAAGAGTTCTGCGGTGCTGGCCAGGGGCCGGCGTCTCGCGCGGGGGGACCACATGACCGGCACGGAAACGCCCGGCACGCCCGGGGGATCCGGCACGCCCGGCCCGTCCACGGGAGCGGAGCCGTACCGGGACCCGTACGGGGAGCCGTACGGGGAGTGCGACGGCTCCCGTGAGGAGGAGCGGGCCGTGCACGCGGCCGTCACCGCCGCGCTGGCGGGGCTGGCCGGGGCGACCCCGGACACTCCGCCGCCCCCCTACGTACGGCGGCACCTCGCCCAGCACGCCCGGCTCGGCGGGGTACTGGACGACGACCACGTGCCGCGCGGTCTGCTGCCCTGGGACACCAGCGGCGGCGTCCGGGGCCTGCTGGCCGCCCAGGACGGTCACGGGCCGCGCGCGTGGCTGGACGCCTGGGCGGTGATAGAGCCGTACGTGCGCGGGGCCGACGCCCGGTCCCGGCTGTCCAGCCTGCACCTGACCCACGCGGCCCTGACGTACCCCCGGGTGCCCGCGGCGCGCGTCCCGGCGGACGCGACACCGCCCGGGTCCCGGCTGACCGTCCTGTGGTCGTGGTGGCGGCCACCGGCCAACGTGCTGGCCACCGTCGCGCACCGGGTCACCTCCCTGGCGGCCGTCCGCACCGGGCCCGGCGGCACGCTGCTGGCCACCGGTGACGAGGAGGGCGGCATCGAGCTGATCGACGTCTCCACCGGAACCCCGGTGGGCGACCGCATCGCCGCCCACGAGGGCACGGTCCGCTGCCTGACCGGGGTGCACCGCCCGGCGGGCGGCAGCCGGCTCGTCTCCGGCAGCACCGACGGGACGGTACGGATCTGGGACACCGCCACGGGGAGCTGTGTCGACCGGATCGCCCGGCCGGGCACCGTCTGGACCGACGACGTGACCGGCCACCTGGCCGACGACGGCTCCCTGACGGTGGTGAGCGTCAACGGCGAGGGGGCGCTGACCCATTGGACCGACTCCGGCGGCGCCCGGGCGCTGCCCGCCCTGGAGCCGGTCAGCAAGGCGGCGGTCACCACCGTCACGGGCCGGGACGGCGAGCACCTGCTGGTGACCGCCGCCACCACGCTGAGCGTGCGGGACCCGGAAACCGGCGCGGTCCACCGGAGCTGGCCGCTGACCACGACGGTGCGGGCGCTGACGGCCCTGGCCCCGGCCGGGACGTTCGCCTCGGGCCACGACGACGGCACGGTCACCGTCTGGGACACCACCGGAGGACCGCGGGCCGCCCACCGGCTCCCGGAGCCCGTGACGTGCCTGGCGGCGCTCACGATCGCCGGCCGCCCGGCACTCGCGGCGGCCGCCGGCCGGGCGATCGCGCTGTGGGACGTCGAGGACCGGGAGGCGCCCGCCCGGTGGCTCACCGGCCACACCGGCACCGTCACCGCCCTCACGAGCGTGCCGGCCGGTGGCCGGGACGCCCTGGTGTCGGCCGGAGCCGACAACACCGTACGCCTCTGGGACCACCGGGCCCTGACGGCGGCTCTGCCCGGGCCCGGCCACCCGCCCGCGCCCCGCCCCACCCCTCCGCCGACGGCCCCCGCCCCCGCGACGGACACCGGCACCGGGGCGGACCCGCACCCCGAGGCGGACCCCGCCGCCGCTCGGGCGCGCCCTCGCGCCGGGGCGGGGCCCGGGGCGGTGGCGGCCGTCACCGCCGCCGCCCTCGCCACCGGTGACGGCGGGCCGCCGCTGCTCGCCGTGGGCACCGCGGACACCGGCCTGGAACTGCGCGACATCGACGGCGGCGGCCACGCCGGCTCGCTGCCCACCGACGGCCATGCCGTGACCGCGCTGGCGTGGGCCACCCGGGGCCGGGGGCGCCTCCTGCTGTGGGCCGGGCCCGACCACACCATCCGCTGCTGGGACGCCACCACCGGCACGCACCTGCCCGCCGTCCTCGAAGGCCACCACCTGCCCGTGCGCGCCCTCGCCGCCTGCACCACCCACCAGGGCCGTTCCGTCGCCCTGAGCGGCGGGGACGACTACCGGGTCAGGCTCTGGGACCTGGACGAACCGGCGCTGCTGCGCGACTGGCGGGGTCACGACCTGCGCATCCGCGCCGTGGCGGCCGCGGCGGGCCACCGGCGGGACTGGCTGGCGTCCGCCGGTTCGGACGGTACGGTCCGCCTCTGGGACATCGAGGGCGGCCCGGCCGGCCGGCCGATCCGCTGCCGCCAGGGGCTGGTCAACGCCATCGCCGTCAACGCCCGCCCCGCCGACGGGCTGCCCCCGCACCTGGCCAGCGCGGGTGACGACGGGACGGTACGACTCTGGGACCTGCTGACCGGCCGGCCCCTGGGAGCGCCCCTCACGGGTCACACGGCGTCCGTCGACGCCGTCGCGGCCTGGTCCACCGAGGGGCTCGGCTCCTTCGTCGCCAGCGCCTCGCGCGACGGCACCGTCCGCGTCTGGGAGGCGGTGAGCGGGCGTTGCGCCCTGCAACTGGCCACCGCCGCGCCCGTGCACACCCTGTCGGCCCACCCGGCCGCGTCCGGGGGCGGTCCCGCCGTGGTGCTCACCATGGCCGGGGACGCGGGAGTCGTCGTCACGGAGCTGGATCTGACCGACATGTGACCGTGTTCGCCGGTGGAAGAGCCATGTGCGCCCCCTCAAAGCCCTTGTGCGCCCCCTCGTTCATCACACAAGTGGCTCGCCCGGTGCATGTCGCACACACAAAAATGATCGTTCGGCATGTGCCAGGGCCGCACCCGGCAGCGCACCGCGAGGAGGAGCCGCACGCATGACCAGAGCAGCACAGCAGCCGGACGTCAGGCTCATCCCGGCTCCTGAGCGCGGCGTGTGGCGACTGGGCAAACTCAGCAACCCGCTGAAGTACGAGCAGATCAGCCGGGACGACGCGACCAGCTCCGCCGGAAACCGCTGGAGCCTGGTCGGCTACGGCACCCTGTACTGCGCCTCCGAGCGGGACGGCTGTTTCGCCGAGGCCCTGGCACCCTTCCGGGTCCACCCCGACATGCTGGACGTCGTCGCCGACGACTGGCGGGGTCCCAACGCGCCCGGACTGCTCCCGCCCGACTGGACCACCCGCCACACACTGGTCCGGTTACAACTGCCCAAGGAGGCCCGGTTCCTGGACGTGGACGACGAGCGAACCCTGGAGGTCCTCTCCGCTGAACTCGGCGTGGACAAGCTGACCACCGAGCACATACAGGGCTTCAACCGCAGGCTCACCCGCCGCATCTCGGCCTGGGCCATCGCCCAGCGGACACCCGAACAGGGACGCCTCATCCACGGCATCGCCTACCGCTCGCGGTTCGGGATGAGGCAGTGCTGGGCCGTCTACAGCGACGTGCCCGTCGACGCCCTCGAATCCAGCCTCATCTTCCCCGAGGACGAGGCGCTGCGAACGGTCGCGGACGAGTACCGCCTGACCATGCGGTGACCTCCGCACGGGTCCGACGGGTCCCACCCGCTCCACCGGACCCACCGGCGCCATCCGCTCCACCGGCCCCACCCGCTCCACCAACCCTCACCGAAGGTGCCGCCCGCCCACCGCCTCCCTCGGGGCCCCTGTGAAGTCCACCGGAAAACCCACCCGTTCGTCTAGCCCCAAAGAGCGAAATCTCGTCGGTCTCCCCAGGGTGCCATCCCCCTCACCGCGCGCTCCGTTCCCGCCGAACCCGCAGATGAGAGCCGTTTCCGTGGCCCGGTGCCACTCCCGAGGTCCTCCGGGGGCGGTAAACCTGTCTGCAAACAGGTGGAGTTGGGCATAGGAAATGGGTACGCTCAATACATCGGCCAACCGAGGGGGCATCAGGGTGATGGACACGCACTCCACCGCGTTACGGGCTGCTTTCGCCGTACCTCCCCCTCCAGTGCCACCACCCCACAGATGGTCCACCGGGTCGGCTCCCCGGCAACGCCTCCGCAGTCATCCGTGCACCGGATCCCCCGGGACCGGTACGCACCGGAACTGAGCGCGGGCGTCCCAGCAGCCCCACCACTCGCAGAGGTCGCGCTTCCCCGCGAGTGCGCAGGACACAGAAGCGTCTTCACCACCCGCGGCGGGCGCACGGCTCGCAGCGGCCCGGCACCCGCGTGCCACAGCCGGCCCCGCGCGCCTTCCACCCACGATCACCCGTCGTCCGACACGCGACCGCCCCCATCAGGCGCGCAGTACGCGACACGAGGGAGACCACTCATGCCGTCGACCATCCTGTACCCCGCCGTCACCTCCCGCAGCGCCGCCAGTGCCGAGCGGGCCCACATCGCCACGGTGCGCATGCCCATCGCGGAGATCGCGCGCTTCCTCCAGGACAACCTGGGCCAGCGCCTCACCGCGCGCATCGCGAAGATCAGCGATGCCAAGCAGGTGGGCAAGTGGGCCGCGGGCGACATCACCCCGCGGCACGAGTCGGAGGAGCGGCTGCGCGCCGCCCTGCAGGTGTTCCAGCTCATCCAGGACGCCGAGAGTCTCTACACCGCCCGCGCCTGGATGATCGGTATGAACCCCCAGCTGGAGGACGAGGCGCCGGCGCAGTGCATTGCCGAGGGGCGGTTCAAGGACGTCATGGTCGCCGCCCGCGCCTACGTCGACGGCGGCTGACCCCGGCGTCCGGCCCCGCCCGTCCCGGGACGTGTACGGCCAGGGGCGGGCGCTCGTCTGGCCGGGACGGAAATCGCGCGGGAAAATTTAGAAACGGGCAAATCGGACACGGCTGCGGTTCCCGCATATCGGACGCCGTGGTTTTCACCTACCAATCGGTCGGCGCGGTCGCCTTCCGATCTTTCTTTCCTTGCCGCCTGACCGTTTCATCCCGCCCAATGCAAGGAAAAGATCGCGGAGTTCCATCTTCCGGATGTGGAAACCGCAGCACCTAACGTCCTGGTCATGACTCAGGTGGAACCGCGGCCCGAGGCCGGAGACACGGTAAGGGGCGTCACCGCGATGGGCGACACCGGTGGCGTACGCAGCAAGGGACTCGGCGGGAACTCCGTCGGGCTGATGGGCAGTGCCGTCATCGGCGTCTCGACGGTCGCCCCCGTCTACTGCCTGACCTCCACGCTCGGCGCCACGGCCGGCGAGGTCGGGCTCCAGATGCCCGCGGTCTTCCTGGCCGGCTTCCTGCCGATGCTCCTGGTCGCCTTCGCGTACCGGGAGCTGAACCGGGCCATGCCGGACTGCGGCACCTCCTTCACCTGGACGGTGAAGGCGTTCGGGCCGCGCGTCGGCTGGATGTGCGGCTGGGGCCTGGTGATCGCCACGATCATCGTCCTGTCCAATCTCGCCGGCGTGGCCACCTCCTACTTCTGGCTCCTGGCCGGTGAGCTCACCGGCAATCCGGACATCGCCGCGCTGGACGACAACAAGGCCGTCCACATCGGCACCTGCCTGCTGATGATCGCCGTCGCCACGGCGATCAGCTACCGGGGGATGACCGCCACCAAGGGCGTGCAGTACGCGCTGGTGGGACTCCAGCTCCTCGTCCTGGCCGTCTTCGTGACCATGGCGTTCGGCAAGGCCGGCGAGTTCGCGGGCTCGGTCGACTTCTCCTGGTCCTGGCTGAACCCGTTCGCCGTGCAGTCCTTCTCCGCCTTCACCGCCGGCCTCTCCCTGGCGATCTTCATCTACTGGGGATGGGACGCCTGCCTGACCGCCAACGAGGAGACCACCGGCAGCGAGAGGACCCCTGGCCGGGCCGCCCTCATCGCGATGGTTGTCCTCGTCGGCTCCTACCTCGCCACCGGCGTCGCCGCCCAGATGGCCGTCGGCTCCGGCGACACCGGCCTGGGCCTGGCCAACCCCGAGACCTCCGACAACGTCTTCGCCGCCCTGGCCGGCCCCGTCATGGGCCCCGCCCTCGGCATCCTGCTCTTCGTCGCCGTCGTCGCGTCCGCGGCGGCCAGCCTCCAGACCACGTTCATCCCGGTCGCCCGCACCGTCCTGGCGATGTCCGCGTACCAGGCACTGCCCGCCTCGTACGCCCGGGTCCACCCCCGCTTCCGGACGCCCGGCAGGGCCACGGTCGTCGCCGGTGTCGCCACCGGTGTCTTCTACGCCGTGATGACCCTGGTCAGCGAGCACGTCCTGGTCGACACCATCTACGCCCTCGGGCTGATGATCTGCTTCTACTACGCGCTGACCGCCTTCGCCTGCGTCTGGTACTTCCGCCGCGAGCTGCGCGGCTCCGCCCGCGACCTGTTCTTCAAGGGGCTGATGCCGGGCCTGGGCGGCATCCTGCTCGCGGCGGTGTTCGGCAAGACGCTGTACGACATGTGGGACCCGGCCTACGGCAGCGGCTCGGCGGTCTTCGGCGTCGGCTCGGTGTTCGTGATCGGCGTGGGGCTGCTGCTGCTCGGTGTGGTGATCATGCTGGTGATGCAGCGCCGCAGCCCGGCGTTCTTCCGGGGCGAGATCCTGACGAAGGAGACCCCCGCCCTGGCCGTCGAGGACTGACGGCACCGCGTCCACTCGGACGCGGAGGGGCGGGCACCGCTGGACGGAACGGTGCCCGCCCCTTCGTACGCCGCCCGCCCCTTCGTACGTCTCCGTGTGCGTAGGATCCCGGCGCGGGGCAAGGTGGACCGTATGTATGACCTCAACGCCCTCGCCGACGAACACCTGGCCGCCGCCCACCAGAACGAGCACGGCCGCAGCGCCAACCTGATCCTGCGGGACCAGCCGCTGCGGCAGACGGTCATCGCGCTCACCGCCGGAACCTCGCTCGACGAGCACAACACACCGCCCGCAGCGTCCCTCCAGGTGCTGCGCGGCGTGGTGAAGGTGACCGCCCAGTCCGGGGAGACCGAGCTGACCTCGGGCTCCCTGTACCTGTTGCCGCCGGAGCGGCACGGCCTGACGGCGGTGACGGACGCCGCCGTCCTGCTCACCGCGGTCAACGACTGACGCGCGGGCCCGCCCCGGGTCAGGCGCGGGGGCTCAGCTCGGCCATCTCGCTCCAGCCCTGACCCGGCACCTCGACGTTGACGATCTCCGGAGTACGGGCGATGGCGCCCGCCATGGTCTCCAGACCCGCCCTGAAGTGGTCGGACGCCACGTGCGCCGCGCCCGCCTCCGCGTCGGCGAAGGCCTCCAGGAGTACGTACTGGTGGGGGGCCTCGACCCCGCGCGACCACTCGAAGAACAGGTTGCCCGGCTCCTGCCGGGTGGCCCGGGTGAAGTCGGCGACCAGGGAGGGCCAGGTGTCGGCGTGCTCGGGCCGGACGGTGAACTTGACGGCGATGAAGATCATGCCGTCCACGGTGGGGCAGGCCGGTCCCGCCGGACCAGCGGGGACACACCCGATTCCGGCACCGCCGGAAAATCGGCCCGCACCCGGCCCCCGCCGCCCCTCCGCCCGGGCGCCGGCCCCGCCGGTCACGGGTGCGCGGCCCCTTCCGCCGGCCACGGGTGCGCGGCCCCTCCCGCAGGTCACGGGCGCGCGGCCAGGCCCGCCGCCGCCCGCGCCAGTGCCGCGCGCAGCTCACCGTGGCGGCGCCGGAAGTCCCCGGTGGGCAGCGACACCGACAGCGCCCGCACCACACCATCGGCTCGGAAGTCGGCGCCGGCGCCCGGCAGCGGCACCGCCAGGCAGGTGTACGCCGGGTCGGCCTCGCCCACCGACACCGCGAAGCCCCGGCCACGCACCCTGGCGAGCTCCGCCTCGAAGCGCTCGGCGCTGGTGATCGTCCGGTCGGTCAGCCGGGCCATCCCGTGGTCGGCCAGGTACCGTCGGCGCACCGCACGGGGCAGCGCGGCCAGCAGCGCCTTGCCGTGGGCGGTGGCGTGCGCCCGTGGCTCGGGCCCGGGCGTGAAGGGGTGCGCGGTGTCGGTGACCGGCGCGGTGGTGTCGACCACGGTGATACGGCCGTCCCGGTACGCCGTGAAGTACGCCTCGGCCCCGGTGGCCCGCCGCAGCCGGGGCAGCACCTCGGCGACCCCGGGCCCGAACCCCAGACGGCGCTGGAACGACCGGTGCAGGGCGGCCACGCGCGGCCCGGGCGCGTACCCGTCGGCCGTCCTGACCAGGTGCCCGCGCGCGGTGAGCGGCCCCAGCAGGTGGTAGACCGTCGACAGCGAGCACCCCAGCCGCCGGGCCAGCTCCTTGGCGCCGACCGGCTCCGCCGCGTCGGCCACGGTGTCCAGGATCTCCAGCGCACGGTCGACGGACTGGGGGGATGTGCTCATGCGTTCGACCCTACGTCCCCAGGAACACCGGGTTGGTGAAGGCGGCCAGGGCGCCCGGCAGACCCGGCACCGTCGCCGGCCGCCTGACCTCCGCCCGCACGTACGCGGCGTACGAGGCCGTGGTCCGCCACTCCACCGTGCCCGTGCCCGAGGCGGGCAGGGCCACCGTGTGCAGGGCGCCCCGGTCGGTCACGAACCTGGCCGCGCAGCCGGGCGCCCCCGTGACCTCCAGCCGTACCGTCACCGGCGCGTCCGCCGGGACGGGCAGCCGCTCCCCGATGCCCGCGCGAGCGCCCCGGCCGCCCGTCGCCGAGAACGTCAGCGAGACGGCCGACGACTCCGCCACGTACGACCGCCCCGCGCGCAGCCCGGCCAGGATCGCCTCCCGCGTCAGGTCGTCGGCGAGCACCACCGTCTGCGGTTCGCCCACCGCTTGCGGCACGCGGTGCGCGTCGCTGCCACCGATCGCCGGGACCCAGCCGCGCCCGCCGGCCAGCGCGCTGTCCCAGTCGGCCAGCGCCATCTCGTCCTCCGGGGTGTACGGGCCGTTCCACACCTCCACCGCGTCCGCCTCGCCGTAGCCGAACCGCCAGCCGCAGCCGACGCAGGTGGCGTGCGGATGCGCCGGTACGACCAGGCCGCCGGCGCGCCGGACCTCCCGGGCCTGGCGGGCGAACCGGCCGTCCCCGGCCCGGTAGCGCCAGTCGACGAAGGTGCCCGGGTCGGTGCCGACGGCCAGGAAGTGGCCGTTCCGCGTGGTGACCTCCTCACCGACGAGAATCAGCAGGTCGTCCCCCCACAGGCCGTCCCACGCGGCGTGCGCGGCATGGGTGTTGTGCTCGGAGGAGTTGATGAAGTCAAGCCCGGCGGCGCGGGCGGCGGCGGCGATCTCGGCGGGGGTGCGCCCGCCGTCCGAGTGGACCGAGTGCAGGTGGCAGTCGCCCCGGTACCAGGCCCGCCCCCGTCCCCGGGCACGGCCGGGCGGGTACACGGGCACGGGCGACGGGGCGGACGGGCCGTACGCCAGGGTGACGGTGACCGTGTACGGCAGCCCGCCCGGGGCGACCGTGTACGGCGCCAGCACGATGTGCCACGTCCCGGCGCGCACCGGGCCGGGCAGGTAGCCGGGCGTGGCGTCGTCCGCGCGCAGGAAGAACTCGCTGCGCGCCCCGCCCGACCAGCCCCGGAAGCCCCGCTCGTCGAAGACGCCGATGTCCAGGGCGTTGCCCCGCGTACCGGGCGGCACGGCGGGCCGTTCGTACGCGTACGCCACCCGGATCTCCCGCACCCCCCGCCCCACCTCGACCGGCAGGTACACGTGGTCGGGCGACCCGGGCGGCAGCGTGCCGCGCACGACGGCCGTGGAGCGCCCGGCCGCGAAGCTCACCCCCGGCAGCGTGAACGCCCCCGCCGTGCCCGCCGCCGCACCCGCCATGAAGCCGCGCCTGCCGATCGATCCGCTCATGCGACCACCCTCCCGGTCCCCGGTGAACGCGCCGACACCTCAGGGCGACGGTCTCGGAATTCCCCGCCGTACGCCATACGTTGGCCGTATGCGCATCGCGACCACCATCTTCCTCACGGACCGGACGATCACGCCGGTGCGGCTCGCACGCGAACTGGAGCAGCGCGGATTCGCCGGGCTCTACCTTCCCGAGCACACCCACATCCCGATCGAACGGACCAGCCCGTACCCGGCCGGCGGTGACCTGCCGCCCGAGTACGGCCGTACGCTCGACCCCTTCATCGCCCTGGGACAGGCCGCCGCCGTCACCGAACGGCTCACCCTCGGCACCGGCATCACCCTCGTCGCCCAGCACGACCCCATCGACCTGGCCAAGCAGGTCGCCACCCTGGACCACCTGTCCGGCGGCCGGTTCACCCTGGGCGTCGGCTACGGCTGGAACCGCGAGGAGGCCGCCGACCACGGGGTGACCTGGTCGACCCGCCGCGAACGCACCCGCGACCGGATGGCCCTGATGCGCGCGCTGTGGGCGGCGGAACCCACCCCGTACGCCGGCGACTTCGGCTCCGTCCGGGCCTCCTACGCGTACCCCAAGCCGCGCGGTGGCGCCCCCCGGACCCTCATCGGCGGCGCGGCGGGCCCGAAGCTGTTCGCCCACATCGCCGAGTTCGCCGACGGCTGGCTCCCCATCGGCGGCCGGGGCCTGACCGAGACGATCCCGGTACTGCGCGAGGCCTGGCGGCGGGCGGGCCGCGACCCCGAGGCGCTGTGGATCGTCCCCTACGCGGTCAGGCCCTCGGCGGGCAAGCTGGCGCACTACGCGGAGCTGGGCATCACCGAGGTCGTGCTGCAACTGCCCCCGGCGGAGGAACCGGAAGTGCTGCGCGCGCTGGACGAGTACGCGCAGTACCTCTGAGGGGTCAGGGCGCGGCGGAGGGGGGGACCTCGTAGCAGCGGGACACCACGGTGACGTGGATCAGCGACTCCGAGTCCTTCTTGGCCCGGCGGTCCATCAGGCTCACCCTCACCGAGAACTCCCCGTCGCGGGAGTTCGCGACCAGCGTGGGGGTCCTGGCCCTGCTGCTGTCGGGGCCGTCCTCGACGATCTCCCAGCCATGTGCGGGGAGTGCCGTCCGCAGGCCCCGGTACGCCTTCTCCAACTCCGCGAACGGAACGCCGTAGACGCTCCAGGGATGACGGTTCTGCCGCACCCGCCCCTCCGGCTCGTACCCCGAGCAGTCCAGGGGCGTCGCTCTTCCCCTGGTGACCTTCCCCTTGAGGCCGATCATCTCCAGAACGCGGCTGGAGGCCCTCTCGGTCGCCGTCTGCATCCGCGCGCCGTCGCGCACCCCGGCGGGGGCCCTGTACTCGTGCACGGCCGAGCACCCGGTCAGCAGCGCGCCGAGCGACAACCCGGACAGGGCGAGTGCGAGTCGCCTCATAACCTTCGTCCCGTCGTGCAACGCGGGGGCGCCGAGCGGGTCAGGACGCTCCGGAGGGCGCGGGGCCGTCCTGGAAGCAGCGGGACACCACGGTGACGTAGATCAGTGCCTTCGTCTTGGCCTGGGGGTCGCGCCGGTTGTCCATCAGCCGTAGCTCCGCGGAGAAGTCTCCGTCCGGCGCGTCGGCACGCATCGTGGGCGTCTTCGCGGGACTGTCGTCCGGACCGTCCGAAGTGATCTTCCAGTTGTTCCTGGGCAGTGTGGTGCGCATCCCGTCGTAGGCCTTCTTCAGGTCCTCGAACGGCAGGTCGTAGATGCTCCAGGTATGGATCATCTGGACCACCTGGTTCTCCGGCTCATAGCCAGAACAGCTCATGGGCCCCGGTCCCGACTTGGTCACCTTGCCCTGCAGCCCGGTCATGTCGAGGATGCGGCTGGAGGTCTTGCTCGTCCCCTCCCGCATCGCGGCGCTGTCGCGCACCTCGGCGGTCTTCTTCTCCATGGTCGAGCATCCTGTCAGTAGCGTGCATGCCAGCAGGGCGGGCAGTGCCAGTGCGAGTCGCTTAATCACGAGATACCTTGTCGTCCTTGCCGGCGATGACGGCCGCTTGGTTGTTGAGGCTGACGGAGTTCTCGTTCCAGAAGCCGCCGTGATCCGGAGCGTCGCTCTTCATGATGTTCGCTCCGAAGTCCTCCGAGGTGGGGATGGTCCACCAGTCGCCGAGGCCCGCGAGCATGCCGCCGTAACGGACGAAGTTGTCATCGCCTCCGCCGCCCATCGCCCAGACGTGCTCGGGGTCCACCCCCAGCTCCCGCGCGTGACCCACCTGCATACCAGGGCTGCCGACCGCGATGATGTCGTCGGCGATGGGCCCCGCGTTCCGGTCGTGCTGGCTGGCCATGCCGACAAGCGTGGAACCGTAGCTGTGGCCCATGACGGTGGTGTGCGACTTGTCCGGCCCGCCCTGGGCGTTCTCCAGCCCGTTCATGAACTGGCGCAGGGTGGGGGCGCCGTCCTCCGCGTAGTGATTTCGCGTCGCGTTCGGGATCTGGTTCGGCGCGTTGTAGTCGAACCAGGTGATGGTGGAGAACGCGGCTCCCGGATCCTGGGCCTTGGCCGCCGACCACAGGAGGTCGCTGCGCGTCAGGTCGTCCTTGATCTCCGGCAGCTTCGTCTTCGTCCCCGGCACGTACACCGATGTGTGATCCGCCGTGTCCGGATTGCCATTGGCGAGGATGACCCGGCCGTCGTCCTTCTCCGGGTCGAACTTCAGCAGGTACGCCTCGGGAAGACCGCTGCTCGGCGGCCGGTTGAGGCGGCTCTCGATGGCGTCCAGGCCCGGCTTGAGGCCCTCCAGCTTGGCCTTCCGGTCCTCGTACTTGTTGTGCCAGTCGAGCCATTCCTTGCTGTACACCATGCCGCCGCGCGCGCCGTGGCTGACGAGCTTGGGCTTCGGCTCCGGCGGGATCGCCTTGAGCTCCAGTTCGTACTGGGCCCTCGTCTCGGCGAACACCATGCGGTTGGCGTCGTCCCGGACGGTGGAGGGAATGCCGTCGAGTGCGCCGACGGACGCCGGGTACAGGGTGGCGTACTCGTCGCGCTGCTCCTGGCTGAGGCCCTTCCACCAGGCGGCGTTCTCGTCGGCGCTCTTACCCTTGGGGATCTCGCTCTCGCCGGCGTACTTCCCGGCCGCCTTCTGCAGCGCCTTGGTGTCCGCGGCCGCGTCGGCGAGCTGCTCGGCGGCCACCTTGAGGCCGGGCGTCGTCATCTTCAGCCTGCCGAGCACGTCGGAGTACCGGCCGTCGATCTCGGCGGCCTCGCGGACGGCGGCGGCGATGGTGTTGGCGATGGCCTGGGCCTTGGCCTGATTCGGGTTGCCACCGGTGAGCCCCGGCGGTGTGCCGGGTGGGGTCAGCAGAGGGCCCTGGGGCTGGAGCAGCGGCGGGCTGAGGGGGAACTGGGCACCGGACGTGCTGCCGCCCGGAATCGGCTTGTTGTCGAGAAGGTTCTCACCGCCCGGCGGGTACTCGACCGAGCCGTCGGGGTTGACGGTGAACTTGAGGTTCTCCGCGTCCTCCAGGGCCTGCTTCAGCTTCTTCTGCGGGCCCGCCAGCTCCGTGGCCAGGCCGTTCAGGGCGGTACGGATGAGGCCGCACTCGGTGTGCAGGTACTGGTAGTTGCGGGACAGTTGCTCCAGGCTCTTCGTGGCCGTGTCCGCCGTGTCGCCCTTCTGCGTCGCGCGGATGTTCGCGAGCATCCGGTTGTCGACGCGGTCCTTGTCGGCGTTGGCCCGGCTGGAGACCTTGCCCCAGCCGTCGGCCGCGTCCGAGTACTCGGAGAGCTTCACGTCGCGCAGTTGCTGCCAAGTGGGCATCGGTTCAGTTCCCCCTCGCGGGCTGGGAGGGGCCGGCCGCGGCCATCTTGTTCCTGGTGGCGGTCTCCCGCTCGCCGAACTCCTTGCCGGCGCTCCGCAGCGCCCCTTCGAGGCGTCCGCACTCGTCCCGCACGGCGGTCAGCCGGGTCTTCCAGGACTCCAGCACCTCGTTGAGGGTGCCGGTGGCGGTGAAGCCCGCGGTGCCGCCCGCCACGCCCTCGGACGCCTGCGTCAGGTCGGTCAGCGAGGACGCCGTGGAGGTCCGCAGCTCACCGGCCACGCCCGCCGCCTTGGTCCACGGCCCCTGGTCGGCCTTCAGGTCGGGCCCGCCCTCGCCGCCCCCACCGCTGGGCGACTTCGCCGACGCCAGGGTCATGCGCGCCGAGGAACCGTCCGTCCCGAAAAGTTCGTCCCACTTGGCGTTGAGCGCCACCCGTGTGCCCCCGAAGACTTGATCATCCTGCCGGTGGTCATCCTAGGCAGCGGCCCGCGCGCGGGAATGAGTACTCCTACTCAGTCCCGACGGTCCCCCCGCTCCCTTCCACCCGGCCTCCGAGCGGCTCGTATGCTCGCTGCATGACCCCTCACGAGCCGGGACGCCCCACCGAGAACGCCATGCGCCGTGCGCTCAAGCGGGCCAGAGACGGGGTGGCGCTGGACGTCACCGAGGCCGCCGTGCTGCTCCGGGCGCGCGGCGGGGACCTGGTGGAGCTGTGCGCGTCGGCCGCGCGGCTGCGGGACGCGGGGCTCGCGGCGGCGGGGCGGCCGGGGGTCATCACGTACTCCAAGAGCGTGTTCATCCCGCTCACCCGGCTGTGCCGCGACAAGTGCCACTACTGCACCTTCGCCACCGTCCCCGGCAAGCTGCGCCGGGCCGGGCACGGGATGTTCATGTCCCCCGACGAGGTCCTCGACATCGCCCGCCGCGGCGCCGGACTGGGCTGCAAGGAAGCGCTCATCACGCTGGGCGACAAGCCGGAGGACCGGTGGCCCGAGGCACGCGAGTGGCTGGACGCGCACGGGTACGACGACACCCTGGCGTACGTACGGGCCATGGCCATCCGCGTGCTGGAGGAGACCGGGCTGCTCCCGCACCTCAACCCCGGGGTGATGTCGTGGACCGACCTCCAGCGCCTCAAGCCGGTCGCGCCCTCCATGGGGATGATGCTGGAGACCACGGCCACCCGGCTGTGGAGCGAGCCGGGCGGGCCGCACCACGGCTCGCCCGACAAGGAACCCGCCGTACGGCTCCGGGTGCTGGAGGACGCGGGGCGCTCCTCCGTGCCGTTCACCAGCGGGCTGCTCATCGGCATCGGCGAGACGTACGAGGAGCGCGCCGACTCGCTGTTCGCGCTGCGCCGCGTCGCACGCGCCTACCACGGCATCCAGGAACTGATCATCCAGAACTTCCGCGCCAAGCCGGACACGGCCATGCGCGGGATGCCGGACGCCGAGCTGGACGACCTCGTCGCCACGGTCGCCGTCGCCCGGCACATCATGGGCCCCTCGGCGTGCCTCCAGGCACCGCCGAACCTGGTGGACGGCGAGTACGGGCGGCTGATCGGCGCCGGGATCGACGACTGGGGCGGTGTCTCACCCCTCACCCCCGACCACGTCAACCCCGAGCGGCCCTGGCCGCAGATCGACGCGCTCGCCGAGCAGTCGGCCGCCGCCGGGTTCGAGCTGCGCGAACGCCTCTGCGTGTACCCGGAGTTCGTCCGGCGCGGCGAGCCCTGGCTGGACCCCCGGCTGCTGCCGCACGTGCGGGCGCTGGCCGACCCGGAGACCGGGCTCGCCGACCCCGGCGCCCAGGCGCGCGGCCTGCCCTGGCAGGAGCCCGGCGAGGGGTTCGCCCCGGCCGGCCGTACGGACCTGCACCGCACCATCGACACCGAGGGCCGTACCAGCGACCGGCGGGACGACTTCGACGAGGTGTACGGCGACTGGGACGCGCTGCGCGAGGCCGCCGTGCCCGGCATGGTGGCGCAGCGCATCGACACGGACGTACGCGAGGCGCTCGCCGTGGCCGCCGACGACCCGACGCGGCTGACCGACGGCCAGGCGCTGGCCCTGCTGCACGCGGACGGCCCGGCCCTGGACGCGCTGGCCCGGGTCGCCGACGACGTACGCCGCTCGGCGGTCGGTGACGACGTCACCTACATCGTCACCCGCAACATCAACTTCACCAACGTCTGTTACACCGGCTGCCGTTTCTGCGCCTTCGCCCAGCGCCGTACCGACGCCGACGCCTACACCCTCTCCCTGGACCAGGTCGCCGACCGCGCCCAGCAGGCGTGGGACGTGGGCGCGGTGGAGGTGTGCATGCAGGGCGGCATCCACCCGGACCTCCCCGGCACGGCGTACTTCGACATCGCGCGGGCGGTCAAGGCCCGGGTGCCCGGCATGCATGTGCACGCCTTCTCACCCATGGAGGTCGTCAACGGCGCCGCCCGGACGGGGCTGTCGATCCGCGAGTGGCTGACCGCCGCCAAGGAGGCGGGCCTGGACTCCATCCCCGGCACGGCCGCCGAGATCCTCGACGACGAGGTCCGCTGGGTGCTGACCAAGGGCAAACTGCCCACCGCCACCTGGATCGAGGTCGTCACCACCGCGCACGAACTGGGCATCCGCTCCTCGTCCACGATGATGTACGGGCACGTGGACCAGCCCCGCCACTGGCTCGGCCACCTCCGCACCCTCGCCCGCGTCCAGCGGGAGACCGGCGGGTTCACCGAGTTCGTCACCCTGCCCTTCATCCACACCAACGCCCCCGTCTACCTCGCGGGCATCGCCCGGCCCGGGCCCACCGACCGCGACAACCGCGCGGTCACCGCGATGGCCCGGCTGCTGCTCCACCCGTACATCCCGAACATCCAGACGAGCTGGGTGAAGCTGGGCGCCGAGGGCGCGGCCGAGATGCTCCGCTCCGGGGCCAACGACCTGGGCGGCACGCTGATGGAGGAGACCATCTCCCGGATGGCCGGCTCCAGCTACGGTTCGTACCGCTCCGTCCGGGACCTCGTCGCCATCGCCGAGGCCGCCGGCCGCCCGGCCCGCCCCCGGACCACGCTGTACGGCGAGGTGCCCGAGGAGCGCCGGCGCGCGGCTGCCGCCTCCGACGGCCACCTGCCGGAACTGCTGCCCGTACTGGAGTGAGCGGGGCGCCGCCGGCGGGGCGGACGGGCGGCCGCCGCGGGGCGGTGAGAGCGGAAACGGCCGGTCCGTCCCGCGCGCCGGTCCGGGCGGCGACGGCCGGCCTTGCCCCGCGCGCCCGTCCATTACAGTGCTGGCCCGGACGTACGTCGACGGGTGGTCGGGAGGGGCGCGCGGTGTGTGCAGCAGCGGCAGCCGTCTGGGGCCGGGCCGAGCAGCAGGACTTCCGGGCCCGGGTACGGGGGTGCCTGCTGGGCGCGGCCATCGGTGACGCCCTGGGCGCCGGTGTGGCCGGGCTCTCCGTCGAGGCCATCAGGGTGGCGCACGGGCCGGACGGCCTCACCGACCTGGCCCCGGCCCACGGCCGCCGCGGGGCCGTCACCGCCGCCACGCAGATGACCCTGTTCACCGTGGACGGCCTCATACGCGCCCAGGTCCGCCGCGACACCGGCGCCTGGCACCCGCCCACCGATGTGCACCGCGCCTACCTGCGCTGGGCGGCCACGCAACGGGACTGGGGGCCCGACGAGCGGCGGGCGGACAACGGCTGGCTGGCCTGCGAGGAGTGGCTGTACGCGCGCCGTGATCCCGCCCGGGCCTGCCTGACGGGTCTCGGGGACGACGTCCTGGGCACTTTGGACCGTCCCAAGAACCCCACCGCCCGGGACCCCGGCGCGCTCGTGCGGTCCGCCCCGTTCGGGCTGCTGGTCGGCTGGGAGCCGCGGTTGGTGTGCCAACTCGCCGTCGAGTGCGCCGCCCAGACGCACGGGCACCCCACCGCCTACCTGGCGGCCGGGGCGTTCGCCGTCATCGTGCACGGGCTGGCCCGGGGCGAGTCGCTGGACGGTTCGGTCCAGCGGGCCCTCGTCCAGTTGTCGGAGCGCCCCGGCCACGAGCCGGTCAGCCAGGCCCTCAAGCAGGCCCTCGGAGCCGTACGCCAGGGGATACCGAGCCCGGCCAGGATCGCGTCGCTCGGTGACACCGACGGCGAGGCGGCCGAGGACGCCCTGGCCATCGCCGTCTACTGCGCCCTGGTCGGCGAGGACGTCCGGCACGGACTGCGGCTCGCCGTCAACCACGACGGCCCCTCACAGGCCACCGGCACCCTCACCGGAGCGCTGCTCGGTGCCCTGCACGGCGAGACGGCCCTGCCGCCGGCCTGGCTCGCCGAGTTGGAGGGGCGGCCCACCCTCCTGGAGCTGGCCGACGACTTCGCCATGGAGATGACCCAGGGGCCGGCCCTGCACGGCCCGGCGGTCTCGGCACCGGGCTGGCTGGCCCGCTACCCGAGGGGGTGAACCCGGGCGGGGGCGGGTCGACGCGGGGTGGGCGGGGTCAGGGCGGTGAGCCGGTGCGGGAAAGGGCCGAGCCCCCTCGGCCGGGTCGGCGGACCAGTCGAGAGGGCTCATTCGGTGAGTCGGCGAGGCTCGGCGATCCTCGGCGGCGTCTGGCGGCGGCGCCGCCTCGCGGGGGAGCGGAGGGCCCGGACGGCTCAGCGGGCTCGGCGGCTCAGAGCGCGCCCGTGCTCACTTCCCGCACGAACGCGTTCCACGACTCGGGGACGAACGTGATCGACGGGCCCGCGGGAACCTTCGAGTCGCGCACCGCGATCGCCTGCTCGACCGGGGACTTGACCTCGACGCACGCGCCGTTCCCGCCGGAGTACGAGGACTTCGTCCAGGTGTCCGTGGCGCCCTGAATAATTGCCATCTTCTTCGCTCCGGTTCTGACAGTAGTGAGTCGCACCGTCGGCCTGGCCTGCAAGCCGACGTGATCGACGCTACTCGCCGCAATCGACGGCCGGGGCGGGCATTCACTCGACCGGATGGCATATTCCCCACGGGACTTCCGGTCGGCGCCGATGGAGGTGTACCGTTCCGGCGCCCTCGGCGCCGATACCTGTGTCGGCGGATGTGACGGGGGCGCACCCGTGTGTCAGAGCCGGGTGTAGTCCTTGATCACGCCACCGATGAACTGCCGTGTCTGCTCCACGTTCAGCGCCTGGGCGCGCAAGTGCTCGTACATCACGCTGTACTTCTGCACGTCGTTGGCCTTCTCCAGGTAGAGGTCACTGGTGACCCCCTCGATGTAGACCACGGACGAGTCCGACGCGTCCGGGAATTCCAGGATCGCGTAGTGACCGCTGATGCCCGGATGCGCGCCCATGTCGAACGGCAGGACCTGCACCGTGACATGCGGCTGGTGCGACTGCTCCACCAGGTGTTCCAGCTGCTCGATCATCAGCTGCCTGTCACCGACCACCCGCCGCAGCGCCGCCTCGTCGATCACCGCCCAGAGCCGGAGCGGCTGTTCGGTGCCCCTGATGCGCTCCTGGCGGCGCGCCCGGACGTTGACGCGCTTCTCGATCTCACCGGGCGTGCTCTCCGGCAGCGCCCCGGCGATCAGCGCCTCGGCGTACTGCCGGGTCTGCAACAGCCCCGGCACCACCTGGGGTTCGTACACCCGCAGCGAGGCGGCGTCGGTCTCCAGGCCGATGTACACGCTGTACGGGATGTCGCCGAAGGCGTGCCACCAGCCCTGCTGGCGGGAGTCCTTCGCCATCTGCATCAGCGAGTCGACGATGCGGTGGTCATCGACCTCGTAGACCCCGCACAGGTCGCGCACATCGCGCTGGCTGATGGAACGGCGGCCGTTCTCCAGGCGGCTGATCTTCGACTGCGAGACGAGCAGGCGCTCCGCCACCTCCTCCGCCGTCATGCCCTTGAGCTCACGCAACCGGCGCAGCTCCTGGCCCAGTCTGCGTCGCCTGACGGTGGGGTTGACATTGGACGCCACGGGAAACTGCACCTCCGGCTGCCTAGCTGTCGCTGGCGTAGCTCTGCGTATCTACTGTTCAGCAGACTGCCACCAAACCAGTCGGCCGCGCTGGAAAACAGCGACACGCGTGCGCGTACGCGAGCGCGCGGGGCGGCCTGAGGGGCTGCCCCGCGCGCTGTGGCGCCTCCCGGACCGGGACCGTGGGGACGGCCGGTGCGGCGTTCGCCGGTGCGGTGCTGGGGTGCTGCGGTGGTGCCGGGGTGTTCGTGGTGCTGGGGTGGAGCGGTGGTGCCGGGTGTTCGTGGTGCCGTGGGTGGTGCTGGGGTGGCGCGTGCCGCGTCAGTGCGCGGCGACGCGGTCCATGGACCCGGTCCGCGACCTCGGCTGCATCGGCACGGCGCCGGCCGGCCGGCCGCCACCTCCGGCCGGGGCGTTACGGCGGGGCTGGGGGCCCACGCCGTTCTGGACGTCCATCACGGCGTGCGCGACGAGTCCGCCCATCGGGTCGTGACGGATCAGGTCCCGCAGCCTGGAACGGGACGACCGTCCCTCGTTGCCCGGGTACAGGTGCTTGCCGAGACCGACCGCGTGGGCCAGCGCGGCGAGCGCCGCGGTCCGCGGGTCCGGCGGTACACCGGTGCGGATCGCACTGTCGAGCCGGGACTTGATCTCCCGGCTTATGGCCGTCTCCGTCGCCTGGTAGCGAGTCGTCGGCAGCACCCCGCACATCTGGCTCTCGACGGCATGCACCATGCCGCACCGTTCCAGATGCGAGAGATACGTCTGGCGCAGCCCCAGCCGGGGCCCGCCGATCCAGTGGACCGCCCGCACCGGGCTGCCGCGCCTGCGCAGCAGTTCCAGCGCGGAGTCCAAAGTCGGATCTCCGGTCGGCCGTGGCATCACCACGGCGATACGATCCCCGTCTGGGGCTATCCGTCCTGCCAGAGCCAGCTCCACTAGCTGTGCTCCGGCCAGGCCGAGGTCGAGCGACTGCGGCTGCGCTGTGGTACCCGTGGCCGGGTCCAGAGCGAGCAGCAGAAGCTCCTCCGGAAGTGTTCTGCGGCTCCTGCCCATCCATGCCTCCCCGCGTGGATGAATGACAGGGTGACCCCTCTCACATTGGTCTGTCGAGAGCGCCTGGGTGCTTCGTACGGGAACCGGCAGGTATGTCGTTCTCGTCTTGCACGGGGGCCAAGGGCTCACACAGGACACTGGTACATGGTTCGGACAACACGTCGTTGGTCGTTTGAAGGAGGCACGGTGGCGGGCGAGTCCCCCGACAAGTCGGAGAAGCAGAAGTCGTCGGGGGGGACGGCTTCGAGCGAACGCGACCCGAGGCTTGCCGTGCTGGGCGACGCGCCGTCGCCGGCCGGAGGCAGGGACGAGGACCGTGACGAGGCCGGGGGCGCGGCCGGCGACCAGGCGGCGGACGAGGCCGGTGACCGCCCCGGAGCCGGTGCCGGAACCGGCACCCGTGAGCTCCGTACCGACCAGCCGACAGCCGTTTTCAGGGCCGTGACCCCGCCCGCCGGTGAGGACGACTCCCGCCTGCGCGAGGCGGTGGCGGCCTGGGTCGCGGACGAGGACGACAAGGCGGCGGCCGACGCTGCCCGGGTGGAGCCGGGCGGGTCCGGCACTCCGGAGGAGTCCGGCGAGTCGGTCCGGCCGGCCCAGGCGGAACGTCCCGGCACGTCGGAGGAGGTCGCCGAGGCCCCTGCGGCCACCGGAACCAGCCCAACCACCCGGGGGGAGGCGCCCGGGGACGCCGGGAGGTCCGGCGACTTTGGTGCCGCCGCTGGCACCGTCGACCCCGCCGGCGCCAGGGACGAGAAGACCGTCGCGGACGACGAGGGCCCGGCGAAGCCCGCCGAGGACGCCGCCGTGAGCGCCCCGGCCGAGGCCGAGGTCCCGGCGAAGGGTGACGCGCGGGCCGCGCAGGACGCTCCGGCCGAGGCGAGTGCTCCGGCCGAGGCCGAGGCCCCCGTGAAGGGTGACGCCCCGGCCGAGGCGAAAGCCCCGGCCGAGCCCGGCACCCCGGCCGAGTCGGAGGCGGCCGAGGACGAGGACGACGCCGCGACCGCTCCGGCCGCCGCCACCGCGCCGGCCGTGGACCAGCCCACCGCCGTCTTCCGGGCCGTCCAGCGGACCGGCCCGGTCGACCAGCCGACCACCGCGCTGAAGGCGGTGACCCCCGCTCCGGCGGCCAAGCCGGCGGGTGGCCCGGCTCCGGAGTCGGCCGCCGAGCGGACCAGCAAGTTCGTGCCCCTGCGTGACGACGACGTGCGCCCGGCCGGACGCAGCTCCGAGGCCAAGCCGGAGACGAAGCCCGCATCCGGGGCCGGAACCGGCACCGCGCCCGAGGCGGCGGCCGCCGCTGCCGCGTCCGCCACCCCCGAGACCGCACCCGTCTCCCTGACCGAGGCCGAGCGGACCAGGCAGCAGCCCATGCCGCCGCTGCCGCCGCTGGACCTGCTGGCGGAGCTGACCAACACGCCGCCGCCCCCGGAGACCCCGGTGCGTACGGCGCTGCGGCGGGTCAAGATCTGGACCCCGCTGGTCGTCCTGCTCCTGATCGTCTTCGCGGTCGTACAGACGGTGCGCCCCCTGCCCACGCCCGAGCTGACGCTCTCCGCGGCCCCCACGTACACCTTCGAGGGCGGCCGGCTCAAGATGCCGTGGCCCGGCGAGGGCCAGGGCGCGGTGGAGGTGGAGGGCGTCGGGTCCATCGGCACGTACGGCGCGCAGAAGCCGGCGCCGATCGCGAGCGTCGCGAAGACGATGACCGCCTACGTGATCCTCAAGCACCACCCCATCTCCGGCAAGCAGACCGGCCCGAAGATCACGGTCGACAAGAAGGCCGAGGAAGAGGCCAGCGCCGAGGACGAGTCGACCGCGCGCATCAAGGAAGGGCAGCAGTACACCGAGAAGCAGATGCTCCAGCTGCTGATGATCCCTTCCGGGAACAACGCGGCGCGGCTGCTGGCCCGCTGGGACGCCAAGACCGAGGAGGCGTTCGTCAAGAAGATGAACGACGCCGCCAAGGCCCTCGGCATGACGAACACCAAGTACACCGACCCCAGCGGCCTCAAGGCGTCCACCGTCTCCACGCCCACCGACCAGGTCAAGCTGGGCAAGGCGGTGATGCAGAACGACATCTTCCGGGACATCGTCAACACGCCGAACATCACGATCCCGGGCATCGACAAGCGGATCGAGAACAACAACACGATCCTGCTGGAGCCGGGTGTCGGCGGTATCAAGACCGGCTCCTCCACCCCGGCCGGCGGCAATCTGCTCTGGTCCGCCAATGTCGAGGTGGACGGCAAGCTGCGGCGGGTCATCGGCATGGTGATGGGCGCGCAGAACGCGGGCACGCTGCACGAGAAGCTGCAGCTGGCGGTCAACAAGTACAGCCTCGACCTGATCAAGGCCGCGCAGGAGGGCGTCACGTCCGCCACCGTCGTCAAGAAGGGCGATGTCGTCGGTCACGTGGACGACGGGCTCGGTGGCCGGACCCCGGTGGTCGCCACCAAGGACATGAGGCCGGTCGGCTGGCCCGGTCTCGCGGTGGACGTGCGGCTCGGCGACGGCGGCAAGCCCGTCCCGCACTCGGCGAAGGCCGGCACCGTGGTCGGTGAGGTCTCGGTCGGTACCGGCACGGGAGAGGTCAGCGTGCCGGTCGCCCTCCAGCGGGACCTGGCGGAGCCGGGCTTCGGCGACAAGCTGACCCGCCTCGGCTGAGACGGACACGGCCCCGGTGCGCGCGCTCACGGGCGGGCACACCGGGGCCGTGTCGTCCACCGGCCGTTTCCGGCGGCATCGCCGTACACCGCCGTACGCGGCAGCGACGGATCGGTATCGTGACGACGACCATGCCCGGGCCCAGGCGGAGGCCCCGGGGCGACGACGGAGAGTGCCGCAGTGACCACCGCAGAGCCGACCAGCGCGGACAGCGACCCCGCTGTCGCGTCGCGAATAAGGCCGCCCGCGCTGCTCCCGGACGATGCCGAAGGCCGGACCGCCGAACGCCGGACCGCCGACGGTTCGACCACCGACGGCCCGACCGCCGCGGTTCCGCCCGCCGACGGTCCGACCGCCGGCGGGCGGTCGGCCGTCAGGGCGTCCCGCGGCGGTGCGCCCGCCACCGCCCTGCCCGTCCCGCCCGTCGGAAGCCCGCGGACCCACGGACCGCGCGGGCAAGGCCCGCGGCACAGGGACCACCCTCAGCCCGAGGGCCCGGCGCCGGCCGCCGCTCGCGCGCCCCGCGGCCGGCTGCCGTGGGCCGGCGGTCCGGCCCGGCACCCGGTCGCCGTGGCGGCGGCGCTCGCCGCGCTCACCCACGTCGTCTGGTTCCTCTTCTTCGCCAACAGCGGCGGCGACCTGGCCGCCCAGGACGCCTGGGCCGAGTTCGTCGGCCGGCACCCCGACTCCGCGTACAACCTCGCCTGGTACGGCGGGATGCACCCGGTCTCGTACAGCGTCGTCTCGCCGTACCTGATGTCGCTGCTCGGGGTCCGTACGACGATGATGATCGCCGGGACGGCGTCGGCCGCCCTGACGGCGCTGATCCTCGTGCGGGTCCGGGCCGTCCGCAATCCCCTGGCGTGCTCGCTCGCCGGGGTGTTCGCGTTCCTGTGCAACGCCCTGTCCGGCCGGGTGACCTTCGGGCTGGGCGTGATGTTCGCGCTGGGCGCGGTGGCCGCCGTCTTCTGCTGGCCGTACCGGTGGCGGTACCGGCGCTGGGCGAAGGCGGGCGTGGCCGCCCCGCTGGCCGGGCTCGCCACCGCCGCCAGTCCGGTGGCCGGGCTGTTCCTGGGGGTCGCGGCGGCGGCGCTGTTCCTCAACAAACGACGCCCCGGCGCCTACGCGCTCGGGCTCGCACCCGTCGTCGTCGTCGCGCTGTCGTCCTGGCTGTTCCCGTTCTCCGGTACGCAGCCGATGTCGTTCGCGTCGACGCTGCTGCCCTTCCTCTTCGGGGTGTTCGTCCTCGTCCTGGTACCGGACGACTGGCGCACGGTGCGCACCGGAGCGGCGCTGTACGCGCTGGGCGCGCTGCTCACCTGGCTGATCGACTCGCAGATCGGGTCGAACATGTCACGGCTGCCGATGCTCTTCGCGGGGGTGGTGCTGCTGGCGGCACTGCCGTACGCGGCGCCGCGCACCCTGAAGTGGTACGCGCTCGCGCTGGCCTTCGCCGGCCTGAACACCTGGATCGGCTACAAGAGCGCCGACGACATCATCCGTACCGCGCCGGACGCGTCCTGGGCGCGCGAGGCCGCGCCGCTGATCAACCAGCTCCAGCAGCTCGGCGCGGAGAAGGCGCGGGTCGAGGTGGTCCCGGCGCGCAGCCACCGCGAGGCGTCGGCACTCTCCCCGTACATCAACCTGGCCAGGGGCTGGAACCGCCAGGCCGACATGGAACGCAACCCGCTCTTCTACGACGAGACCCTGAACGCCACCAACTACCGCGACTGGCTGCACCGCTGGGCCGTCCACTACGTGGTGCTCCCCAAGGGCGAGCCCGACGTGGGCGCCGAGCGGGAGGCGAAGCTGATCAAAGCCGGCCTGCCGTACCTGACGCCGGTGTGGTCCGACGCCAACTGGCGGCTGCTCGCCGTCAGGAACCCCACTCCACTGGCGGCGCCGCCGGCGACGGTGGAACGCGCCGGCGCCGGCGAGGTCACCATCCGGGTGCGGACGGCCGGCCGGGTGCTGATCCGCGTCCCGTACTCACCCTGGCTCGCCCTCCTCGACGAGGAGGGCAAGAAGGTGGAGCCGCCGCGGGAGACGGAGGCGTCCAGACTCCGCGAGAGCGGCCCCCCGGTCTTCACCAACGCACATGGCTGCCTGCTGAAGACGGAGGAGGACGCGGAGGGCGACGAGTGGACGGAGCTCCTCGCCCCCAAGGCCGGCGTGTACCGCCTGGCCGCGCCGTACAAACTCTTCCCCCGCGGCACCGCCTGTCCGGAAGAACTGCGCTGATCCTCGCGGCCATGGCACTTCGGGGCATTTCGCGGACAGGCCCGCGGGTGGTGAGTAGCGTGGACCGCGTACGCGCGCCACTCCTGGGGGGTTCCTTCCGTGCACGTCGTTTCCGTGATCAATTACAAGGGTGGTGTGGGTAAGACCACGCTCACCGCGAATATCGGTGCCGAGCTGGCCTTTCGCGGCCGGAAGGTCCTTCTCGTGGACCTCGATCCGCAGGCCAGTCTCACCTTCTCCCTGGTGACCCCCGACCACTGGCAGAAGCACCTGGCCCCGAAGAAGACCATCAAACGCTGGTACGACTCCCTGGCCTCCGGGGAGAGCCTCGCGCTGTCGAGTCTCGCCTTCGCCCCGCGCAACGCTTCCTGGCACATCCGCGACGGCGGCTTATTGCACCTCATCCCCTCGCACCTGGGCCTCATCAACGTCGACCTGGAACTCGCGACCGAGCTGGGCGGCGGCAGCCTCAAGCAGAGCAAACTGAAATACCTGCGGGTGCACCGCAGGCTGTCGGAGGGACTGGAGGAGTCCGCGTTCGCGGATTACGACGTCATCCTCATCGACTGCCCGCCCAACTTCAACGTCGTCACGAAGACGGCCATCGTCGCCAGCGACCACGTACTGATCCCCGCGAAGGCGGACTACCTGTCCACCCTGGGTATCGACTACCTCAGGCGGAGCCTGGAAGACCTGGTGGAGAGCTACAACGACTTCGCGGGCCTGGAAGAGGGCGGGGTGGGTGACACGATCGACCCGAAGATCCTCGGAGTCGTGTTCACGATGACGCAGATGTACGACGGCCGGCCGATCTCCGCCCTCAGGCCGTACATCAACCAGACAAGGGCGCTCAACGTCCCGGTCTTCGACAGCGTCCTGCGGGAGAACAAGACCCTGTTCGCGGACGCCCCCCGGGGTGGTGTGCCGGTGGTGTTGAACACCTCCTCGGCAGCGCGGGGAATCGTATCCGAGCTGGAGGACCTCGTAAGTGAGTTCTCCGCGAAACTGGGCCTGTGATGGAAGCGGAGAGCATGGACCTCCCGGTGCGGGTCCTCAAACAGGTTTCGGTGTTCCTGCGGGGTCTCACGGCGGAGGAGGCCGAGGCACTGGCGAACGGCCAGAGCCGCCTCGCCTGCGTCCCGGTGCATCGCAGAGGGAGCGGCAAGAAGGCACAGGACCAGCCGGTTCCCGACCCGGACAAGGTGCGTTCGGCGCTGACCGCGCTGTCCTCCAGGGAGGAGGGCAACGACTACGTCAGGACCCTCGGGCTGAACAAGGAGGGGCTGCGGACCCTCGCCGACGCCCTGGACCTGCCCATGTCGCGCTCCGAGACGGTGGAGGGCATCATCGACCGCATCGTGGAGGCGACCATCGGGTACCGCATCCGCTCCGAGGCGATCCGCGGGCGGGAGAGCTGACCGGCGGGCGGGAGAGGTTGATCGCCGGGCGGCCCCCCGTGCGGGGTCACGCGGCACCGGAGGACGGGCGGCGGGGCCGATGAGGCCCCGGGCCGTGACCGGTCCGGGGCTTCGCGCACTGCGGAGGCCGGTGGCCGGTCCGCTCAGCCGGGGTGGGCGTAGGTGGTGGCCAGGAGGGGGTGGCGGGTCACCCCGTCGCCGTGCACCAAGTGGCGCACGGACGACGGGATGAGGCCCCCGAACAGTGTGCCGACCAGCCCCAGCGCCTGGCACCGGAGGTTGAAGTCGTAGGTCGTCATCGCCGCCCGCACCGCGCAGACCCGGTAACCGTGGGAGCCCGCCCAGGAGTCCGCCCGGTCCAGGTCGGCGTAGAGCGCGACGATCCCCGCCGCGGTGCCGAACTCGCGCTGGACGCCGAGGTTCTCCGGTGGCCCGATCTCCTCCGGGCCGGCCAGGTGGGAGCACTCCTCGGCGGTCACGCGGTACACGCCGGGCGCCGCGCCCTCGCTGCGGAACGCGAAGACGAAGCCCTCCAGCCCGCCCGCCGCCTCGTCGAGACCCCAGTCGTCGCGGTCCCGGCCCAGCGCCTCGCGCAGTTCGGTGAGGACGACGTCGGTGCGTACCGGCCGCGGGGCGTAGTGCAGCGTGGAGCGCCGGCGCAGGAGCGTTTCCCGCAGGTCGTGGACCGGCCGCAGGTCCTCGGCCGACGGGGCCGGGTCGGCGGGCACGGCGTTGGCGAACGGTACCGCCTGCCGGGCCTCGGCCCGGCCGTCCGACGTGCTCGTCCGGGAGGTGAAGCCCTCCAGCACGGCCATCATGGTCTCCAGGTCGTTCCTCATGCCGTACCTCCCAGGGCCGCGACGGCGACGACGGGCTCATCGGCCGGTGACGAGCCGAGGACCCGGGCCAGGGCGTCGTCGTCCCAGTCCGATGTCGGGGCGAAGCGCAGTCCCAGATGCCGCGCGACCTCCCTGGCACTGGCCAGGCCGCAGCCGGAGTCCAGGAAGACCAGCCGGAAGCCGAACGTGCCGTACTTGGTCATGACCTTCTTCAGGTCGCCGGTGACGACGATGTCGCACGGCGAGTCGCCCGGGGGCACCGTGTCCGACACGGCCACCAGAGTGTGGCTCCCCTCGGCGTACGCGTAGACGCCCGGGCGGGTCACCCGTTCGTCGCGCAGCACGACGTACGCCGTGGTGCATCCGATGTTCCCCGCCGCCGCGGTCCACCGTTTGACGCGTTCGGGTGTGGTCTCGTCGTCCTTGATACCGAAGGCGATCTTCAGTACCAGCGCGAGGGCGGGCAGGGTGAGCGGGACGCCGCCACGGGACGGGTCGTGCCGTTCGGTCCCGGCGAGGACCGACAGGTCGGGGACCGGAAGCGGGGTGTGCGCGCGGCTCGGCCAGTCCTTGAACTGTGACTGGAGGCGCAGGTTGGTCGCGTAATAGTGCGCCTGGTGGTCCTTGGGAGCGAGGAACGCACGCGGCGGGATCGCGACCGAGGCCTCGTAGACGGCGCCGGCCGGTGCGTCCGGGGCGACCGGCCCCCGAGTCCAGGAGCACTTCGGGCACCCCGGACGGGTGACCGCCGGGAGGTAGGTCGTGGCGAGGGTCGCCAGATCGATCACGCTGGAGTCGATCGGCAGGTGCGTGCTGGTGGCGCGGGCGACCAACGCGGTGACGTGGTGCGAGGCCAGGCCGGCGACCAGGTCGTGCAGATGCTCGGGCGGCTCGCCGGACGGTTCCGCCTCGCCGTGGCGGCCGCAGTCCAGGCACGGCGTGATCGAGGGGTCGACGTACGGGCCCACGACGACCGTCCCGCCGTCGGCGCGCACCCTCAGCAGCGGGCGCCCGTCCCGCTCGCACCGTTCCCCGGCGGCGGCGAGCAGCGGCGCCGACGACGCCGTCTCGAAGAACACGGTGAGCTCGTCCGGCGCCTCGGCCGGGCCGGCCGGGTCCGTGACCATTCGGCACACCCCCCGCAGCGCCCGCCGGGCCGCGGCGACGAGGGAAGGGTCCCCCTCCAGCCGCACCGGGCGCCGCGCCAGCCGGGCCGCGGCGTCCGCCCAGGACGGGTTGGCCCCGGTGGAGTTGCCCAGTCGGGAGAGGAAGACGGCCAGTTCGGGCTCCACGCGCGGTTCCTCGCCGGTGACGGCCTCCTCGATCACCCCGGCCGTCCACAGCAGGGCCAGGCACTTGTAGACCGCCGACTCGTCGAGGCCGAGCTCGTTGGCCAGCGCCGCGTGGTCACGGGTGCCGTCGCACGCCTCGGCCAGCGGCACCAGTCCTTCGCGCGCGAACGCCCCGGAGAACGCCTGCCCCCGGTCCGCGCCGTCGAGCACGACGGAGTCACCGGCCCGGCGCAGCCTCACCCCGCGCCGCAGGACGGGCCGGACCGGAACCGTCAACTGCATGTCCGTACGGGCGGCCCGCCCGATCTGCTCGGCCTTCATCTCGGCAACCATGACCGATCCCCCCTTTATCGCAACAGTTCCGGAACCGGCATCGCGCCGGCCGCGCGTGCCTCCGCGAACCGGTCCCCGCACCTCGCGCACCGGTTCACCGACACCGTCACCGAGGCCGAGACGGCTCCCGAGAGGAGGTTGAAGGTGCGCACGGTGCCCCCTATGCCCGTGACGCCCCCGGCGATCTCGGTCAGGGCGAGTTCGAGGAGGCCGGACGCGGCGGCCAGGTGCTGCGGGCCGAACCCCTCGGCCAGGCCGGACAGGGCCGCGTCCATGTCGTAGTGCCGGGCCGTGCCCGCGTGCTGGGCGGCGCGCTTGCGGTAGCAGGAGTAGCACGCCGTCCGGCCGGGCACCGCCACGGGCCCGCAGACGATCCTGGTCGGCTGCAGCTGGAGCCCGGCGGACGGTGTGCCGCGCTCGGCGCAGATCCGGTCGACCTCGTCCCTCAGCTCCGGCTCGCCGCCGGAGTGCACGGGGACGACGACGTCCGCGGGCGGTGTCGCGCCGTGCCGGAGGTCCTCCAAGGACACCTGGTGCTCCGTGGGGACACCGCGGTGCTCCATCAGCCTGCGGCCGAAGGTGTCACCGACGATGTACAGGCACTGCGGGCGCGGATCGTGCGGCATGCTGCTGTGCTCCTTCTCGGCGCTCACGCGAACGGCTGGTGCTCGGGGTTGATCGCGCTCTCGGGGTGGCTCGGATGGCCCATCGCACGGGGCGCCTCGTACAGGCGCGGCGTGGCGAGGTACCGCTCGCCGTGCACGAACGACACGGGCAGCGCCTCCGGGACGAGCACCTTCACCGCCCGCATGCCCACCTGGCGCGCCTCGTCGGTGGTGATGTCGACCACGAGCACCTCGGCGCCCCGTGCGTCGAGCCGGGAGACCACGGTGTCCAGCGGGTCCGCCCCGGCGGGCAGGCCCGGCATGCCGTCGAGGCCGTGCGAGGGGCGGTCTCCCTCCAGCAGGAAGTCGAACACGCCGCGCCGGTCGGGTGCCGCGTTGTGGACGGCGCCCCCCACCACGCTCACCTTGGCGGGGTCGGGCTCGCGCCCGGCGTAGGCCGACACGTACCCGCGCAGCGCCACCCGCAGGGAGGCCAGCTCGCGGTAGACCTTGCCCAGCGCCTGCTCCGGATGGATGTCGCAGGTGGCGGCGACGACCTGGGCGAGCGTGGGATCGGAGTCGGCGAGCTGCACCGCGTAGATCACCGGGACGCCGAGGTCCGTCGTCGCGTCGAACAGCCTCACCCGCAGGTCCGTCGAGGTCCCGGCCCGGTGGTACTCCCGGACGACGGGGTCGAGCCGGGCCGGGTCCACGACCAGCTCGGGAAGCCGCAGCCGCTGGAGCCAGACCAGCGCGATGGCGTCCCGCTCGACGACCTCCAGCAGCCCGTTGAGCACCGCCGCACGCACGTCGGAGTGGACGGCGGCGCCCGTGGTGATGCCACGGGTGAACTGTTCGGACTTCGAGTGGTACGGCATGTGCAGGTACACGGAGATGGCGGGCACCAGCACCGGCACCCGACGGGTGAGCGACCACGCGCGCACCCAGCGGATCGGGACCGAGGGGTCGTACTCGGTCAGGCCGCAGTCGTCACTGGCCAGCTCCGTGGGCGAGCACCGGGGCCACCGCGACGGCGACACGTACTCCTCGTCGAGGTCGTTCTCGGCGGCGACCACCATCTCGTCGTCGTCCCACGCACATGTCGAGTACCGCTCGAGGGCCTCCGCGATGGAGATGAGCCGGGCGCGCTCGGGTGTGAGTCCGGTGCCGGCGCCGTCGGAGTTGCCGGTGTCCTCGTCGTGGGCCCACGAATGGAGATTGGGCAGGGCGCGGGACGGGACACCGAGGTACGCCAGGTGGACCGCGAAGGACGGCTCGCCCTCGCGCACCGGCAGTGGGGCCGTGCGGGAGACCAGTCCGTAGGGCGATACGAGCCGCTCCAGACCGCGCAACTCAGCCGAGATCTGCTCCTGGGGCCTGCTCAGATACATAGGGCTCTTCTTCCTGCGGTCGTTTTCCCCGTGCTCGTGCCGTGTCAGCCGACGGCCGGCGCGGAGACCGCCGCGATGTTCTTGGCCAGGCCGTCGAGTCCGTCCTGAATCGCCTTCACGGACTTTCCGTGTACCTCTTCATTGGCACGCGCGACGACGTAGCAGAAGACATATCTCTCCGCCAGGCTGAATCCGAGGGAGTAGAGGCAGCTGTACAGCAGGCTGGTCTGCAACCGGAACGCCAGGAAATCGGCGTCGCGGTGCATCAGGCGCTCAAGCTCGGGGCTCGGTGGCGTATGGAAACGAGTGGGTTCGACCGGTGCTCCCCGCTCCTTGACAAGGTCTTCGAGCGTTCTGCCGGCGTCCACCACGATCCCGTCGAGGAAGTCTTCCGCCAGAGAAGCGGAACCGGAAGAAATGAATTCCGTCCACTGCCGGACGGGTGTGTCGTCCGCCGGGTGGGTGTCCGGGTCGCCGCACGCCAGGACCATGTCCCGCGCCGCCGCACCCACCTGTGCGTAGAAGCGGTCGCAGGCGGCTTCGAAGGAATCCGGATCCTTGCTCCGCGCGTATATGGCCTCGTAGTGCGACCGGTAGCTGAGCAGCCGCAGGGACAGCAGGTCGCGGAAGTCGTAGCCCGGGAGGTTCCGCTGCGGGGACCTCAGCAGGGTCGCTCTGGTGTG
Source organism: Streptomyces sp. NPDC050856 (assembly GCF_040653855.1). Classification (NCBI taxonomy): domain Bacteria; kingdom Bacillati; phylum Actinomycetota; class Actinomycetes; order Kitasatosporales; family Streptomycetaceae; genus Streptomyces; species Streptomyces sp. NPDC050856. The sequence continues at coordinate 41,218 of NZ_JBFAGV010000012.1, read as the reverse complement.
GGCCGTCATGAGGCGGATCGCGCCGAGCGCCGGCCGCAGGGCCTCCCCCGGCCGCGCCCCCGCGAGGTCCAGGAAGGAGACCAGGGCCGGTGCGGCCTCCTGGTAGAGCCGCTTGGACAGGGCGGCGAAGCCGGGCCCGTCGAAGCCGGCGTTCCACAGCGGTGAGGGGACCGCGTCGAGCGGCGTCTCCTCGATCCGGGCCTCGCAGCCGTGCTTCTCGGCGATCACGCGCAGGGTGTCCCGGGCGGCGTCCGCATCCCGTACCCCGGCGATGCTGATCTGAAGGAGCTCCGCGCCGGCCGCGCGGTCCCATGTGCGCACGAAGTAGTAAGGGCCGTGATTGCTTGTGCGGGCGGGAGAGAAAAGCTCGCGTATAAGGGGAGCGAACGATTCCTTATATGTCGAACCCTCGGGCTGCGGCATGGTCGCAAACAGATGCACAGCTGATCCCCCCAGATCTGAGCCCGCCAGAAGTCGGTCGACGATTGCCCTGGCCATCTACCCTAACTCGCAAGATCATCATCGGGAACCCCCGATGCGGTGTGATCCACGTCACTCCGAATCTCCTTGCGTGCCGTTCGATCATGTAGCTAGCTTCGAAGCACATTGGTGAAAGGGGGTGCTATCAATGGAGCAGAACATCGACCTCAACGTGCTCGAGATTTCCGACCTTATCGCGGGCGCTGGTGAGAACGACGACCTGGCGCAGGTTATGGCCGCGTCTTGCACGACCAGCAGCGTTTCGACGAGTTCTTCGTCGTCCTCGTCCTGATTAAGGGACTAGGAAAACAGTAGAGCCACCGTCGAGGTGCACCTCGGCGGTGGCCTTCTGCTGTATCCGACACGCCTATGCATAATTGCGGACTGGGTCATTCCCAGGGGGCGGGCAACAGGCGTCGCGCCCGGACGGGGACCGGCTCGTCCGTACCCGGCCGGCCGGGTGCCCGAGCAGCTGCGCACACCGCGCGCCGGTCGGTCCGGCGGAACGGTGGGCGGGCTGCGCGCGGCGGGCCCCTTCGCCACGGCCCGGCCCCCGGTGCGACCGGGCCCGCGTGACGAAGTTGGGGGATTCCTATGGGTGTGAGTGTCAGTCCGTATGTCGTGTACCGACGGAGCAGACTCCCGCTCGGCGAGCTCGAGGGGATGTCATTCGCCACCGCCTGGTCGCGCGTCGACGAACTGCACGCCCTGCGGGAGGAGATCGGCAAACACGCTGTCAGCCTGTCCGACCGCCTCGGCGAGGCCGTGCCCACGCTGGACGACAGCGTCCGGGCCGACCTCATCCGGCTGCGGCGTGATGTGCACAACCTGCGACACGACCGGGTGTCGGCACGACTGGAGCCGCTACGTCCGCATCTGGACCCCGAGCTGCTCGCCGAAGTCGACTCCTGGTGCCGGCTGGGCCTGCGGGCCGAGCAGTGCGAGCGTGAAGGGGAACTGGCGCTCGAGGACGAGAAGTCACAGGCCGCCGAGGGGTTCCGCGCGCTCTTCGAGCACGACGCGATGGCCCGGAGCATCCAGCTCTCCGGCGACCAGCTCTACCGGGGCCTGCGCGACTTCGTCACCGGCACCGGCGGGGCCCTCAAACCGAGCAAGGCCCGGGTGCGGGAGTCGTCCCTCGTCAACTTCGCCTACCGGGCGAGCCTGAAGCCGTCGCCCTTCGGACGGTTCACGGAGATCGGCGCGTTCCCGCCGGACGCCCCGGCGGCCACGGCCCCCGGTGCGGAACACGGACCGGACGAGTCGGTGACCACACTGAACCGCCTGTTGGTGAACTGGGTGCTCGCCGCGTTGCCGCGGATACCGGGCGGGCTGGAGTCGGGCCATCTGGTGCTGAACTCCACCCTGCGGGCCGACGCCGAGTCGATCGAGTTCGTCGGCGTCGCCCCCGGATCCCGTGAGGACGGGCAGATCGCCTCGGAGACGGTCCTCCGGATGCGCCGGGAGGCACTGGTGAGCGCGCTCCTCGCGGCGATGCCGGGAGGCGCGGCCCCGGCTGCCCCGGTGCTGCGCGAGCTCACCGCCGTGACCCGGGACGAGGCGCTGAGCCGGAACGTCCTCCACGGCCTGATCCGCGCCGGGGTCCTGTTCTTCCGGCCCGAGATCGACGATCACGACCCCGACTACTGCGCCAAGCTCGACCGGATGCTCGCCGCCGGTGACACACCGGAGACGGCGGCGCTGCGCGCGCACTTCGCCGAACTCAGGCGGCTGGAGACGGACTTCGCCCCGGCGCCGGCCGAGGAGCGCCAGCGGCTGCTCGACGCGGCCTACCGGGCGATCACCGGTATCGCCGAGCTGTGCAAGGTGTCACCGCCGCCCGAGTCGGTCCTGAAGTCACCGGTCTTCGAGGACACCCCCGCCTCCACGGCGCCGCGGGCCTGGAGCCTGCCGACGGTGGAGCGGAGCATCCCCGCCCTGACGGGCCTGTGGCGCCTGGCCTCGATGATGGACAACGGCCAGGTGAAGCGGCTCGGCCTGTACTCCTTCGCCACCCGTGTTCTCGCGGGCCGCCGCACCATGCCCTTCCTGGAGTTCTTCAAGGCGTTCTCGTCGCTGACCGACCAGGAGCAGGTCGACGTGCTCATGGGCCGGGGCGTGGCGGCGGTGGAGACGTACACGTCACAGCGGGCCGAGGCACTGCGCTCGATCCGGGAGAGCCTGGTGCCCGCCAACGGCGCCGTGCACCTGGACCCCTCGGACATCCAGCGGGCCTGCGAGGGCGTGGCGGACCTCCTGGACACCGAGTCCGTGACCTTCCGGGCGCAGTTCGCCCGCGGTGTGCTGCCGGACCATGACCGGACGCTGGTCGTCAACGGCCTGCTCACCGGCTACGGCGTGTACTTCTCGCGGTTCGGCTCGTTCGTCGGCGGGACCGACGAGTGGTCCCTGCGGGCCGCGCAGCGGGACCACCTGGCCCGCCGGTTCCCCGGACAGGTCGACCTCAACTCCGTCCTCGGCTTCAACTTCAACCTGCACCCCGCGGTGACCCCGAGGGTCGTCAACTACCCCGGCGCGGTGTCGCTCGGCGAGGGTCGGACGGTGTACGGGCTGGACCGACTGGAGGTCCGCGCGGATCCCGCCACCAAGTGCCTGCGCCTCTGGGACCCGGAGGCGCAGGAGGTCCTCGATCTGGTGCCCATGAACTTCCTGACCCCGGTCGGGGTGCCGTTGCTCTACCGCCTGCTCGAAGCGCTGTCCCCGTCCAACCGCTACCTGTGGAAGCCGCTGGACGACATCCAGGACGCCGGGGGGCCCGCCGAGTACGCCGGGACGGCGCCCCGTCTCGTCGTGGGCGACGTCGTGGCCGACCGCAGGTCCTGGACCGTGGCCGCCGCCGACATCCCCATGCTCCAGGACCTGAGCCGGGACTCGTACACCGCCCTGGTGGACTTCGACGAGTGGCGCCTGGCCCGGGGCCTTCCCCGCCACGCCTTCGTACTGTGCCAGACGCCCGAGGAACGCGATGTGATGGCCGGGCGCAGCCGGAAGGTGACCCGCCGGTGGGCGGACTACGCGCACCTGCGTCGTGCCAGCGTCCACAAGCCGATGTACGTCGACTTCCGCAACCCCTACCTGGTCCGGAGTTTCGCGAAATCCGCGCTGACGCGCGGCGAGGTGCTCGTGTCGATCCGCGAGTGCCTTCCCTCGGTGGACGACTACGGACCGGAAACGGGCTGGACCGCAGCAGAGGAGTTCTTCGTTGAACTATGTACAGACAAGCAGTGAGCAGGTGACCGGCGAGCAGGCGGGGACGCCCGAGTGGCGGGCGGTGCACATCCACATCCCGCACTCGCTCCACACTCCCTTCCTGTGCGACGTGGTCGACCCCCTGCTGCGGGCCGAGGGACTCCAGGACCACTTCTTCTTCCTCCGGTACTGGCAGGGCGGGCCCCATCTGCGGCTGCGGATGCTCTGCGGCCCGGGGGCCGGATCGGCGGAGGCCGTCGAGCGGGTTGTCGCGGGGCTGGCCCGCGCCATGCCGGAGTTCGGGGCCGGGGCACGGGAGGAGTACGCCCTCGGGCTGACGCTCCAGGACGAACTCGCGCGCCTGGAGGAAGAGACCCCCGCGGAGGGCCGGCCCATCGGTTCCCTCGTCCCGGTCGCCTACGAGCCCGAGTACCGCAAGTACGGGGGCACGGAAGGGGTGGCGATCGCCGAGACCGTCTTCCGCGAGTCGTCCGTGGCGGTCCTCGACCTGCTGGGCCGGCTGCCGGAGGCGCGCGCCGGCGCCAGGCGGGCGCCGATCGGGGAGGCCGCCAAGATCATGGTGATGTCCCTGCACGGGGCGGGCCTCGACCCGCGGGCCGCCACCGACTTCCTCCGGGAGTACGAGGACTGGTGGCGGAAGTACGCGCCGGAGGACATGCGGCTGGCCTGGCCGGAGCTGTACACCGGCGTCTCGGCGCAGCTCACCAACCTGTGCGCGGCGGTCTGGCGGGACGGCGCCACGGACGACGTCTTCCACGGCATCAGCGCCCGGGCCACCGCCCGCGCCCGGTCCGTGTGCGGTGCGGAGCCCGGCAGCGATGCCCGCGACCTGCGCCTGGCCGGCACGCCGTACCCGAGCTGCCTGTCGAACTACGTGCACACCACCAACAACCGCCTCGGACTCGTCCCGGCCGCTGAGGGGCTGGTCGCGTACCTCGTCAGACGAGGGCTCGAAGGGCTGGCCGGGTAGCGGAGCGGCAACGGCGGTCCCACCGGCCCCGGGGTCCCACCGGCCCCGGGGTCCCCGGGGTTCCACCGGCCCCGGGGTCCCGGTGGTCCCGGGGTCCCGGCGGTCCCGGGGTCCCGGTGCCGGACGGGAGTGAGGCCTCCGGTCGGACAGGTCCTGTCCGCGGGACGACCGTCCCCGGAGGCCTCACGGGTGTCTCACCAGGTCACCGGGAGCCTGTGCAGGCCGTACACCCCCATGCTGTCCTTGAACGGCAGCTCCGCCACCGGGGCGGCCAGTTTCAGGCCGGGGATCCTGGCGAAGAGGGTGGTGAACACGGTCTCCAGCTCCATCTTGGCGAGGTTCTGGCCGATGCACTGGTGGATGCCGTGGCCGAAGGCCAGGTGGTGCCTGCCGCCCCGGTCGATGTCCAGTCGGTCCGCCTCGGGGTACACCTCCTCGTCGTGGTTGGCCGAGGCGCTCAGCCCGAGCACCCCCTCGCCCGCGCGGATCAGCACCCCGCCGATCTCGATGTCCTCCAGCACCACACGGGAGGTCACCTGGTCGGCGATGCTGAAATAGCGCAGCAGCTCGTCGACGGCCTGCGGGGCCAGGCCGGGGTCGGCCCGGAGCTTCTCCAGTTGGCCGGGGTTCTCCAGCAGGCCCACCACGCCGAGGGAGATCATGTTCGCGGTGGTCTCGAATCCGCCGACCAGCAGGACGTTCGCCATTCCGACCAGTCCGGTGTGGTCGAACGTGCCGGTCTCGCGGTTCTTCAGCACCAGCCTGCCGAGCAGGTCGTCCCCGGGGTCCGCCGTCTTCGCCGTGACGAGTCGGTCGAAGTACGCGTGGAGTTCCTGGTGCGCCGTCATCCGTTCCTGGGGATCGGTGTCCACCGAGACCAGCTTCCTGGTGCAGTCCTGGAAGAACGCGCGATCGGCGTAGGGCACCCCGAGCAGTTCACTGATCGCCAGGGACGGAACGGGAAGGGCGAGTTCCTCCACCAGGTCGGCCGGCCTCTCGCCGGCGAGCATGACGGAGATGCGTTCGTCCACGATCTCCTGAATACGGGGCCGCAGTTGCAGCACGCGCTTGACGGTGAACTCCGGGATCACCATTTTGCGCTGCGCGGTGTGCACCGGGGGGTCCATGGCGAGCATCACCGGCCGCATCTGCTCCATGACCTCCGCCGGCACATCGAAGTGGAGCGGGTATCCGGGGTGGGCCATGTTCGAGCTGACTTGGGGGCTGGCGAGCAACTGCCGTATGTGCTCGTGCCGCGTGAGCAGCCAGGCGGTCCGCCCGGAGGCCAGTGTGACCTTGCTGATCGGCTGTTCGGCGCGCAGGGAGGCGTACTCCCGCGGCGGAAGGAGCGGACAGGTACGGGGGTAGGGGAAGGCGCTGTTCTGGCGGTCCGGCACGGTCTTCTCCGCTGCTGATCCAAGGATATGGCTATATCTGACGCACCCTATCCAAGCGGATGGAAGGCGTGCCGATGCCTTTCGCGGCCGCCCGGAAATGAGGCGGATCTCACGCGGCTCCGAAACTCCGGGCAATCCCGCCGCCCGCTGGTGCCGGAATCGAGGGCCGGGTTCGGCGGGGGAGGGAAATGCCGGTTGTCGCTCGCGGGTCCGGAATTACTCGCTCCGCTTAGGTGCCCGCCTGAGGTCCCATTTCTCTCGTACGGTTTTCGGCGGGGCGAGTACGCTGGACCTTTCGGAGTTACCCGTACGGCCTGGGGGCGCGTGAAGTATGTACGTTTCGATCGTTATGTGGGATCTGAAGAAGTCGGAAGCCACTGTGGAGAGCCTGCGGGATTATCTGCGGGACTATGCCGTCGACGCCTACTCCACATTGGACGGTATGCGACTCAAGGCCTGGTTCTCCGACGCCGAACGCCAACTGTGGGGCGCGGTCTACCTGTGGGACCGGGCCGACCAGATGCCGGGTCTGTACAGCGTCAGCCGCGTGGTCGAACTCATCGGCTATCCGCCGACCTCGGTCGGTGGCTTCGCGCTCGAGGCCATCGCCGAAGGAAAGAGCGTCCACGAGACGCTGGCCGGCCTGGGCGTCGCCCTGGAGGGCACCGCGCCCTGAGGCAGGAGCAGGAGCAGGAGCAGCAGGGGGCGGGCGGGTGGAGCGGGCGTGCGGAGGTGAGCGACCCGGACCACCCGGATGTGCCGGCCGGCCCCTCGCCGCCCCCCTCGGCGATGCGGTGCCGTTGCCCGTGCGGTTGCGGGCGGTGCCGGGGCGACAAGCGGTGCCGGGGCGCCCTGAGCCGCCGGGCTGAGGGCCCTGCCCCGGGCCGGGCGCCGGACGGCCGGCCGGGGACACCGGTGCGGAGCCCGGGCCGGTGACCTCGCCTTGAACGGCACAAACCGGCGACAATGATCGTGTTAACGTCTTCGGCGTGTCCAGCCTTGACGTCATCACCGAGCGCTCCGATCCCGCCGTACAGCGAATCATCGATGTCACGAAGCATTCGAGGTCGGTTGTCCGGACGGCACTGATCGAGGACCCCGAGCCGCTCCTGCAGAGCATCCGCGCCGGGGTCGAGTTCACCGAGGTCTACGGGCTGGAGACCACCCCGCTGCCGAGCGACCTGCTCGCGGCGTGCGAACAGCGCGGCATCCCGGTGCGTCTGATCGCGTCGCCCATCGCCAACCAGGTCTTCAAGACCGAGAAGAAGCCCAAGGCGTTCGGTATCGCCCGGGTTCCCCGGCCCGCGCGCCTGGCGGACCTGGCGGCCGGCACCGGCGACCTCATCCTGCTCGACGGAGTCAAGATCGTCGGCAATATCGGCGCCATCGTGCGGACCTCGTTCGCGCTGGGGGCCGCGGGCATCGTGCTGGTGGACAGCGACCTCGTCAGCATCGCGGACCGGCGCCTGGTCCGGGCGAGCCGGGGATACGTGTTCTCGCTGCCGATCGTCCTCGCGTCACGGGAGGAGGCGCTGCGCCACTTCCAGGACAGCGGCATGCGACTGGTCGTCTTCGACAGCGACGGTGCTCTCACGGTGGGCGACCTCGGCGGCATCGACGAGCGGCTCGTCCTCATGTTCGGCAGCGAGAAGACCGGGCCCTCGGGCGGCTTCTCGCAGGTCGCGACCGAGTCGGTGTCGATCCCGATGAACCCCGCGGCCGAGTCGCTCAATGTCTCGGTATCGGCTGGTATCGCCCTGCACGCGCGAGCCCACCGGAACCTCTCCCGGTGACGGCACAGCCGTCCTGAGCCAGGAACTCGCCCGCCGCCCGTCGGGCCGCCGGCCGGTGGGGCTCCCTACCACTCCCGCCATGTGTCCGTGATCTCGGACCGGTCCATGCCGTTGCGCGCGGCAAGACCGGACACGTCGACGCCGTGCCCGGTGAGTGCCCGGTCGACGGCCTCACACAGACCCTCACGTTCGACGGTCCGGTAGGCCCCGTGCGTGTCGTCGATCTCGTTCAGCACCAGCACCACACGTTCGACGGCGGCGACTATCCGCGCGTCGGAGGGTGCGGGACCGGCACCACGCAGCCACCCACGCGCAGCAGGCGATCCCGCGGCCTCCAGCCGATGTGGGGCCTGCCCCGGGCCACCGGTGGGCCCATCGGCAGCGGGTGCTCAGCAGGGACACGAAGGCCCGGGGGGATCGCCCCGACCGCGGGCCGGCAGGCGCGTCACGCCACATCGATGCCGTACTCCTGGACCAGTTCCTCCAAACCGCCCCGGTATCCCTTGCCTCCGGGGACGAACTCCCAGTCGCCGCTCGCCCGGCGGCGGAAGGACCCCAGTACGAGGGCCGTTTCGCCGGTGCGGCCGTCGGAGACCTGAAGCTGGTCGAGCGGGGTTCCTTCGGAGTCCAGCAACCGTATGCCGGCGTCCACGAACCCGGACAGGTCGGCCGCGGGGTTGGCGACAGGGTCGATGGCGGCGATGACGACGAGGCGGTCGGCCCGCGCCGGCAGGGCGTCGAAGGAGACCTGGATGGCGGCTCGGTCCGGCGCGACGGGGACGAGTGCGCGGACCGTGCCATCGGGTGTCCGGGGGTTGTTGTAGAAGACGAAGTGGTCGTCGTCCAGCACCCGGTTGCCGTGGCAGACGAGCGCGCACACGTCCAGGGCGACGCTGCCCGACCAGTACATGCCCAACAGGTTGTGGTCCTCCGTGCGGGTCTCACTGTCCGGCGCCGTCCGCCGGGCGGGCGCCGGGCGTTCGCGGTTGCCCAGCCGTCCGCGCAGTCCGTGGCGGTGCAGCAGGTCGACCAGTTCGGGGCCTGCCACCAGTTCCAGGGGCTTGCCATTGGCGAAGGCGTGCGAGCCCGGGCCGAAGCCGGACGTCGTGACCAGCACGCCCTTGTTGGCGCCGACGTCCTGGACGGTGCCGTACAGGTCGCGGACGGCTGTCGGAGGCACGGTGTTGCGGTAGCGCTTGACCTGTACGACGATCTTGCCGCCGCGAATCGGCGTCGGGTCCAGCGCATCGACGTCCACGCCGCCGTCGTTCGAGCGCTGTGTGGTCACGGCCTGCATGCCCATGGCCCGGAACAGGTCGGCGACCAGCGCTTCGAAGGCGATCGGATCCATCTCGTACAGATCCGGTTCCTCGTCCCCTCCATGGGTGACGACGCCGTTGCCGACGTCTTCGGGAAGCCGGACGGGCCGCACGGGCGCGTACTGGTCCGGGCGGGAGGACAACTGCCCCCGGAGTCCGTCCACCAGGCAGTTGACGGCGTTCACCTGTTCCAGGTGCAGCCCGGCGAAAGCCGCCCGCGGGGCCATGACGGTGCCGAGGAACAGGTGCGTGCGTCGGCCGGTCGTCGGGTCGTGATCGTCCACGAACCCGTTCAGCGCGACCGAATCCAGCGCGCCGAACTCATCGGCCGCGAAGAGATCACGCAGAACCAGCAGGAGGCACTGCGCGAGTACGTCCCGGTACAGGGCACGGCGCTGCGTCACCGGCCGGGGCGATTCCTTCTCCTGATCGGCATTGATCAGATAGCGCACCGACTTCGCCTCCGGGACGACGTCGTACTTGGGCAGTTCCCAGTTCAGGACCAACTGGCGCGCGTCGCAGTCGTAGGCCGCGCACACCTGACGGGGCAGGTCCTCCGGCCATCCGGTCGAGGCGTAGAGGGCGGCGGAGAAGTACTCCACCGCGGCCTCGGGATCCCCGTGGCGAAGGCCGGCCGTCATCTCGGCTATGCCCGCGTTGTGCCGGCGGATCTCACCCAACTGGGCCTCGGCCCACTGCTGGTACTGCAGACGGTAGGTGGCCAACTGGTGCTGCCGTTGCACCTCCGCGGCCTGTGCGGCCTGCCAGTCCCGCTCGAACCTGGACCGGGCCTCCGCCTGCGCCTGGGCACGCCGCGTGGTGATCCAACCCCCCTGTGGCTGGTACTGGTCCGGGTCCGGCATCGGGATCGGGTGTGCGAGCCGGCCCGGGGAGAACGGCGCGACCTGCTCAGGCCGCGTCAGTGCGCCGGCCCTGAACGCCGGAGCCCGGCACCCCGCCGCCAGCAGACCCCGCAACGACTCGACCCGCGCGTCGAGCTCCTCCGTGCGCCGCCGGGCCTCCGCCTCGCGCTGCTCCCGGTAGGCCGCTTTCTGCTCACGGTGGCTGCGCGCGAGTTCTCGCTGGTAGGCGCGCTGTTGCCTCTCCTGATCGCGCTGGTACCTGGCTTGCGCCTCGTGCTGACGTTGCTGTTGGCGCTGCGCTTCTGCCCAGACACCGACCAACCCATTGGAGCGACGGCTCATGCTCTACAGGCCCTCCCCACCAGCGTCTCGGCGTGCGTGCACCGAGCCCTGGTCCCCTCACCAGTAGTGATGATGTGACTTTACTCGGCAACCACCTGCCGGCCCATGCCCTTGCGGGAGGTGATCCCCGCCTTGGGCCGGCTCTGGCACACCGGACCGCCCGCGAACCGGTACGGAGCGGGACCGGCCAGGAGCACTCGGGGGCACGGCCCACGGTTTCAGGGGCGCCTTCTCGACCCGCACGGCCGGGTACCGGCCCCACGACCAGCCCTGGGCGGGGGCTTGGGCGTAGCCGGGGAGCGGGTGGGACGTCCCGCTTGGTGGGGGACCACGGGTCGAGGCGCTGTGCCACACGCCCGCCGGGACGTTCGGCCGCCGTGCCGAGCGGGGCGGCGCCACAGCATGGGGCGCGACCTCGGGGGCCGCGGGCCGTTGTGTCCGCGGCCCCGCTCGGGCGTGGGGGTCAGGACGGGTCGCCGTACTGGAGGCCGCGTCCGTTGGTGCCGACGTAGACGCGCCCGTAGGTGTCGGGGTCGCCGGTGATGACGCCGACGCCGCCGATGCCGCCCCACTGGTGGGCGTCGTCGTTGACGCGGAGCCAGGTGGCGCCCTTGTCGGTGGAGCGGAAGACTCCGGTGACGTCCTTGACGGTACCGATCAGGTACAGGGCCTGGTACGCGGCGCCCGGCGCGGCCTTGCCGAAGCCGACGGCGGAGGCGGACCGCACGGTGTTCAGCGTGGTGAAGGTGCGGCCGCCGTCGGTGGAGCGCAGCAGCCCCTTGCCGCCGCCGGCGATCCACAGGTCTCCGGCGACGCCGGGGACGGCCGTGAGCCGGCCGTCGGCGGGAAGGCCGGTGGCGCGGGCGGTGAAGGTCGCGCCGCCGTCGGTGCTGGCGTGCAGCGTGCCGCCGGACAGGGAGTAGAAGGTCCTGGCCGAGGAGCGGTCGGCGACGACCACGGCGCCGGTGCCCAGGCCGCTGACCTTCGACCAGCTCGCCCCCCTGTCGGTCGAGCGGTACGGTGCCTGGCCGGCCTGGGTCCAGACGATGGTGGAGCCGTCCGCCGCGAGCGCGACACGGCCGTCCTGGGCGCTGCCCACCGGCTCCGCCGCGAAGCCGTTCCAGCTGCGGCCGCCGTCGGTGGAATAGGCGCCGTCCTGCGCGCCGCCCCGGCCGACCCGGACCATCACCGAGGGGTGGGACTGGGCGAAGTCGATGTCGGTGCTGTTGGTCATCATCGGGTTGCCCAGCCGCCCGGCGGGCACCTTGGTCAGGTCCTCGTGGCGGAAGCCGCCCTGGTCGCCCATCGCGGTGATGACGGTGGCACCGCCGGGCGGGGCGATCGCGTCCATCAGCGCGGTCTCCTCCAGGCCGCGTGCGCCGACGGTCCAGTGGCTGGTTCCGCCGCTGTCGGTGGCGGTGGCGTCCTTGCTGCGCCAGATGCCGTTGCCGGTGCCGTACAGCACGTGCCCGGAGTCGAAGGGGTCGATGGCCAGGGCGGTCATCCAGTGCCCGGTGTGGGTGCCGATGTAAGGAGCGGCGGAGGCGTTCCGTACCGATTTCCCGGCCAGCGCCTTCCAGGTCGTGCCGCCGTCGGTGGTGCGGTAGAGCTCGTCCTCGGGCCACCAGCGGTCGAGGGTGGTGACCATCACCGTGGACGGCTTGCCCGGGTCGACGGCCAGGCCGGAGAACCCGTAGCTGCCCTGGGACGGGGAGACGTTCTTCCACGCCCCGCCGGCCGGCGTGTGCTTCCACACCGAGCCCGCCGTCACGCCGTTGGGTCCGAGGGCGTTGGTGTACGTCAGGTACAGCGAGCCGTCGCCGGAGAGCACGCCGTGTTGCGGCAGCTGGTCGGTGGGCTGCCCGGGGACGGCCTGCCAGGTGCTGCCGCCGTCGGTGGAGCGGTACAGGGAGGTGGACTTGTCGGCGACGCCGACGTAGACCGTCCTGCTGCCGGCCGGGCCGTACGTCACGAAGGAGATGCCCGCGCCGCTGCTCGCCCCGTCCTTGACGGGAAAGGAGGAGACCTGGCTCCACGTCGCGCCGTGGTCCGTGCTGCGCCACAGGCCGTTCTTGCGGGTGCCCAGCAGCAGGGTGCGGTTGTCCGCCGGGTTGATCGCCAGCCGCTCACCCGCCCCGCGGCCGTCCTCGTTGCCGCCCAGCTTGAACGGCAGGGCGGTGCGCTGGAAGGTGCGGCCCCGGTCCGTGGAGCGCAGGAGCTCGGCGTTGCCCGCCCAGCCGTTGGTGTAGGTGCCCGCCGCGAGGTAGAGCCGGTCGGGGTCGGCGGGGTCGGTGGCCAGCGAGTCGATGCCCAGCAGGTTCCAGTCCTTCTCGCCGACCCAGTCGGTCAGCGGGATCCAGTGCTCCGCCGCGGCGTCCCAGCGGTAGGCGCCACCCATGTCGGTGCGCGCGTACAGCAGGCCCTTCTCGCGCGGGTTGAACACCAGCCCGGTGACGTAACCGCCGCCCACCACCTGGGCGTTGTTCCACACGTACGACCCGGTGGCGCCCGCCTGGGTCCCGGCCGTCCTCACCAGTCTCCACTGCTGGTTGGTGCTGCCCTTGCCGTGGTACTGGACGACTGCCGTGCCGTCGGCCGTGGAGCTTCCGGAGACGTCCAGGACCCGGCCGCTCCTGCGGGAGGTGAAGGTGACGGCGTCGGAACCGCTCACCCCGTCGATCCGCCACTCCTGGGAGGTGGAGGAGCTGTCGGTCTGCTGCTCGGCGGCGGCCCTCTCGGCCGTCGAGTCGCCCGCGACGCCCAGCACCTTGCCGCTGTTGCGGTTCACCAGCTCGTAGTAGCCGTCCCCGGTGGTCCTCAGCCGCCACTGCTGGTTGGCGGTGTTCTGGTCGGTCCACTGCTGGATACGGGTGCCGTCGGCGGTGGAGGACCCGTTGACGTCCAGCACCTTGCCACTGTGCACGGAGACCACCTCGTAGTAGGCATCGCCGTCGACCGTCGCGGCCTGCGAGTCCTCCTGCACGAACAGGAGATACGGCACGACGAGGGCGGGGGCGCCGAGCAGAAGCCCGGTCGCTGTCCAGCGACGGCGGTGACGCCCGCGGCGCCCGCCGTTCGTGGGGTTCTTCATGGGGGGTGTGCTCCTTAGCGTGCCGTACGGCAGACGTATGGCGGACCCGGGCTCCGGAACGGCCGCATCCGACTCCTTGTGGTCACAGATCCCGCAAAGGGTTGCCTCGACCCGGGACTCCGGTGGCCGGGCGACGCCGGTGCCGCGGCCGGAACACGGACGGCGACCCCGACACCCGCACCCCGACCGTCTCCCCAGTGCGGGCCGGCCCGCTGACACCGCGTCGGTGCGCACCGGCCTGACCACCGAGGGGCCGGTCGCCCGGTACGACGCGGTGGGCCCCGAGGCGACCGTCGCCCCCCTGCCTGCGGACAGCGGCCGAGAGGTCGGTCACCATCGGCACCACCTCACCCTTCGCGCCGCTCGACTCGGAATCCGCCGGCGGTTCGGCGCCATGGACGTGGCCACAGCCTGTGCGCGGCACGCCGTCTCCACGGCCGGAGCTGTCCCCTCCGAGAGCGTCGGTGTCGTGAACGGGCCGCCCACGAGGTGGCCGCCGGCCACCCGAACACCCCCCGATGATCTGTGGGAGCCGGGCATGGAACGCCACCGCTCCCGGCCCACAACGCGCGGTACCGGGCCCTGTGAGGCGACGCGCGGGCCGGTCCACCGGCCGAAGGCACAGGCTTTGGCCGCACTCCCTCGCCGACGCTAAGGTGTGGCGCCGTACTCGGCGGACCCTCCGCCGAGGGAGGTGGGATGGGGTTCATGGACGCGGACCACCACGCGGGGCTGGTCGTCGCTGCGCAGGCCGGCGACGATCGGGCGCGTGAGGAACTGATAGCCGCCCACCTGCCGTTGCTCTACAACATCGTCGGGCGAGCGCTGAGAGGACATGCCGACGTCGACGACGTCGTCCAGGAAACCCTGCTGCGCGTGGTGCGCGACCTGCCCGCCCTGCGCAACCCGGGGAGCTTCCGGTCCTGGCTGGTGGCGATCACACTCCGCCAGATCAATACCCACTGGCACCGGCAACGCGCCGTCGCCGACCGGACCGCGGTCATCGACGAAGCACACCGGATACCGGACGGCGGCGCCGAACTCGAGGACGCGACGATCCTGCGTCTGCATGTGTCCGACGAGCGCCGTCAGGTCGTCGAAGCCGGCCGGTGGCTCGACCCGGACCACCGGGTGCTGCTGTCGCTGTGGTGGCAGGAGTGCGCCGGCTCGCTGAGCCGCGACGACATCGCCGCCGCGATGGGGCTCAGCGTCGCCCACGTCGGAGTACGCCTGCAGCGCATGCGCGAGCAGCTGGAACTGAGCCGGACGATCGTCGCCGCGCTGGACTCCGACCCCCGCTGCCCGCGGTTGGACGAGACCGTCGCCGGCTGGGACGGCCTCCGTACCTCGGTGTGGCGCAAGCGGATCGCGCGGCACACCCGCGACTGCCCGGTCTGCCTGGCGACCACGACAGCACGGGTACCGGCCGAACTGCTGCTCTTCAGCATCGCGCCGCTGGCCGTCCCGGCCGGACTCATCGCCGCGCTGGCCGCCAAGGGCCTGCTGTCGGGTACGGGCGTGAGCACCGCCGGGCTGGCCGCGGCACACGCCGCCGTCGGCACCGCGACGGGGGGAGGCGGTCCGCACAGCTCGCTGATCGGCAAACTCCACGCGGTGACCGCTCATCCGCTGGTGGGCCTCGCCGCCGGCGCGGTGCTCATCGCCGGGACCGCCGTCTACGCGACGTGGCCCGGACCGGCGCCTCGGGAGCCCGGCGTCACCGCCGCTCCCACGGGCGGTACTCCCACGGGCGGTGCGCCCCCGGTCGGTACCCCCAGGCCGATCCCGTCGCCCACAACCTCGCCCACAACCCCGCCCACCACACCGCCGGCCGCACCGTCCCCGGCGCGTCCGTCCGCCGCCACGGGCACTGTTCCGCTGGGTGCGCGGTCCCTGGAGTCCGTGGACCGGCCCGGCCTGTTCGTCACGTATGACGGCGACTTCGCGGCGCTCGGCCCCGTCTCCTCCTCCAGCGGCGAGCCGGCACGGCGACGGGTCACCTTCACGGTCGTCAGGGGGCTGGCCGACACCCGGTGCGTCGCCTTCCGCGCTACCGATGGCCGGTACCTTCGCCACCACTACCTGCGGCTACGGCTGAGCACCGACGACGGCAGCGAACTGTTCCGGGAGGACACCACCTTCTGCCCGCGCCCCGGGGCGGCCGCCGGGTCCGTGACCCTGCACGCGCACAACTACCCCGGATCGGTCCTACGCCACCGCGACGGTGGCGTCTGGCTCGACGGCTCCGACGGCACCCGGGCCTTCGCCGGCCAGGCTTCCTTCGTCATCCGCGGGCCCTGGGCCTGAGAACCGCTCCTCGCTCGGCGCGGGCCGCGGACCGGGTCGCACGGCGACAGCGGTGACCCCGCAGCACGCGGCACGGTCCCGCACCGCGCCCTCCACCACCCGGCGGTGAGCCGGGTGGAGCGTCCGGAACCGGCCCCTGTCCGCATGCCGTCGGACGCTGCCTCGCGCTGAGCGCATGTCCGTCACCGACAGCGGTGCGGTGCGCCCTTCACGGAGGGGCGGCCAGATCGCGCGGCCTGACATAACGCTTTCTGCCTGCGAGATGCATCACCGAAGCAACCACCCGGACGGCGCGACTTTTCCGTTACGGGACGGCGGGTCGCCAAGCCTCCACTTCAGGGGTGCCCTTCCCGCCGCTCACCTTGACGCGTCGATGTGGCGGGTCACCCGGCATCCCCCACGACCTGCCCCCTGAAGAAAGCCACTTCCATGACCCGACACACCACCGGTCCCGCGGCGACCGGTGCGCGGGACCGGATACGCGTCCCGCACCCCACCCGCCTCGCGGCGGACCAGACCTCCCTGGCCGACGCGCGCACGATCACGGCACCCGGGATGACCGGCGACCTCCGAGGAGAATCATGAAGGGCCTGCACCGCCTGCCCCGGCATCGCCGGACACTGACGACAGGGCTGTCCGCCACGGCGCTGGTGGCCGGCGTCGTGACGTTCCTGCCCAGCTCCGCCGGAGCCGCGGGCCTGGGTACCCATGCGGCCCCCTCGGGCAGGTACTTCGGCACCGCCGTGGCCGCGGGCCGGCTCGGCGACCCGACGTACACCGCGATCGCGGACCGGGAGTTCAACATGATCACCCCGGAGAACGAGATGAAGTGGGACGCCATCGAGCCGTCCCGCGGCAACTTCCAGTTCGGCCCCGCCGACAAGATCGTCAACCGTGCAATGGCACGTGGCCAGCGCCTGCGCGGCCACACCACGGTTTGGCACCGGCAGCTCCCCGCCTGGGTCAACGCGATCCACGACGCGGGCACGCTGCGCAGTGTGATGAACCACCACATCACCACTCAGATGACCCACTACAAGGGCAAGATCTACGCCTGGGACGTGGTCAACGAGGCGTTCGTCGACGGCGGCAGCGGTCAGCTCCGCGACTCGGTCTTCCAGAAGGTGCTCGGCAACGGCTTCATCGAGGAGGCGTTCCGCACCGCCCGCGCCGCCGATTCCTCGGCCAAGCTCTGCTACAACGACTACAACATCGAGAACTGGTCGGACGCCAAGACCCAGGGCGTCTACCGCATGGTCAAGGACTTCAAGTCCCGCGGCGTGCCCATCGACTGCGTCGGCCTCCAGAGCCACTTCGGCGCGGGCGGCCCGCCGGGGAGCTTCAGGACCACCCTCGCCAACTTCGCCGCCCTCGGCGTCGATGTCCAGATCACCGAGCTGGACATCGCTCAGGCGTCCCCCACCCACTACGCGAACGCGGTCAACGCCTGCCTGTCGGTGGCCCGGTGCACCGGCATCACGGTGTGGGGCGTCCGCGACAGCGACTCCTGGCGCAGCGACGAGAAACCCCTGCTGTTCGACAGCAACGGCAAGCCCAAGCCCGCGTACACCGCCGTCATGAACGCCCTCAACTCCGGCTCGGGCACCACCCCGACACAGCCGGCCGACGGTACCGGGGAGATCAAGGGCGCGGCCTCCGGCCGCTGCCTCGACATCCCCGGCTCCGCCACGGCCGACGGCGCCCAGGCGCAGCTGTCGGACTGCAGCGGACAGGCCAACCAGCGCTGGACCCGCACCGCCGCCAAGGAGCTGAGGATCCACGGGAACAAGTGCCTGGACGCCAAGAGCAAGGGCACCAGCAACGGCACCCCGGTGGTCGTCTGGGACTGCAACGGTGGCGTCAACCAGAAGTGGGACGTCAACACGGACGGCACGATCACCGGCGTCCAGTCCGGCCTGTGCCTCGACGTGGTCGGCGCGGCCACCGCGAACGGCACCACGATCCAGCTGTACACCTGCGCGTCCGTCGGCAACCAGAAGTGGACGGCCCCGTCCGGTTCGGGTGGCGGCACCACGTGCGCTCTTCCCTCGACGTACAAGTGGAGTTCGACGGGTCCGCTCGCGCAGCCGTCGAACGGGTGGGCCGCGCTGAAGGACTTCACCCACGTGACGCACAACGGCAAGCACCTGGTCTACGCGTCGAGCGCGTCCGGGACCTCCTACGGCTCGATGGCGTTCAGCCCCTTCACCAACTGGTCGGACATGGCGTCGGCCGGGCAGACCCGGATGAACCAGAAAGCGGTGGCGCCCACGCTGTTCTACTTCGCGCCCAAGAAGATCTGGGTGCTGGCGTACCAGTGGGGGGCGTCGCCCTTCAGCTACCGCACGTCGAGCGACCCGACCAACCCCAACGGCTGGTCCGCGCCGCAGCCGCTGTTCACCGGCACCCTCCCCGCCCCCGGCACCGGCCCGATCGACCAGACCCTGATCGGCGACGAGAACAACATGTACCTCTTCTTCGCCGGGGACAACGGCAAGATCTACCGGGCGACCATGCCGATCGGGAACTTCCCGGGCAACTTCGGCTCGTCGTACACGACGGTCATGAGCGACACGGCCAAAAACCTGTTCGAGGCACCGCAGGTCTACAAGGTCCAGGGCCAGAACCAGTACCTCATGATCGTGGAGGCCCGCGGCGTGAACGAGCAGCGCTACTTCCGGTCCTTCACGGCCTCCAGCCTGAGCGGTTCGTGGACCCCGCAGGCCGCCACCGAGGGCAACCCCTTCGCGGGCAAGGCCAACAGCGGTGCCACCTGGACCAACGACATCAGCCACGGTGACCTGGTCCGCACCAGCCCCGACCAGACCATGACCATCGACCCGTGCAACCTCCAGTTCCTCTACCAGGGCAAGTCCCCGCATGCGGGCGGACCCTACGACCAGCTGCCGTACCGGCCGGGTGTCCTCACCCTGCGGCGCTGACCTGCCCGGCCCCACGGTGATCGTGATACGGGGCGGCCTGCCGGAGTAGGGCGAGCGGCCCCCGGCACGGGCAACGCCGCCCGCTGACCGGTACGCACCGCCCCGGGGAACCCCAGCCGCACGTCGGCTGGGGTTCCTCTGCCCTGTGGCCCTTCACCGTGGGTACGGACCATCGTGGGTACGGACCATCGTGGGTACGGACCGGAGCACCACGACGCCACCTGGGCACCGGGCCCCGGCAGTCGAAGACCTGCGCCTCACAGCACTCCCGGGCCGCGCTGATCCATCAGCACATGACCAGCGACCGGGACCGGGCCATCGCCGATCGTCTTGGTGCCATGATTCGCGAGAGTGAGGATGAGGTGCCTCCGGACCGGAGCATGTCCGACAGGCGACGAACGACACGGTCGAGTGCACCCTTCGCTCGACCAGCCGTCGCCGGTGGCGCGCTTCAGCCGGTCTTCGTCGACTCGTCGAAGAACCTGACGATCCGGGGCAGGGCCTGTCGCACCGATCCGTTGTGGTCGTGGTCGCCGACATCGGTCAGCCGGCGTGCGGCGCCGTTTCTCGTCAACTGACCGGCGCAGTAGGCCGCGTGGCTGAAGTCGACGTCCTTGTCGCCCCGGCCGTGGAATATCTCCACTGGTACGTTCGGCCGCCAGTCGCACGTGTTGTCCATCGGGCGCAGCTTGTCCTTCAGGACACCGTCGGGCTTGCGGATCTTGTTCAGGAAGTCCTCGGTGAACAGGTCCTTGGATGCCGCCGGGAGTTCGCTGACGATCTGCCCGGCGGTGTGATGGCCGTCGAAGAGCCCCTCCACCTTGCTGTCGTAGGGGGAGCGGAAGACGTCGCCGGGTGACGTGTAGAGGCCGTACATCTTGTTCCAGGCGGTGACGAAGTACGCGAGGTAGATGCCGGATTTGGCGATCTTGTCGTCGGCCGCGGCGGCCTCGAAGGCCGAGAGGTGGTAGGGGCCGCCGACCGGTGCGAGTGCCCCCAGCCGGAAGTAGCGGTCGGCACCCTCCTGCTGAAGCGCCCGGCCCACCAGCATGGTCGCGGGGCCGCCCTGCGAGAACCCGCTGACCTGAACCTTCCGCTTCAGCTCCCGGCCGTTCCGGTGGGCGAAGGTCCGGGCCGCGCGCAGGCCGTCCACCGAGGCCGCGACGGTGGCCCGAGGGTCACCGTAGGGGTGGAAGCCTTCACCCGAGCCGAGGCCCACGTAGTCGGGCGCCGAAACGGCCCGCCCGGTCGAGGCGAACAGCAGGGCGGCAAGCCGGTCGTTCGACTTCGGATTCTCCGAGGCGACGTCCTTGCGGTAGACGGTGGTGCCGTGCAGCCAGGAGACGGTGGACAGGTGGCGCGCCCCATTCTTGGGCAGGACGACGAGCTGGCTCGCGGTCGTGGGGGCACCCGCGCTGTCAGTGGTGCGGTAGGTGACCCGATAGGCGGTCACGCCGTAGCGGACCTGGGAGGAGTCGATCTTTTCCCGGAGTTCCCCGGCCACTTCCTCCGCTGTGAGATCGGCCGTTTGCTCGACGGAGACGACGGCCCCGCCTTGTACCCGCTCGCTGTGGGAGCCGGCCGCCGAGACCGGTGCCACCAGGGCGGAGACACTGCCGAGGACCGCCACACCAGCCAGCATCCGGATACTTGTTCGCCGTAACGTCATGGATGGATCATGCCCGTCGGTCGCTCCGCTGGGACATGGAGCGACCCCCCGAAGCGCACAGGGGGAAACCCCCTCGGGGCCCGTAGGGGATACCCGATGGTGCGGGGGAGTGGACCATACCGTTCGGCAGTGGATGGGTCGGGCCGGGGGCGAGGAGCACCAGGTCTTGGTCCGGGACGTCGATGGGCGCTGGTGTGCCACGCGGTCCGTCGGACACGCCCCGAGGGACGGTGCCCCAGACCTGGTAACCCGTGTGGCACGCGTGTGGCACGGCCCCCGGAATGCCGAAGGGCCAGCCTCGGAGGAAACCCTCCTGAGCTGGCCTTTTCTCTTGTGCCCCCGGCAGGATTCGAACCTGCGACACCCGCATCGGAGTTCGGCCCGAGCGGGGTCCGACTGCTGTTGCCGATTGGCGCGACGGCCGGCGGGAGTCGCCGGCGTTTGTCCGCGTCCCACGTCGTCGATGTCGGATGCGTTCTCATCCGTGGCTCCGGCCAGATCGATCGACCAAGGCCGTACCCGGCCCCCATGGCCGAAGGTGTGTCGGCGCCAGCCTTCGGTCGACATGTGGCACCTGGTAGCACCCGGTGCTACCGTGGTCGATATGAGCGCTCAGCCCGAAATCACCCAACGGGATCTACGCAGCCGATCCCGAGAGATCATGGATGCCATACAGAGCGGTCAGTCGTTCACCGTCACCCGCGACGGACATCCGATCGGCCAGCTCGTCCCGCTGCGTCGACGCCGTCGGTTCGTCTCCCGCCAGGAATTCGCCGCGATGTCCAGGACCGCCCCCGGCATCGACCTTGACAGGTTCCGGGCCGATCAGGAGGCCACGGCCGACACCTACCCGGACGATCCCTATGACCGCTGACCGCTCGACGTATCGGCAGGGCATCCTCGACACCAACATCATGATTCTGCGCCGCTGGGTGGCGCCCGAGGAGCTACCGGACGAAATGGCGATCACCGCCATCACCCTGGCCGAGTTGTCCGCCGGTCCGCACGAGGTCCGTCGCAACGACGAACAGAGCAGTTACGACGAACACGCCGAACGCGCCCGCAGGCTCGACGTCCTGCAACGCGCCGAGAACGAGTTCGACCCCATCCCCTTCGATGCCGAAGCAGCCCGCATCTACGGCCGCATCTGCGCCGCAGTGATCAGCGCCGGCCGCAAGCCGCGCCGCCGGGTGGCCGACCTGATGATCGCTGCCATCGCCGTGGCTGAGGACCTTCCCCTCTTCACCACCAACCCCGACGACTTCAAAGGGCTGGACGACCTCCTCACCGTCGTGCCGGTCACCCGCCCGAGGGTGCCTCACGAAGGCTGACGGCAAGGCAATGGTGCGGTGGGAGCAGACCGGACTTCATGATTCGCCGTGGCACGGGCGTAAGCACGCAACAGGGCTGGTTCGAGGGCCCAAGCCCTTCGAACCAGCCCTGTGCCGTGTGCCCCCGGCAGGATTCGAACCTGCGACACCCGCTTTAGGAGTTCGGTCTGACCGCCTGTCCACCCGTGCTGCGCGGGGCGGCCATGGCCGAGTCGGACCGTACGGCGCCGCCGCTGTCCACTGTCGTTGATGTCAGCCATGGATGTCACCTCACACCGGCTGGGATCACTTGCGCCGCTTGCGTGTCTTCGCCTTGCGTTCGGCTTCCTTGCGCTTCTCGATGGTGTACGACGACCACTCGCCACGGTGCAGGTTGCATCGCGACGCACCGACCATCGCCAGCCGCCGGCACCGAGTGCCCTTCTCTGTGAGCGCTCCACACCTGGACTGCGTACGAGCCACGTCTCCCACCCCCCGGGTCTCGACCGTCGTGCGGACCAGTTCAGGATTGCCGGGCACATGTCCTCTGTGGAAGGCGCACTGCTTCGCGCAGTGGTGCACGGTGGCCCAATGAGGTTGCTCAGGGGCGCACGCTTTTCACTGTGGTGGTGCTGTCCTGGGCCTAGTACAGGGTCGTTCACCTGCGTTCATCGGCAGCCGGTCGTCTGAGCGGCTGCCCATTCCGGTCCTGCCTGAACGGCCGTGAACGGTACTGAAATGAGACGGAAACTGAGACGGACTGCCCCGCCTTCTTGTGCTGCAGGCCAGCGGCCTGAATCGACAGAACAGATGAGTCGGCAGGGCTAGCGTTAAAGTTACTGGGTCGTCCCTGGGGGTGGTACGAGGGATGCTCTGAGCCCGGGTGCCCGTCTCCCCTCGGCTCGGCGAACGCCTCGCCGAACTCTTCGCCCATCGCTCTGGGCGAAGCAGAGTTCGAGAGAGTCCGAACTACCGCAAGTCACGGGGGAGGCTAGTCACCAAGCCGAGTGACCTAAGGTCGCTCCAAAGCCATCGGAACGCGATATTCGTTGCAGGTCGACTTTCCCATATGTGCAGAGCTGTCTGCGTCCAGCCATGAAAAGAGAACGGCGCTCTCTCAGGGTTGTCAATGTGAAACCTCCGCAGATATGGCTGATACTTCTCATACTCTTGCGGTATCCGCACCTCCCTTGACTGGGCAATGGAAATATCGACACGACTCTGGCTCGATTCCGTATCGGCGAGCGGGATCAAACAATAGTCAAGTACCGGACCATCCGTGAATGAATCGCCCTCGCCTACATGCAAGGTTCCTTTTAGGGTTGCTGGCAACAGGGAAGAGTGATTCAGGGTATAAGTGAAATTCGCAAATAGCGTGCTCATCATTTCAGCGTACGCGTCGAGGGCGCGAGCATAAACGAAGCGGGTCAACTCAAGCAGCCGCTCAGGCGTGTAGAACTTCCATACCCACCCAGAGCTTGGCCTATTCACGTCAACTGACGGCCAGGGGGGCGTTAGCTGACCTTCGTGCTGTCGATTGAGCCACTCGTCGACAAGTATGAGATCCAAACGTGTAATTTTCCTCCCGGCTCCATACTGGTATGCGTAGTCCTCCACAGGACCGTGCTCACGAGCCTTCTCCCGAAGTTCCCGTACGAGAGCTTTTAGTTCCTCTACCTCGACAGGTTCTGCATGGAGAAATGAACCTCTTCGAAGTAGGGCATAAATTACGGCCCATATGTACTCGGTCTCAATGACTCCACTCAGCGGCGCATGCAGGTGTAGGGCATTGGGCAAATTTCGCTCTATGCCCTGCTGCATATGGTGGAGAGTCCAACCCCATACCCAGGCGTCACCGGCCGGTGCAGGGGAAGACCCAACACCTATACCCCTCCCTACCAGTTCCTGTGGGTTGGGAAGATGGTGAATATCTTTCGAATCCGAACTTCCCTGCTCCCATGCGTATATGAATCTCGTGCCGGTCTCTTCGACTGCCAAATGCAACTTTAGGTGGTCACTAGCATTTTTTCCGGCATCGAGCACTGTCACCACTGGGGCTAGCTCGCCTATACCTGTACACCAACTTGTCGTGGCGCGATGAAGTCGCGTGGCAACGGCTTTCCATCCAGGTAGTTCGCAAGATGAGTTGTTATTACCAAATGGCCTTCCGATACCCTCGCGTACGACCCAGGCGGCTGCACCGGGGTTCCATTTAGCGAGAGCAGTCATAATGTCATCAATATGCTCGGAGCTGCCTGTTTGCATGGAAAGAGCAAGTACATACCGCCACTTAGCGAAGGACGCAAGGTCGCTAAGGATGTGATCAAGGTCTGCTTCCCCCTGCAGCAATGCCTCCGCCGCAAACCACTGCTCAAAGAGGCTCAGAGTGAAGGAAACTTTGTGCTCTGAAAAGGCCACTAGACGAGATTCTTGCAAACTGTGCCGTATCGCCTCTCCGCCGACTTCGGCTAGTGCTACGTTGCCATCGTTTGCAACAGAAGAAACGGCAATCCGGCGTAGCAATGGAAAGGACTCTCGCCAAGAACCAGTGCTGCGCTCAAGGGACCGAAGTGCACATTGCTGAATGAGACCAGCAGAAGTTTCTGGCACACTCTCGTGCGCGCTGTGGATGCTAACTACCAGCATAGCGAAAAGTGGGCGCCGAACAGCTTCCACAATTTGAGGAGGATAACTGTACGGATGAATGTTCGGGGATCCGGCGACCTTACGGATCATCTCGAAAGCTGCGTCTTCCGACCAGCTTTCCAAGTGGACGCATTCCACGTGGTCAGGAAAAGTCCCTGGGCGCCCAGTAATCAATATTTGCGACTTAGGCCATCGGGCAGCTAGAATCTGGCATTCTTCAACAAGTTGGGCCCCTTTCGAGGTCTCGTCTATTCCGTCGACAACCAGCGAAACCCCCACCTCTGCTAGGGTCGACGAATCAACCCTGCTTGTTATCCACGACTCCAAGTCACTGGAAATACCCCTCGCTGCGATCCAGAGAGGTAGTGGTTTTCCGTCGTCTTCGGCGAACTCGCGACATCGGTTTGCTAGCCATAGGTTGGCCATGTCGGATTTTCCAGCGCCCATGGGCCCGACCAGAGCCACGACCTTACCCGAACCGAGTGAGATCAGACCATCCGGATCATTTGCATCGAACTCTGTACTTAGGTTTGCCTGCTCTTGGGTGACCCCAGGGGCCCTGCGCAGAATTTCTCGCCTCTTGGAGCATTCACGAATCAGTTGGTCTGCTATGTAGGAGCGAGCGTAGGTGCTTTGCGGGCCGTCGGGGCCTGTCCTTATGGTTACGTTGACATCACCGCCAGCGTAACCAATCTGAATGTTGTGGCCGCCGATGTGTGAGTCTGCAACCCACAGTTGTGCGCTGTCCAGATCTTTCACCATTACGATTCTTCGATTTCCACATCGCCTGTAGATGAACCGAGTTGGAGATTATTCCCAGAGATTCGTGAACCCCTTACTTCTTGCCCTGCATTCGCGGCCGTACCAGATTCGGGCGTCGAGGGAGGCGGATCCTGACTCGCCGTTGAGTGCGAGCTGGATCGCTTAATTCGTACCGAGCCGCCGGTTTGTCCAATCTGAATGTTGCTACCAGAAATACTGGAGCTGGTAACTTTCTGATTAGTTGGTTGAGGTGTGTGTGACTTCCGAGCTTCCGCTATTCCATAAATCGAAAGTGCTAGGCCTGCCAGCGCGATAAAGAGCCCGGCAATACTTGCCGTCTTGTCGGCCTTATCCAAGCCGACCTGGCTGAAGTAATAGCCCAACGCAGAAGCAGCGACGACCGTGACTATGGTTCCTGTAGCGACCAGGGCTCGCGCATTCATGCCATGATTATCTTCGTTGAGTCGCCGAGCCGCCAGCGTTCGGAGCGATTGATACGAGGTCGGTGGAGCGGGTTTGGCCGGTGGCCTGCCCGGTCTGGGGTCGAGCATGATCAGGGGGCCGTACGCTGGTTGGCAACTCGGACAGGCTTTGGGCCTGACCGCAATGTGCACGAGTGGCCCCCTGGTCTTGCTCGACGCGGGACCCAGACCGGGGAGGTGGCTAAAGCCGCGGAGCCGACCGCCCCAGCCACGACATACCCCTTCTCTGGCATCAGGCGGCTGCCTGCTTTGAGCGCGGCACGGGCGCCGGCCGGGCTGGAGCGGGGCGGAGACAGGAGCGCAGGCCCGGCCGGGGGCCGGGCCGCGCGCGGTGAGCGGAGCGAGCCGCCTTGAACCAGTAGAGAAAGTTGTAACTCAGTCTGCGCGGTGGGGCTTGAAGCTTCGTGCACATGCTGGGAGTTCGGCGTCCTGCCGGTGTGCGAGGGGCAGGAAGAGCACTGGTCGGATCGTCCAGGTGATGCGGACGTCGGCATGGGTGATGGTTACCGTGCAGGGCTCTGAGCGCATCAGGGCTCTGCGGGTCTCAGCGCGCTCTTCGTACAGCCACGTCCACGCTTCGTCCGACGCGTCGGAGTCGAGCGCCGGTGAGATGGTGCGGAGAGCGATGGCTACCCAGCGGTCTGCCTGGGGTGCCGAGTATGCGTCGAACGATGCCAGACGCGCCGGCCCTTCTGTGCCGGTGACTTGCTCGGTCCAGCATTCGCACCAGTAGCCGCGGGTGGGCCCGTTCATGGGGTCGCTCCCGCCGGGTAGGCCAGCAGCACGTAGCGGGTGCTCTCGTCGTAGAGAGTGAGTTGGTACCCCGTGCCGCTGGTCAGGTAGGCGAGGGCCCGTTCGTGTTCGGCGTCGCCCGTCAGCCAGTGCAGGCCCGGCTGTGCGTATGCGGCGTCGAGCTGGTCGGTGATGTGCTGCGTGCGCTCGCGTAACCAGCGCAGTGCCAGGCGTGGGCTCGTGGCGTCGTGTGATCCCAGGAGGATGGAACAGACCTCGTTCAACGGGTAGGCGGCGGCTCGGCATCGGTAGGGGAGGGGCCGGCTGCCTGTGCTCAGCGCTGCGGGAGGAGCGGACATCAGCACGGGTGCCCTCCTGCCGGCCTGCCATCGGTGAAGAGTTCCGCGGTGACCGTGTGGCCGCCGTGGCTGCCGTGGACGACAACCCGGTGAGCGAGTGCTCTGACCATGCCCAGGCCCCGGCCGTGCTCCGCCTCCTGGTCCTGGTGCTTGACATTCGGCGCCGTGCCGGTGCTTCCGTCGTCCGTGACGGACAGGGCGATCACCTGCGGGGAGACCGCGAGGGCCAGATGGAAGCTGCCGGATGTCCGGCCACTGGCCGTGTGGAGGATCGCGTTCGCGCTCAGCTCGCTGACGATCAGCTCGGCGTCCTCAGCCAACGGCGAACCTCGCAGGATGTCGCGGGTCCAGCGGCGGGCCCTGCTGACCTCTTCCGGTAATCCTGGGCAACTGAGCCCCCAGACCCGGACCGTACTCGTATACTCGTGCATACAAGTTCCTTCATGCTGGTAGGCCGCCATGTGTAGCGGGTTCGGGCTAGACGAGTTTCACGCCGTCGTGGGCGCGGACGGCCGGCGGGGACGCCGCGTCGAGTGCGTCAAGCACGCGGATCGCGTACGCCTCGTCGGCGAGTTCGATGACTTCTTCGCGGGTGGCCCAGCGCAGTGCGTGGGTCTCGTCCCCCGTGGTGGGAGTACCGTCGGCCGCCTGGCAGCGGAAGACGAGGGAGACGATCAGGCCCGTCATGTTCTTGTAGACGCCGGTCAGGGTCGCGGGAAGCTCGATCTTGATGCCGGTCTCTTCGAGGACTTCGCGCTGGAGGGCTTCGGGGATGGTCTCCTCGCGTTCGAGGACTCCGCCCGGGGGTTCCCAGTGGCCGTTGTCGCGGCGCTTGATCAGGAGGGCCCGGCCTTGGTCATCGACGATGACCCCGGCGACGCTCACGGAGTGCGGGCGTTCTGTGCTCACGTTCCTTGGCCCTCTCGGCTGACTAGGCTCTCCACCGTAGCAACAAGACTCGCCCACTCGTCTAGATACCTAAAGGAGTACGCATGGCGTCTCTACCGAGCATTCTCGGCGGCCTCGACCCGACCAGTGATCGTGCGGTCTTCCGGCAGATCGCCGATCAGCTGCGCGAGGCCATTGACCGTGGGCGATTCAAGGAGGGGGAGAAGCTGCCCTCCGAGGCTGAGCTGGTCGAGCACTACGGAGTCTCTCGGATGACGGTCCGGAACTCCTTCTCGATCCTTCAGGGCGAGGGCCTGGTGCACGCCGAGCACGGCCGGGGCGTCTTCGTCCGGCCCCGGCCTCCGGTGCGCCGCCTCGCCTCCGACCGGTTCGCCCGGCGCCACCGCGAGCAGGGGAAGTCCGCGTTCATCGTGGAGGCCGACGCCGCCGGTAGTCACCCCACCGTGGACAGCCTGGAGGTGAAGGAGGAGAAGGCCGGCCAGGACGTCTCCACTCGGCTCGGTTCCGTGCGGCGCGTGCTCGCCCGGCGTCGCCGGTACCTGCTCGACGGCCGGCCGGTCGAGTTCGCCACCTCGTACCTCCCGCTCGACATCGCCCGCGGTACGCAGATCGCCGAGCCCAACCCCGGCCCCGGCGGCATCTACGCCCGTCTCGAGGAACTGGGTCACCAGCTCGACCACTTCGAGGAGGAGATCCGGGCCCGGATGCCTTCGCCGTCCGAGGTGAAGACGCTGCAACTGGCCTCCGGCGTGCCGGTGATCCACCTGATCCGCACCGCCTTCGACACTGGGGGGCGGGCCGTGGAGGTCTGCGACACGGTGATGGCGGCCGACGCGTACGTCCTCTCCTACCAGCTACCGGCGACCTGATCGGCGGTGCGCGAGACCACCTCCCGGACTCGTACACACCGACACGCATACTCGTATAGACGAGTGGGCAAGTTGTGTGGCAAGGTTGATCCCGAATCCGGCGCCGTCGGGTTCGAAGGATGCATCTTGTCTAGACGAGTAGATGGGAAGAAGCCTTGCGCACCATCCGTGTGGAGACCTCGGCCGCGACGATCCTGCTGACCGAGGCGCCCGAGCCCAAGGTCCGCGACCGGCAGTCGGGCGAGATCGCGAAGGACGCGGTCAGCGGTGAGGCGCTGATGACCATCGGCGTCGTCTACATCGAGGAGGGGGAGTCGTCCCTGATCAAGGTGACCGTCCCGGAGAGCGGGGTGTCGGAAGGGCTCGCCCTCGGCGCCCCGGTCTCCCTGCCGGGGCTGGTCGCCCGGCCGTGGGAGAGCGTGTTCAACGGCCAGCAGCGGCACGGCATCGCCTTCCGGGCCGCCGCCGTCACTCCGGCCGCCTTCCCGGCCGCCGTGGGGGCGTCGGCCTGATGACCGACCTGGCAACGCTTCTGGAGGTGGGTGGTCCCGTCGCCGCGCTCGGCGGTGGGGCCGCCTACGCCCGGGCGCGACACCCCGGCGTCTACTGGTCCACGGTCGGCTTACCGGTGTCCACGGTCCGGCTGCTCAGCTCCTACGGCTCCGTCATGGAGGCGTGCGGGCTGACCGTGGCCCCCTCCCGGCTGCGGGTCCTGGCGGTCAAGGCCACCACCCGCCGTGAGGTCCGACCCGTACCGCCGCGCCGGGGGATCATCCGGCCGACCACGACGGGGCTGCGGGTCCGCCTGGGGCTCGCCCCGGGGCAGGAACCCGCCGACGTGGCCGCCTCCGCCGAACGGCTGCGGCACGCCTGGGGCGTCCACGCCGTCTACGTGACCACGATCAAGCCGGGCGTGGTCGAACTGCGGCTCGTCGGCTTCGACGTGCTGCGGCGGGTACGCATGCCGCGCAAGCTCCGCCCGGACCTGCTCCGGGTGCCGGTCGCGCTGCGCGAGGACGCCACTCCGTTCGTACGCGACTACCGCACCGTTCCGCACCAGCTCACCCTCGGCGCCACGCTGTCCGGCAAATCCATGTACCTGCGTCACCTCGTCGCCGGCCTCGCCCGTCAGCCTGTCGCCCTCGTTGGCATCGACTGCAAGCGGGGCGTGGAACTGGCGCCCTTCGCCCCGCGCCTGTCGGCGCTCGCCACCGACCCGGAGCAGGCCGCCGAGCTGCTGCCCGTGCTCATCAAGGAAATGGAGAACCGGTACGACCTGATCAAGGCCCGGCAGGGCATCGCGTCGAGCACGCCGGACGAGGAGATTACCTCCGACATCTGGGGCCTGCCCGAGCACGAACGCCCGGTGCCCGTCGTGCTGTTCGTCGACGAGGTGGCCGAACTCTTCCTCGTCGCCACGAAGAAGGACGAGGAACGCCGGGACGAGATGGTCACCCAGCTCATCCGGCTCGCCCAGCTCGGCCGGGCCGCCGGCATCTACCTGGAGGTCTGCGGACAGCGCTTCGGCGCCGAGCTGGGCAAAGGCGCGACCATGCTGCGGGCCCAGTTGACCGGCCGCGTCTGCCACCGCGTCAACGACGAAGCCTCCGCCAAGATGGCACTCGGCGACATCGCCCCCGAGGCGGTCTCCGCCGCCTGCGCCATCGCCCCCGAACGACCCGGCCTCGCCGTGGCCGGTGACACCTCCGGCGGCTGGTCCCGCATCCGCACGCCGTACCTCTCCCTCGGCGAAGCCGCCGAGACCTGCTCCGAGTCGGCCCACCTGGTCCCCGACCTGCCCGCGCTCAAGCCCTTCCGGCCCGACGTGCCCGCACGGCCGCCCGTCGAGACACCGGGCCCGGTCGTACGGCCCCGCCCGGTGACCGACTGACCCGCGCCCGCACGCATCCCCGGCCGGCGTGACCGCCTCACGCCATGTCCCTACCTCTCCCATGACCGAACCCGGAAGGAGCCGCAGCATGCGCGCCCACCTGGCCCGCGTCGACGCGGTATTCGTCCAAGCGGTCATCGCCGCCGCGCTGTCCTTCGCCCACCTGCACGACGTCGCCTCGGCGGCCGGACAGGACGGGTGGAAGGCGTGGGCCTATCCCGTCTCGGTCGACCTGCTGCTCGTCGCCGCCTGGCGTCGGCTGCGGTCCGGCGACGCGAAAGCGGCCGGGTGGTGCTGGTTCCTGATCGCCCTCGCCGTGTCCCTGGGCGCGAACGTCACCACCGCCGGGCTGCTCGACCTGGACGACGTGCCGGCCTGGCTCCGCATCCTCGTCGCGGGCTGGCCCGCGGTCGCCTTCCTCGGCGGAACCCTCCTCGTCCACTCGTCGCCGACCACACACGACGAGACCAGTGACGCTGTGAGGCAGGAGGCGTCCGAGGAGATCGAGGACCAGGAGGACGCGCCCGATCCCGCACCGGTATCCCCGGCGCCTTCGGCAGTCGAGCCAGTACCGACACCGACCCCACCCCCGGTCGCCGTCCCGGCCGCCCTGGTCGAGCACGCCCGCAAAGTCGCCGCCGAGCACCACGCCCGCACCGGAACGGCCATCGACACTCCGACCCTGCGCGCCCGCCTCGGCGTCCCGCCGCCCATGGCCGACGCCATCGCCGCCCAGCTCCTGAAAGGAACTACGTGAGCGCCAACCGCCGCTTCCGCTCCGTCACCCGCATCGGCCCCGTCCAGGTCGGCACGTCCTACGACGGTCGCGGCCGGGAGAAGCACACCGCCGCCTGCACTGCTCCGCGCTGCGGCTTCTCCGCCGACTACGACAGCCGCGCCGCCGCCGAACTGGCCGCCCGTACCCACCGCTGCCCCGTCCGCTGAAAGGACCCGCACACCGTGACCGTCAGCCTGCCGCTCGTCGTCCTCCTCGGCCTCTTCGCCTGGGGAGCGATCAAGTTCCTCGGCGTCCGTACGTGGATCATCGTCCTGATCGCCCTCTTCGGCTTCTGGCTCTCGGACACCTTCCTGGCCCCCGCCATCGAGTCCGGCACGCGCTCCGGCGTGGACATCATCAACGGCTCACATGACTAGACGAGTAGGTAAGAAGAGCTTCGCTGTGTTCCTGCCCAAGCACCCCGGCAGCCCGACGCCGCCGCCCGCGTACCCCCACACCGTGGTCGACCAGGTTCCCGCGCGGCGGCCTGTCCCTCAGATCTCCGTCAGCACCGGAGCAGTCGTGGCCGTCCTCATCGGTGGCGTCGTGCTGACCGCGCTCCTGGCCGCCGTCGCCGTCACGGCCGTCTCCGTGGCCGCCGTCGCCGTCACGTCCGTCTCCGTGGCCGTCGCCGCCGTGGTCCTGCGCTCGCTGCTCCGCGACCAGCACCGCCGCTGACGCACCGGACCCCCGGGGCGACCTCGATACCGCCAAGCATCCGCCGCCCCGGGGGCCGTCTCCCTCCAGCCGAACCAGAAGGAGAAAGCCATCATCACCGGCGCCACTCCGCCTCCGCTCCGCGAACTCGGCGAGCTGGCCGCCCTCGGCACCATGCCCGCACTCCTGCGCCAGCTCGCCGGCCTCGGAGGCTGCACACACCCGATCCGCCTCGACGGCCACCGCACCGAGTACGCCGTCGACACCCGCACCGGCGAGATCGGCAACGTCCTCCACCACCTCGACTCTTCCAGCCTCCCGGCCGGTCACCTCCTGGTCCGCTGCAACAACCGCCGCACGACCCGCTGTGCGGCCTGCGCCGAGGTGTACCGCCGCGACACCTTCCACCTGATCACCTCCGGACTGCGCGGCGGCAAGGGTGTCCCCGAACGCGTCGCCACCCACCCGCGCGTCTTCGCCACCTTCACCGCGCCCAGCTTCGGCCCGGTCCACAACCGCCCCACCGGCCCGGCGGGATCGGTCCGCCGCTGCCGCTGCGGCGCCCTCCACGACCAGGACGACTCCGCCCTCGGTACCCCGCTCGACCCGGACACCTACGACTACGAAGCGGCCGTGCTCTGGAACGCGCACGCCGGTCCGCTGTGGCGGCGCTTCTCGATCTACCTGCGCCGGGAGGTCGCCAAGCGCGCCGGCCTCACCCAGCGGGCCTTCCGCGAGTACGCCCGGGTGTCCTTCGCCAAGGTCGCCGAGTACCAGAAGCGCGGCGCCGTCCACTTCCACGCCGTTATCCGCATCGACGGCCCCGACGGCGGCGACACCCCGCCTCCCGCCTGGGCCACCGCCGGGCTGCTCACCGACGCCATCCGGGCCGCCGCTGCCGCCGCCCGCGTGGACGGCCCGGTCATCAACGGCCGGGCCCACGCCTTCGCCTTCGGCCGTCAGCTCGACGTGCGCTCCATCCGCTCGGCCGACTTCGACGGCGGCCAGGAGCTGACCGAGCGGGCCGTCGCCGCGTACATCGCCAAGTACGCCACCAAGGGCGCCGAGACGGCGACGGGAGCTCTGGACCGGCCGCTGAGGTTCCTCGCAGAACTCGCCCAGCTCGACATCAGTGACCACGCCCGCCGGCTGATCCGCACCGCCTGGACCCTCGGCGCCCGCAAGGACCTCGAACGCCTTCGCCTGCGGGCCTGGGCCCACATGCTCGGCTTCCGCGGCCACTTCTCCACCAAGTCCCGCCGCTACTCCACCACCCTCGGTGCCCTCCGCGACGCCCGCGCCGAATGGCGCCGCGCACAAGCCCTGGCAGCGGACGGGACCGACTAGGACACGACCCTCGTCCTCGCGCACTGGATCTACGCCGGAACCGGCCTCACCGACGCCAAAGCCTGGCTCGCCGAAACCCTCGAACCCGCTCCCGGAACGGAAGGAGAACCGACCCATGCGCGATGACGAGCTGCTGACGGTGCCCGAGGTGATGGCGCGGCTGAAGGTCGGTCGCTCCACGGTCTACGACCTGATCCGGTCCCGTCGTCTGCCCTCGATCACCATCGGCCGGTGCCGCCGCATCCCGGCGCGGGCCGTCCGCGAGTACATCACCAATGAACTGGAGGCGGCGGCCTGATGGCCCAGCAACGCAAGCGGAACCCCAACGGCGCCGGCACCATCACCAAGCGCAAGGACGGCCGCTTCCAGTGTGCGGTGTACGTCCTCCAGCCTGACGGCACCCGCGCCCGCAAGTTCGCGTACGGCAAGACGTGGGCCGAGTGCGACGCCAAGCGCCGTGAACTGCTCGCCAAGGTCGACCAGGGCGTGCCCGTGCCGACCCGGTCAGCCAGGCTCGCCGAGTGGCTGCCGTACTGGCTGGACAACGTCATCAAGCCCCGGCGCAAGCTCAGCACGTACGACAAGTACGAAGCGCACGTCCGGCTCTACCTGGTGCCGCTCCTCGGCGCCAAGCGGCTCGAATCCCTCGGCGTCGCCGACGTGCGCCGCTTTCTCGTCCGCCTGGAGGAGAAGACGACCGCGGCGACGGCCAAGGAGTCACACCGCGTGCTGAGGTCGGCGCTGTCGTCCGCGTGCCGCGAGGAGTTGATCACGCGGAACGTCGCCAAGCTCGTGGAGCCTCCGCGCACCGACAACCGGGAGCTGAGGCCCTGGAGCCTGGACGAGACGCTCGACTTCCTGGCCGCCTCGCGCAAGGACCCGCTGTACGCGGCCTTCGTGCTCGCCATCACCATGGGCCTGCGCCGGGGCGAGATCGTCGGCCTTCGTTGGTCGGACCTCGACCTCGACGGGCGTGTCCTCTACGTCCGGCAGCAGACGCAGCGGCGCCGGGGCGTGCTGTACGACGACGACCCCAAGAGCCGTCGTCGCCGTGCCGTCCCGCTGCCCGCTCTCTGCATCGCGCCGTTGCGCTGGCACCGGATGAGGCAGGCGGCGGCTCGGGCGAAGGCGGGGGAGTCCTGGCAGGAGTCGGGGCACGTCTTCACCACTCGGACCGGCCGCCCGGTCGAGCCGCGGAACGTCTACCGGTCCTTCACCCGCGTCGCCGAGTCCGCCGGCCTTCGCGTGATCCGGCTGCACGACGCTCGCCACGGCACGGCCACGCTTCTCACGGCGGCCGGGGTCGCGCCCCGCGTGGTGATGGAGATCCTGGGCCACTCCCAGATCAGCATCACCATGGATGTCTACACGCACGTCGTGCAAGACACGCAGCGGGAGGCCATGAGCCACATGGACCGGCTGCTCAGGAAGCGGCGTCCCGGTCGTCAGTGACCGACGCCGTTGATGTCAGAAGTGGATGTCAAAGGCCCCGGACCATGATCGGTCCGGGGCCTTTGCGCTGGTGCCCCCGGCAGGATTCGAACCTGCGACACCCGCTTTAGGAGAGCGGTGCTCTATCCCCTGAGCTACGGAGGCGGGGCGATGTGGTGGTGCTGCTCCGGAGAGCTGCGCCGCCGCGGACAGTGTAGCGGGTGGTGATCCAGGGGGTGAGCGAGTTGCGGGCACCCGGGACCGCGACCGGGCGCCCACCTGGGGTCGACGGGCGGGTGGCCATACGGGGTCGGCGAGCGGGTGCCCGCTCCTCGGAGCCAGCAACCGGCCGCGTGGGTGGCGGGCGGGTGGCCCACCGGGGCCGGCCAGGGCGGGGCCGGGTGCTGCCGGTCGCGGCCCCAGCCCCCCCGGCCGGGACCCGCGCCTCGCCCCGTCCTCCGCCCCGCGGCCCGACCCGCTCGGACGGGTGCCGCCGGAGGCGGCCCACCGCCCGTCCGGCCGGCCCGTGCCGCCGGAGGCGGGTCAGAAGTCGGCTTGGGCCTTCACGTCCGCCCGGCCCACCGACTCCAGGCCGAACATCCTCTTGTATCTCTCCCGGATGTACTCGATGTCGGAGTCCCGGGCCTTCGCCTCCGTCTGCGGGTAGAGGACGATCAGCTCGTACGAGCGCTCGCTGTTGATCGCGCCGGTGCGGTCGCGCCACTGCCCGTGGCCCTCCTGAATGGTGAGGCCGGAGGGGAAGCGGGGGGTGATGTGCTCGGCGAGGAACTGCATGAACTGTCGCTCGGTGATCGGCGGGGCGCCGTTGTGGCGGCCGGTGCCGAAGAAGAGGTGGGTCTTCAGGTATGGCTCGGTACGGGGGGACGAGGCGGGGGCCGGGTGTTTCTCGGCGGGGGTGTGGGCGGCGGAGGCGCCGGCGGTGACGAGGAGGACGGCCACCGCGGTGGCCAGGTGGAGGCGGTAGGACGTTGCCGACGTCATGGGGGTCTCCCGGATCGTGAGCGGAATGGCGTGAAGGCGGAGTGGGGGAGCGCGGGCGCCGGGTCACCTGGGGCGGTGCGGGGTTTCCCGGTCCAGCAGCATCCTGAGGTGTCGGGTGGTGTCCCGCAGGCCGCGCGGGACGCCCCGGCCGTGTTCGATGAGGTGGGCCGCGTGTCCCAGGGAGTTCAAGGCCCGTACCGAGCCGATGCCCGGGACCGACTCGACCAGGGAGGACAGCCAGGCGTCCGCCTCGCGCCAGGCGCCGGCCGTGGCGAGGACGCGGGCCAGCTCGGTGGCGAAGAGCGAGCGGTAGGCGGGACCGTCGCCCGCCTCCGTGGCGCCGTGCAGCAGCGCGGCGGCCCCGTCCAGGTCGCCCAGGTCGGCGAGGGCGAGGCCGTGGTGGCCGTCGAACTCGGCCCGGTCGAGCCACCAGGCCCAGGAGGGGTCCTGGGCGGAGGGCCGGTCCGAGAGGAGTTCCCGGCCGGTGCGCAGCGACCGCAGCGCCTCGGACCGGCGCTTCAGCTGGGCGTGCGCGCGGGCCTCGCGCAGGTGGAAGAGGGCGGCCACCCGTGGCGGCAGGTCCGCACCGGCCAGCACGGACGACGAGATGCGCAGGGAGTCGCCGGGGCGGCCGAGATGCGCCTCCTGCATGCTCAGCACCGAGAGCGTGAGCAGCTCGATGGAACGGCCGTCCTCCCGCAGCCCCCTGGCCAGCGCGAGGGCCCGGCGGTTGAGGCGGTACGACGCCGCGTGGTGCTCGGCGTCGAACAGGATCCAGGCCGCCACCTCGAAGAGCTCGGCGAGCTCAGCCCGTTCCCGGCCGCCCGGCGGCCGGCCACGCCACGGACCGGCCGGGGCCGGCGGTGCCGCGCGCAGCGCCCGTACCGCCCGTACCGCCGCCGGGGCCGCCGCGCGGGCTCCGGACGCCCGGTCGAGGGCCAGCAGTTCGGCCGTCAGGGCGGCTATGTCGGGTGAGGACGACTCCCCGGCCTGTTCCATGCTGTGCGGGCCACCTGTTCATTTCCGTGCCGCGGAGCGGTCCGGGGCCGAGATCCTGGCGAAGGACGTCGCCACCTCGGTCAGCCACTCCACTTCTTTCGCGAAGTCGTCCCGGCGCTCGGCGAGCGGCGACGCGGGGGTCGGCTCGAAGGCCGGGGGCGTCGCCGCCGTCTCCTCGGCGCGCGCCTCCAGCGCGGCGCGCAGGAAGCGGGCCTCGTCGTCGGGGGAGCGGCGGACCCGGTCCGGCGGGCCGCCCTGTCGCGCGGCGGCGTGGGACAGATGCGGCCGCAGGGCGAGGTACCCGTCGAAGATCTCGATCACGCGCCGGTAGAGGCGGTATTCCAGGTTGTACGGCGGAAGCCGGTCCAGCCACTTTCCGCGCGGCGGCTCCAGGGCGATCGTCGGCACCGCCTCGTACAGGGCCCACCACAGTGGCCGCAGCCGCAGGTAGGAGCGGTAGTTGCCCACCCACAGGGCGACCGCCGGGCCCCAGGAGGGGACGGTCCAGCCGAAGAGCTGGGACAGCGACCCCAGATCGCCGGCCAGCCAGTACGCGGGCTCCCAGGCGCTCATGTCGTGACCGAGCTGGGTGCCGATCGTCTGGGTGTAGCGGATGGCGCAGTACACCAGGATGAGCGAGGCGCCCACGGTGACCGCCCACATGCCCACCCGGAGCCAGGTGCGCCGGGCCATCCGGGCGTAGCGGAACGACAAGCGCACCGTTCCGACCTGCCCCACCGCGCAGATGGTGATGTAGAAGAGCAGGTAGGACGCGTAGTCGGCGTCGCGCATGTTGCTCAGCAGCGTGCCCTCGGCGGACGGCGGCGTCCGGTAGGGCTCGACCAGGAAGAAGAAGGCGATCAGCGCGACCAGCGTGACCGAGAAGGCCACGACCCGTCGCCTGGCCTGGATCGCGGCCTGCTCCGGCGGGTGGGACCAGTGGACCAGCACCACCTGCTGGGCCGCCGTGAGGATCACCACCGCGGACTGCGCCATGATCGTGGTGAGGTTCGGGTACGAGAAGAACCCGGAGATGTGGTCGCGCAGCCAGTTCAGGTCGATGAGGAAGCTGAAGCCCGAGCCCAGGAAGTAGACGGCGAGCGCCCACAGGGCCGGGTCGGTCCTGCGCTGCGTCAGCTCGGGAAGCCGGTAGCAGAACGCGGCGAGCCCGGCCAGGGTGCAGATGTGTGCCAGTACGTCGTAGAGGTTCATCCGCGGCCGATGACGCTTTCCACCCGGGCCATCACGGTGGCGAGGTCGGGCGCGAGGGCGGGCAGGTCCAGGCTGGTGTCGGCGTCCCGGCGGGCGCGCGCCAGGATGAGCGACGCCATCATCTCGGCCTCCTGCTCGTCCCGGTCCGAGTAGAGGGAGCGTTGCAGCGATCGGCGGACCAACTCGGGATCGAGGTCCGGGAAGAGGTCCGTGGGGACCGACCGCTTGGGGGCCCCGTCGAAGTCGTGGCCGCACAGGATGTGGGCGATCTCGTGCGCGATGATGTGTTCCTGGTGGGATCTGCTGGTGTCCGCCTGGTAGACGATGATGTCCATGGTGGGTACGGCGATCCACAACCCGTGGAGGGAAGGGTCCTCCAGCTCCATGGAGGTGAGCCGGATGTCGCGGTCGCGCCGGCGGGACACCTGCTCACAAATGGCCGTGATGTCGGACCCGGAGGTGATGCCCACTTCCGCGATGACTTTTTCGCACTTGCGCCGCATCTGTCGGAACTGGGCGCGGTGACCCGGTCGTCGTAAAGGAAGTGCTGCCACCGAGGTGTCCTTTCCGGCCTTCACGCCGGCAGTGCCGTTGGCGTCCTGGAAGGGCTGGGATCGTGGTGCAGTTCAGCTTGTGGCTGCGTCCCCACCTCTACCGATCGTCACCAACAGTCGCGCTACGTGCAAGTGCCCCCCGGGAGTTTCCCGGGCGCGGCCGGCGATGTTGGCTCAAAGACGCCTGCGGCGGACCCCCCTCACCGGACCGGACCGGCTTCCGTCACAGTGCCGGTGCCGGTGCCGGTGCCGGTGCCCGCAGTGCCCGCAGTGCCAGTGCCCGCGGCCTCCGTGCCCGTCCCCGCCGTGCCCGCGGCCTCCGTGCCCGTCCAGGCCGGGTCCTCGGCCCGCGTGTCCGCCGCCGCGCCCGCCGTCCGGGGGCCGTCCGCCCCGGCGTTCTCCTGCGGCGGCAGCCCCTCCAGTTCCCTGACGCGGTCGATCACTTCGGCGATCGAGCGCAGGCTCTTCGAGGACAGCCCCGCGGCCCGCAGCGCGACGTGCTGCACCTGGGCGTCGCGGAGCGCGGTGAGCATACCGAGCTGGGTCTCCACCGCCGCGGTCACCTCGTCGTCGAAGAAGTAGGCCGGCGGCACCCCGAAGAACCGCGCCAGCCCCTCCAGGTGGCGGATGGTGGGGTTGTCGCGCTGGCCCCTGCGGAGCAGCCAGATGTAACTGCCGGAGATCGGCGTGCTGTCCTCGCTGATGGCGCGCGCGACTTCCTCGGTGCTGTAGGGGCCGCGGCCGGCGGGCACCACTGTGTCGAACAGGTGATTGATCTTGTCGGCCAGACTCTTTCCCGGTGCGTCCGACGAACTGGTCAAGGCTGCACCTCCCTCCCGGTCAGCAACCTATCCCCACTCGTGTGCGACGTCCATGTATCCCGAGTAGTACGTCAGTTGACGGCCCACGAGTGCGGGACTAGCATCGCGCAGCACCTCGACTGATGTTGGATGTAAGTGCAGCAGGGTTGCACAGGAGTTAAGAATGGCACCACCCGACGCACGCCGACCGACCGGCTCATCCCATTCTGCTGACGCGCACGACGGATGTCGGTACCGCCGGAGGGCCCGCCCGCGCGGTCCGTCCGGAAACAGTCGGTGACGAGGACGGGGTACGGCGGTGATCGTGCCGCGACCGGGGCGAAGGAAGGGTTGAGCATGTCGGTAACGGACACACGGCCGGTCGCCCTGGTGACCGGCGGTACGCGGGGCATCGGCCGGGCGGTCGTCCGCCGGCTGGCGGTCGACGGGCACGACGTGGCGTTCTGCCACGCCACCGATGACGACGACGCCGCACTGCTGGAGAAGGAACTCGCCGAGCTGGGCCGGCGCGCCTTCGCCTGCCGCGCCGACGTGGCACAGGGCGACGAGGTGCAGGCCTTCGTCCGGGGTGCCCAGGAGGAACTCGGCCCGGTCGACGTGGTGGTGACCTCGGCCGGTGTCGTACGGGACAACCCGGCGCTGCTGATGCGCGACGACGAGTGGCACCAGGTCCTGGCCACCCACCTCGACGGCGCGTACCACGCCTGCCGGGCCACCGTCTCCGAGATGATGAAGCGCGGGCGCGGGTGCATCGTGAACATCTCCTCCGCCGCCGGTGTCCATGGGTACGCCGCCCAGGCCAACTACTCGGCGTCCAAGGCCGGGATCATCGGCTTCACCAAGGCGCTGGCCCAGGAGGCCGCCGCGTACGGGATTCGCGCCAATGTCATAGCGGCCGGGTTCATCGAGACCGACATGGCCGCGACGCTGGTGGACGGCGCGCGGGCCGAGGCGATGCGCAGCATCCCGCTGCGCCGGTTCGGCCGGCCGGAGGAGGTGGCCGACATGGTCAGTTACGTGGTCTCCGCGGAGTACGTGACCGGAAGCGTGCTGCACATCGACGGCGGAATCGTCCTCTGACCACGAGGCCCCGGGCCGGGCGCCGAGCCGCCGGGCGCCGCAGCCCCCGGCCGGGCGCCGAAGACCTGGGGCGACGCGCCCCGGGCCGGACGGCCGGCCGCGGGCCGAGATTCGAGACCCCGAGACCCGAGACTCCGGACCGCGAGCCCCCGGGACTCCAGACTCCGAGGAAGGGTGATCCCCTTGGTTCTCCCGAAGCGAGCCGTCCCGCGTTTCTACTTCTCCCTGAGCAGCCCGTACTCCTGGCTCGCCCATCGCCGACTGACTGACCGTCACCCGCAGGTGGCCGAGGCCGTGGAGTGGTGTCCGTTCTGGGAGCCCGACGCGCGCAGTGCCGCGATGCTGAAGCGGGCCGGCGGCAACTTCCCGTCCATGGCGCTCTCCCGCGACAAGTACCTGTACATCCTGCGGGACGTGCGCAGATGCGCCCAGGAGGCCGGGCTCCAGCCGGTCTGGCCGGTCGACCGGGACCCGGTGTGGGAGGTGCCCCACCTCGCCTGCCTCGTCGCGCAGGACGAGGGGCGGGGGGCGGCGTTCATCCGCCGGATGTACCAGTTGCGCTGGGAGGAGGGCAGGGACATCTGCGACCCCGCCGTCGTCGCCGACGCC
Source organism: Streptomyces sp. NPDC050856 (assembly GCF_040653855.1). Lineage (NCBI taxonomy): Bacteria > Bacillati > Actinomycetota > Actinomycetes > Kitasatosporales > Streptomycetaceae > Streptomyces > Streptomyces sp. NPDC050856. Next base: position 364 of record NZ_JBFAGV010000012.1, on the reverse strand, counting down.
GCCGCCGGGCTCGGCCTGCCCGCCGGCCGGCTGGCCGGGGCGGCGGACGACGACGCGCTGCGGGAGCGGGGTGTCGAGGCCCTGCTCGCCGGGGACCGGGACGGTGTGTTCGGGGTGCCCTTCTTCGTCCACGGTTTCGACACGTTCTGGGGCCTGGACCGGCTGTCCGCCTTCGTGCGGTCGGTGGTCGGCGCCCGTACGCCCTCCCGGGGGCGGCTGCCCGCGCTCGCGCTGGGCGCCGTCGGGGACCAGGGCCACGGGGGCGGCTGCGGCTAGGCAGTTTCGTTTGGATCAGCGGGCGGACCAGAGGAAGATGCCCGCGATGTGGAGTCCGGCCAGGTAGACGGTGGCGGTCTTCTCATAG